>NZ_JARVTA010000038.1:0-20517 GCF_030208915.1 Arthrobacter sp. efr-133-TYG-104
CCGGGGTGTAACCGATGACTCGACTCATCCGTGAAGGATGTCTCGACTCATCACATTGGTGCCCCAGGAGGGAATCGAACCCCCGACCGGCGGATTAGAAGGCCGCTGCTCTATCCCCTGAGCTACTGAGGCATCGGCCACCAGACAGGATGGCCCTGCTGACGCCACAAAGAGTTTACAGTGCGTTTGGCCGTCCAGCCGCCACGGAGTGATAACTGTCCTGTCCTCCACAGCGCTTCTTATGCGCGGTTTATTCACATAGAGGGAAATGCATCTGCATGGGCGGTTCCCGATGAACAAAGCTGAAGTGGCCGGACAGGCATTCCCTACATCGAGAAGGACCAACTATGAACGACACCATCACCGTCCGGGGCTTCGTGGCCTCGGAGGTAAAAACTTCCACCACGGTGCGGGGCACGTCCACCGCGTCATTCCGTCTGGGCACCACCGAGCGCCGCTACGATCGCGCCAGCAACCAGTGGGTGGATGGCAACACCAACTGGTACACGGTCCAGTCCTTCCGTTACTTGGCCGGCCACGTGGGCTGCAGCGTGAAAAAGGGCCAGCGCGTGATCGTGGTGGGGAGGCTCCGCCTGCGGCAGTGGGAGCATGAGGGTCGCATCTATCACGTAGCCGAGATCGACGCCGAGTCCGTCGGGCATGACCTCATGTGGGGTTCGGCAAACTTCACACGAATGAACGGCACCTCCGCACCAGCTGATACGAGGGCCGTAGATGGGAACAATGCGAACGCTGGACAGCCCACCAGCACTAACCACCAGGACCCGGAATCCGACGACGACATGCAGGCGCCTCCGGAGGACGAGTCCGAGGTGGTGGGCGTGGACATTCTCGACGGAGTCGGGAGTGTCCTCGTAGATACGTCAACGGGCGAGTTGGTTGGCGCGCCTGCTTGATCACCGAGGCAATAGCGGCACCCGCCGGTCCCGCGCCGGCGGTCCGCGGTTTACTCCTTTGCTGGTTGCCTGTAAGGGTGCGCAATCTGCCAAGGTGCTCAATCTGCAAGGGGCTCGGCGGGTCGTGCCCCGGACTTAGGGTTAGGGGATGACAACCACGGATTTGGTGACAACGATCCGCTCGGCGCTGCGGTCTGCTGCGGATGGCGACAGGGCCCGGGGAGCTCAGGCGTATATGAAATCGACTATGCCCTCCTGGGGCGTTCGTGTTCCCGAGGTTCGAAGAATCGTCAAAGCCTCTCTTGAACAATTCCCGTTGTCCACACCCGATCAGGTGCGAGATTCGGCTCTCGAGCTCTGGCGGAAGGCCGGAGCACGTGAAGAGCGCTATGCCGCTATCGATCTCACTGGGCTGAAATTGGTTGCCCAAGACCTCGAGATGATGCCGGTGTACGAGGAAATGATCCGGACGGGGGCATGGTGGGACTTGGTAGATGGAGTCTCGCATCGGATTTGTACCCTGCTCATCTCCCATCGCAGCATGGTGACACCCCTGTTACTACGGTGGTCCACGGATGACGACATGTGGATTCGCAGGGCGTCCATCACGGCGCAATTGGGGGCCAAAGGGGCAACAGATCCGAGTCTTTTAGCCGCTGTCATCAAACCCAATCTCGCGGACAAAGAGTTCTTCATCCGGAAAGCCATCGGTTGGGCGCTGCGTGAATACAGCAAGACGGATCCTGAATGGGTCAGGGCATTCGCGGCAGAAAATGCGCCATCAATAAGTCCCTTATCAAAGCGTGAGGCTCTGCGCCTGGTCGCAACCCATCCGAGCTGAGGACCTGAGGACGCGCAGGCCTCGATGCACTCAAATAATTGGGCGTAGTCCTGGCAAGTCGCGCTTGCGGAACAGGCTCTTTGTTTTCGGATCAACGAAGATCAGGTACACGGCAAAGAGCAGCGCAATGATCGCGGCAGCATTGCGCGCCAACGTCAGTGCAAGCCCCAGGTCCTCACTCTGCAGGTACGGGAACACATCCAACTGGTCGGAAATGCCATAAATCATGAAGAAGGCGACCACAAAGTAGACGGCCTTAACCTGCCAGTCGTTGCGAATTCCCGTCACCGCGAACAGAGGCAGGAGCCAGACGACGTACCAAGACTGGATCATGGGCGAGAGCACGACGATTGCGGCGAAAGCCAGGGTAAGGCGTCGGATGAGCCGATCGTAGTCGCCACGGAATACCAGCCAGCCCACCGCCCCCACCATGAGTACCTTGCCGGCGTCGTAAACCCACTGCGCGACGCCCCAACCGTCCACACCAAAGACATTCAGGATGGAGGCGACGATCAAACCGATCAACCCGGTTGGCGCATACCAAATCGCCACACTTCCGGGCGCTGAGAGGCCTTTGATCCAACCGAACCCGTAACCGTTGAACAGGCTCATCGCGTACAGGACTCCGAGGCTCAAAGCTGCGGTGAGGAACCAGAAGAGAACCCGCCGTGGCCACGAGGCGCCCTTGCCTGCCCACAAGAGGCCGATAAAGGGCAGGAAAACCACGGTGATGGGTTTGACCGAGATGGAGAGCGTCACCAACAGGATGCCGCGAATAACGCGCCGCGTGGCGCAGTAATAGAGCCCTGCCAGGGCCAACCCGATCATGAGCGAATCGTTGTGGATGCTGGCTATGAAGTTCGTTAGGAAGAGTGGGTTTGCTGCGGTCAGCCACAAGGCACGGTGCGGATTGACGCCGTGAAGCTCTGCCAACTTGGGGATGTAAACAACGCAGAGTGCCACGCCCACGAGGGCCACCAACCGGAAGAGCATGATGCTTGCCTCGGGCTGTACGTTGGTCACCCACACCACGAACTGTTCTATCCAGAGGAACAACTGACCGTAAGGCACCGGTGCCTCAGTCCACATCTTGTCCGCGCCGAGCTGGAAGTAATTGGGCAGCGCCGAAATGCCGTTCTCGTAAGGATTGATCTTCTCGACCATCAAGCGGCCTTGGCCGATGTATGCGTAAACATCCCTACTGAACAAAGGGACCGTGAACGCCATAGGCAAGCCCCAGGCCACGATCGCTCGCAACGTTGCCTTGCGGGCCTCCAGTCCCCATACCCGTACACGCTGCCCTAAACGGAGCCAGGCGCGAATCAACAGCATGCCGCCTACAGCTACGAGCACGATGGATATGGACACGCCCACGCCTTCGGTGCGCATCCAAATGAAGAGCGGAAGCCGACGCAGTTCGGACACGGGGGCGAGCCAGCCCACTCCGAGCGAACCAATCACCAGGAACATGGAGCCCACGAAACCAGCCATGAGTGGCGACCGGGCGTTGTCCACCTCGCCCAAGGCGGCGTCCGCGGACAGCGCTGGCTTCCCGGCCTTCTGGGCGGGTACAGGCACCGTCATGTGGTGGTCATCCAATCGTTGGCCCGAGCACTTCGGGGCAATACGTGCATCTCCAAGGGCTTCGCGCAGCAGGAAAAAGACACTGCCATGCTCGAAAAGCCTACCATCGGAGCACTTGCAAGGACCTGAACGATAGGCTGTGCGAGTGCCTATTACTAATGAACGCATCGTTTGGATCGATTGCGAAATGACCGGACTGGATATCAAGAACGACGCCTTGATCGAGGTTGCAGCGCTTGTTACCGACTCCGAGCTCAACATCCTCGGCGACGGCGTCGACGTCGTCATCAAGCCCGATGATGCCGCACTCGAACAGATGAACGACTTCGTGCGCGACATGCATACCCGTTCCAAGCTCCTGGACGAACTCCCCCACGGCAAGACCATGGCCGAGGCCGAGGCCGAGGTCTTGGAGTACATCGAGAAGTGGGTTCCGGACCCCCGCAAGGCACCCTTGGGCGGCAACTCGGTAGGAACTGACCGGGTGTTCTTGGCACGGGACATGCCCAACATCATCGAACACCTGCACTATCGCGTCATTGACGTCAGCACCATCAAGGAACTCTCCCGGCGCTGGTTCCCCCGGGCTTACTTCCAGTCCCCGGCCAAGCACGGGGGCCACCGCGCGTTGGGCGACATCAAGGATTCCATCGATGAGCTCCGCTATTACCGCGAAGCAGTCTTCGTGCCCGCCCCAGGACCCGATACAGCCACGGCACAGCGGATTTCCAAGGACATCACGGCCACGGCCGAAACGTTGGCACACGGGAAGACAGTGTGATCTGCAGCAAATTTTGAGGTTTTTTTGCCATAACGGGCAAAAGTGGACTTTGCACCCCAAAACAGCAGGTAAGCTATTTGTCGTTGCCCTGAAGGAAAGCCGGTGAAACGGTTCCGCCCAAATGGCACATGGTGGGCTTAGCTCAGTTGGCAGAGCGCCTGGTTGTGGTCCAGGAGGTCGCGGGTTCAACCCCCGTAGCTCACCCCACCGAGATTGGCTCCAGAGCCGGTTTCCACAAAGGCCGCACCGGTTACCCGGTGCGGCCTTTTGTTTTAACCCGAGGCGGCGGGCCCGTTTCCGGATCACCGCGATCAACGAAGGAAGAACAAACATGACCGTCCTGCCAGTAACAATCTGGGGCGAACCTGTTTTGCACCGCCGCGCCAGCGAAGTGGAGCTTTTCGACGACGAACTGCGGTCACTCATTGCGGACATGATTGAGACGAACGACGCCGCCAACGGTGTTGGCCTGGCTGCGCCCCAAGTGGGCGTGGGCAAGCGCATCTTCATTTTCAAATACGCCAACGACGACGACGCGCCGGATCAAGGCGTCTTGGTGAACCCGACCTTGACCCTGTCAAAGGTTTCCGGTGCCTTACCGGATCCGGACGAAGACGTCGAAGGGTGCTTGTCCTTCCCTGGGGAGTATTACCCGCTCCAACGTGCCGAGTGGGCCCGTGTCGAAGGCTTCGACGGTGACGGGAAACCTGTGGACTTTGAAGCGACCGGGTGGTTCGCGCGGATCCTGCAGCACGAGTTTGATCATTTGGACGGCAAGCTCTACGTCAACAAACTGGTTGATCGATACGCAAGGAAAGCCATGAAGCAGGCAAAGAAGAACGGATGGGGTGTCCCTGGCCTGACCTGGATGCCTGGCGTCGACCCCGATCCGTTCGGTCACTGAGACGGTGGTAGACGCCCCGTTCCGGGAGTTGTTCCAGACCCTGGACATCCGCGACGAGGACGCCGCTGGATGCGCAGAACTCCTGTCATCGCCGCCCGGCGAGCATGTCAAAGAAGCGCTGGCCGCCTTGAACGGACGGCTTGGAACATTTCCGTCAGAAGCTATCCCCACCGGATCCTTCGGTGTGCATGAGTGCTGTGAGACCGACTGGATTGAGGCCCTCCTGCGATTCGCGCCGACAGTGGCCGAGTACCATCGGCGGCTGGGAATCAGCCCGGCAGTCTCGTCCGCGACCCTGGCCGACGTCGGGCTGCAGTTACGCATCAACCGACGCGTCCATGCGAAGTTTGGGCTGGACACTTGGAACTGGCTGACGCTGCACATGGCGGGGAACTTGTTCCGGTTGGGGCGGCTCCAGTTCCACCTGATTCGGGCTGCAGGAGCGAACGACGGCGCGGCAGAACCGCCGTCGTGGGTTCTTGGAGTGCACATCCCAGAAGGCGGCAGCCTCTCCCCCGCATTGGTTGACGCCAGCTTCGCCGAGGCACGATCCTTCTTTGGCCAGCATTTCCCGGACAAAGGTGTGGCCCTGGCCACGTGTGACTCGTGGATGCTCGACCCCTACCTCACGGATCGGCTACCAGCGAGCAACATCGCCTCCTTTGCCCGTCGCTTCACGGTGGAACGATGCACGGATGCCCCCACGGACGCTGTGTACTTCACTTTCCGGCAGCGAGGCCTGGAAAACCTGCACGCCCTCCCCCGCGACACGTCCTTGCAGCGCACGGTTCTGGAAAGGATCGACGACGGCGGGACGTGGCAACTGGGGCACGGTTACCTCCGGCTGTAAATAGTTTGCTGATCGGGGCATGAGCCTAGGACGCGCTTCATCGCGTCCTTTTCTGCTGGGGTAACCCACAGACTGTATGCCGTTTTGACTGAAATCTGCCGGGCGACATAGTGGCACCTGAAGTTCTTGTTGGCAGGCAACCACGTCGCCGCGTCGCCGGCCCCTTTCTTCACGTTGGCCGGACCGTCGGCGGCGAGAAGGTTCAGGGGGTCGTTGGCCAACGTTTGGCGCTGATGTGGTGTGAGTTGCTGGGCGCCGGTTTGCCACGCGTTGGACAATGCCACCACGTGGTCGATTTGCACGGAGGCGCTGGTGTCCTGGCCCCTGCGGAATGAGACACGCAGACCGGTGTAGGGCTCCATGAAGTCGCCTGCGGAAACCTTGCAGGAAGACCCTTCGGCAAAAACCACCGCCGACAAGTCCCGCCGCAGGATGTCGTTGCGCGTGTCGCAACCGTTCCGATCGACATCCAGCCAGGCTTGACCGAACTGCGTGCGGTCGTACCCGGTTTGAGGCGCCTTTCCCTTAACCCTGAGGCGTTCCAGCGCGTCAAGGGCTTTAGCCGGGGCTACAGCGGACGCATCCGGGAGGGGCTTCATCCACGCAGGATTGAAGACCGGGGCATCCACTGGCCCCGACACCGCTGGCTCGGACACAGCAAACTGGCCGGAAAGGAAGAACCAAGTGAGCGCCGCCACGATGGTGGCGGCGCCCAGCAAGATGATGGCCCATGCTTGCCGCGACCTGCGCCGCGCCCGCTGATAGGCAGAATATGTGAGACTCAAAGGACCTTCATCCGATAGAGGTAGAGGGTGTCCTTCGAGCGTAAAGCACTGAGCAGCCAAGCATGCGGCTATCCCCAGTGTGGAGGACCAGTCGGGGCTATTGCTCCCGGGTAACCCGCTGCAGGTCCTCCGTAGCCAAGGCAAGGAGCCCCCGCAATTGCTCGACGCGCTGATCCGTGACGTCGCCCGTGGCGTTGGCTGCTATTGCCTGATCAAGGAGCTTCTGAGCTTGTTTCTGGTTAGCGCGCGCGAGGTCCAGCGCATGTTCCAGGGTGGTTTCATGTTCCATAGTTGACTCCCTTTCCATGATGCTCATTCTGGACAGAATTCCCGACCGTTTCCAGTGAACAGGCCGGGAACTCCACTACAATTTCAGGCAATCAGGCGCCAGCGCCCTCAAGGACTGCGATAGGCGCCACGACGTCCCGCGCGGGGAAGGACGGCGGGTTGACGCCGGCCATTTCTTCCATGACGCGGACTACTTGGCAGGAGTAGCCGAACTCGTTGTCGTACCAGACGTAGAGTATGAGGTTTTTGTCGTTGGAGATGGTTGCGAGCCCGTCCACGATGCCTGCCCGGCGGGAGCCGACGAAGTCCGTGGACACGACGTCCGGGGAGTCGATGTAGTCGATCTGCTTGCGGAGTTCGGAGTGGAGGGACATCTCGCGGAGGTAATCGTTGACCTCATCACGGGTGGTGCCGTTCTCGAGGTTGAGGTTCAGGATGGCCATGGACACATCCGGGGTGGGAACGCGGATGGCGTTACCGGTGAGTTTGCCCTGCAATTGGGGCAGTGCTTTGGCTACGGCCTTGGCGGCCCCGGTCTCGGTGATGACCATGTTCAACGCCGCCGAACGGCCCCGGCGGTCGCCCTTGTGGAAGTTATCGATCAGGTTCTGGTCGTTCGTGAACGAGTGGACCGTTTCGACGTGGCCGTGAACGATGCCGAACTTATCGTTGATGGCCTTCAGCACCGGGGTGATCGCGTTGGTGGTGCACGAGGCGGCGGTGACGATCGTGTCGTCGTCGTTGATGTCGCGGTGGTTGATGCCGTGGACGATGTTCTTCAGCTCGCCCTTGCCCGGAGCGGTGAGCAGGACACGGGCCACGCCCTTGCTCTGCAGGTGCTGGGAAAGGCCCTCGGCGTCACGCCAGCGGCCGGTGTTGTCCACCACCAGGGCATCTTTGATCCCGTAGGCGGTGTAATCCACGGTGGCGGGGTTGTCCGAGTAGATGACCTGGATCTGCACACCGTTGGCGGTGATGGTGTTGGCGTCCTCATCCACCCGGATGGTGCCCTCGAAGGAACCATGCACGGAGTCCCGGCGCAGCAGGCTCGCACGCTTGACCAGATCATTCTCGGCGCCTTTACGGACCACGATCGCCCGGAGCCGCAGACCGTGCCCACCGCCGGCCTTCTCGATCAGGATACGGGCCAACAACCGCCCGATACGCCCGAAACCATACAGCACGACGTCGGTGCTGGTACGGTCATCAGCGCCGCGCTTCCCAACAATCTCCGCAAGCTCACCACGAAGATACTCATCGAGTGAGGCGCCGTTGCCTTCTACCCGGTACTTCTCCGTCAAACGTGCAATGTCAATGGCCGCCGCGCCGAGGTCCAGCTCAGCCAAGGCATTCAGCAACGGTGCGGTTTCCTCAAGGAGGAGCTCGGTGTTGCTCATCCGGCGGGCAAAGCGGTGCGCCTTCAGGATGTTCATGGTGGATTTATTGATCAGGCTGCGGCCGTGGATGCTGGTCACCACGTTGTTTTCCCTGTACAACCGGCCGATCACTGGAATCATCGCCTCGGCGAGAGCCTCCCGGCCCATCCACTTATCAAGACAAGAATCTGACGTCTGGCTCACAGAACTACCTTCCTTGGGTCAACTACATACGTCCTCGTATGCAGATGGCGGCCGCCCGGAGTAATCCTGCGGCACTGGCACTGGCAGGGCTTCGGTCCGCCCACAGCACCTTGAACGAGAACAAAGAAAAATCCGCCGGCTGCGAACGCAGTCCCGGCGGCAGAACTTCCACGTTCAGGAACCATTCTACGGGGAGGACGCTGCCAGCTATCTGCCAGCAAGCGTGAAATCACTCACACGGGCCCGATGCGGGCGGGAAGAGGGGCCATTGCGCGGGCCATAACGCGGTGTCATAAGTGGATGGGTTGACCGATACGCCGGGTTCTGTCATCCCGATCCGTTGCCGGAACGGGAGTGGCGGCCATCCATCTACGAACGCCGTTGCCGACGCCCTCCAGCAGCCTACCCGGACACTCGGGCGGGCAGCCCTCAAACGTGTCCTGTCTGGCCTTGCTCCGGGTGGGGTTTACCTAGCCTCCCCGGTCACCCAGGGAGCTGGTGGTCTCTTACACCACCGTTTCACCCTTACCTGCCGTTCACGGTGCGGGCACCGATGAGGCAGGCGGTCTGTTCTCTGTGGCACTGGCCTGCGGGTTACCCCGAGTGGGCGTTACCCACCACCCTGCCCTGTGGAGCCCGGACGTTCCTCGAGCCACTTCCGTGGCGCGCGGCCGCCTGGTCAACCCATCCGCGCTCCAGTCTACCGGCGTCTTGCCCGGCCGAATTCTCAGCGAGGGCCACCGGTAAATCCGGCTAGTATCGTCTGGTGCTGATTCTGCTGCCGCCATCTGAAGGCAAGACCCCCGCGGTGAAGGGCTCCGCCGTCGACTGGGAGTCCCTCAACTTCCCGGAACTGAATCCTTGCCGCGCAAAAGTGCTGGAATCCCTCGGGACGGTCAGCGCGCACCAGGATGCCCTGGCGTTGCTGGGTGTGGGCGCTTCGCTGCGGGACGACGTCGAACGTAATACCCGCCTGCATGCCGAGCCGGCAGCTCCTGCGCATCAGGTGTATTCGGGGGTGCTGTACGACGCCCTCGGTTTCAAGAGCATGACCCCGACGCAGCGCCGCAAAGCGGTCGACTCAGTCCTGGTGATTTCGGCCCTTTGGGGCGCGATCGGCTTTGGTGACCACGTGCCCGCCTACCGGCTTTCCATGGGAACCGCACTGCCCGACGTCGGCCGCCTCGCCTCGTTCTGGAAGCCGCACCTCAACGCCGCCCTCGCCAGGCGCGCGGAAGGCGAATTGGTGGTGGATTGCCGTTCCAGCACGTATGCCGCTGCCTGGGCTCCGCCGCCAGCGCAGACGGTCAACGTCAACGTGTTCACTGAGGCACGTGGCAAGCGAACGGTGGTCAGCCACTTCGCCAAGCACACCCGCGGCGAGCTTGCCCGCCACCTCTTGACCAGGCGCGGCAAGGCACCGGCCACGCCGGATCAGTTGGCCAAGGCAGCGCGGGAAATTTGGACCGCGGAACTTGAGATCGGAACGGCGCGTAAACCACACGCGCTGAACATCATTCTCTCCAGCTAATTCCCGGCAGGATGGTTCAGTTCCATTCCGTCGAACGTACAAGGATGCATCCGGAATCCGGGCAAAAAACGATCTCATCCTCCGCGGCTGCCCTGACCTCGGCCAGATCACCGGGGCTCAGCATCATGCCCGACCCCTCGGACTTGCCGTGGAAGAGGCGCGCCGCACCTACTCCCCGCTTGGCGATTGTCTTCTCGTAAACAGCGACCATTGCCTGGTCAAGGGATTCGGAGAAAGCGGCTCGTTGCCCGCGCACCACCGCTTCTTCGGCCGCGATCTCGGCGATCGCCTCATCGAGCTCAGCCCGAATGCTGCCAAACGAACCCTGGATGTCATCGACGATCGCCTGCTGCGCAGCTTGGCGCTCCCGCAATGCGTCCAACCGCTCGAGTATCTCCAGCTCCACATCCTCGAGATCCGAGCGCCGCTTGTTCAGTGACGCGATGTCACTCTGCAGCGCGACGAGGTCTTTGGAGAGTCCGGTGCCGCTGTTCAACCGCGCTTCGTCGCGTTCAATGCGCGTGGCTACCTGCTCGACGTCGGCCTCGGCGCGGCGGAGTTCGGCCTCGGCGTCGTGCACTGCAACCTTTGCCGCTCCCAGCTCGCCGTTTGCGACCCTGAGCGCATCCGTGAGATCCGTGATCCGCGGATCCGTCTCCAGCACCTTCCGCTTGCCGGCCAGCGATTTCAGCTTGGCATCCAGTCCCTGCAGTTCAAGCAATTTCAATTGTTCCGCCGGTGCTGCCTTCGCCACGCTTACCTCCGTTTGTCCCCACCGGTCCTGCCAACCAAGCCCGGCCGGACGCCCGGCGCTGCCGGGGTTGTCCGTATCCTTCTAGACTCTAGTCCCCGGCGGGAGTGAGTATGAAGTCCCAAGGATCGCTGTTGGTGGTACTGACACGGATTTCGACGTCGTACCCCTGGTCCGCGAGTACGTTACCGAGTGCCTCCGCAGCGGGGGGAAGCCACAACCACTCACTCGCGAAGTGCGACACGTCGATCAGGTAGGGCCGTCCATTGGGCGTGCCCTCACGGGCTTCGGAAGCCGGGTGGTGCCGCATGTCTGCCGTGACGTACACGTCGGCGTGGTTCGCCCGGACGGCACCGAACAGGCTGTCGCCTGCACCACCGCAGACCGCGACCCGCTTGACCAACCCGTCCTTGTCACCGGCCACCCGCACCCCGCCTGCAACCGCGGGAAGCATTTCAAAAACGCGGGCCGCAAAATCACCCAGTGTCATGATGTCCGAGAGGTCACCGACCCGGCCGATGCCTTCTTCGGGTAATCCGTTGGCGGCGACTGTAAGGGGCGAGACGTTTTCCAACCCTAGGGCGTCAGCCAAGACGTCCGAGACGCCACCGACTGCCGAATCTCCGTTGGTGTGGACGGTCAGCAGCGCGGCCCCGGCCTCAATAAGCCGATGGACGGCCACTCCCTTCGCGGACGTCGCAGCCACTGAATTGACGCCTTTGAGGAGTAAAGGGTGATGCGTAATGAGCAGTTGGGCCCCCCACTCGATGGCCTCATCGATGACGGCCAGCGTGGGATCGACGGCAAACATGATCTTCTCCACCGGAACGGCAGGATGACCGACCACCAGGCCTACCTCGTCCCAGTCCTCGGCCAAGGACTCCGGCCAGAGCTCCTCCACAGCCAGTAACACTTGTCCGAGCGTTGGGTCCCCGATGGCTTCCCCGGCATCGTCACCGGAATCCGCATCAGTTATGGGGGTATTTACGGCTTCCATAGTCCTATTGTTACCTACTCACCCGTACTCAGCCGGATCGGCAGGCTTTACTTTCCGCGGTATCTGCCGGGCACCGTTATTGTCCCGTAAGGTGTTGCGGGAATCATCAGCCCCTCCCATCCATTGAAGAGAACATGAAAACTTTCGTACTTGGCGGCGGCTGCTTCTGGTGCCTCGATGCTGTTTACCAGAAGACCCGCGGCGTCAGCTCAGTAGTCTCCGGCTATACCGGCGGCCACGTCCGCAATCCCGACTACTACGAGGTGTGTTCCGGAACGACCGGCCATGCCGAAGTCGTTGCCGTAACTTTCGACGAGTCCGTGGTTCCGGAAGAAATCATCCTGGACATGTTCTTCGCGCTGCACGACCCCACCACGCTGAACCGCCAGGGCTACGACGTTGGAACCCAATACCGGTCATCCATGTTCTATTCCACGACGGAGGAAAAGATCCTGTTCGAGGAAGCGATAGAGCGGGCCCAGGCGTTATGGTCGGATCCGATCGTCACGGAAGTCGCGCGCCTGCCGGAATTCTTCGAAGCCGAGGAAGTGCACCAGAACTATTACGGAAAGTATCCGTACCAGGGCTACTGCCAAGTGATCATCAACCCGAAGTTGGCCAAGGCCCGGAAATATTACTCCGCGTGGCTTACGGCTTAGCAGGGTTTCGTTCGGGCTGGCTAGGCTGACCTCAGCATTCCCTCTTGAGAGATAGGCATAATTTTCATGGCACGGATCTACGACGACGTCACTCAACTGGTCGGCCGCACTCCGCTGGTCCGTTTGAACCGGCTTACTGAGGGGCTCGATGCCACCGTGGCAGTCAAGCTCGAGTTCTACAACCCGGCCAACAGCGTCAAGGACCGCATCGGCGTTGCCATCATTGACGCCGCGGAGAGGTCCGGTGCTTTGAAGCCCGGCGGAACCATTGTGGAGGGCACCTCCGGCAACACCGGCATCGCGTTGGCCTTGGTGGGCGCTGCCCGCGGCTACAAGGTCATCCTGACCATGCCCGAGACCATGTCCACCGAACGCCGGGTGATGCTCCGGGCTTACGGTGCGGAAATCGTCCTGACCCCCGGCTCCGAAGGAATGCGCGGCGCTGTGGAAAAGGCGCAGGAGATCGTGGCCACCACGGAGAACTCCATTTGGGCGCAGCAGTTCGCCAATGAAGCCAACCCGCAGGTCCACCGCGATACCACCGCTGAGGAAATCTGGGCCGATACCGACGGGGAAGTAGACATCTTCGTCTCAGGCGTTGGCACGGGCGGTACCATCACCGGCGTCGGCCAAGTCCTCAAGGAGCGCAAGCCCGGCGTCCAGATCGTTGCCGTTGAGCCCAAGGACTCCGCTATCCTCAACGGTGGCGCCCCGGGCCCGCACAAGATCCAGGGCCTCGGTGCCAACTTTGTGCCCGAAATCCTGGACACCAACGTGTACGACGAAGTTCTGGACGCCACGCTCGAAGATTCGGTCCGTGTGGCCCGTGAACTCGGCGCGCGTGAAGGCATCCTCGGCGGCATCTCCTCCGGCGCCATTGTGTGGGGCGCCCTGGAACTCGCCAAGCGACCTGAGAACGCGGGCAAGCTGATTGTCGCCGTCGTCTGCGACTTCGGAGAGCGCTACATCTCGACCGTGCTGTTTGACGATATCCGCGGCTAACACTTCGCCCGCACATCTTCATTTCCTGTAGAAAGGTCTTTGTGAGCTTCTTCGCAAGGCTTAAGGAAGACCTCGACGCCGCCCGGTCTCACGACCCGGCGGCGCGAGGCTCTTTCGAGAACTTTTTTGCCTACTCCGGGCTTCACGCCATCTGGGCTCACCGCCTGACCCACCGGCTGTGGCAGAACCCTGCCCTGCGCTTCCCGGCCCGGCTGATCTCTCAGTTGGCGCGGTTCATGACCGGCATCGAGATCCATCCCGGTGCAACCATTGGACGGCGCTTCTTCATTGACCATGGCATGGGAGTGGTGATCGGCGAGACCGCCGAAATTGGTGAGGACGTCATGATTTATCACGGCGTAACACTGGGCGGACGTTCATTGGCCAAGGTCAAACGCCACCCGACCATCGGGGATCGCGTGACCATTGGCGCCGGCGCCAAGGTCCTCGGACCCATCACCATCGGCGCTGACAGCGCCGTCGGTGCCAACGCCGTCGTCGTCAAAGACGCACCGCCGGAGTCAATCATCACCGGTATTCCCGCCACCTGGCGCCATCGCGATGCGCGTTCGGAAACCAAACCAGCGGTTGATCCAGCGGAGTACTACATCGAATATCGGATTTAGCTGCGCTTGTATTTCTTTGTTCCCTTAAACGCACAAAGCGCCCCGGTTCACTGAACCGGGGCGCTTTCTGCGTCAGGCTGGCTAGTGGGTGTCCACAGCCGAGACCTCAGACTTGTCTTCGCCCCACAGGGTGTGGAACGTGCCCTCGGTGTCCACGCGGCCGTAGGTGTGTGCACCGAAGAGGTCGCGCTGGCCCTGGATCAGGGCAGCGGCAACGCGCTTGCGGCGCAGGCCGTCGTAGTAAGCCAACGATGAGGAAAATACCGGAACCGGAATACCGAGCTGGACCGCCGTAGCAACAACCCGACGCCAGGCCGGAAGGGCCTCTGCAATGGCCTTGGTGAAGGCCGGGGCGAAGAGCAGGTTGGCGGGCTTCTCCTCGGCTGCGTAGGCGTTGGTAATGTCCTTGAGCAGCTCTGCACGGATGATGCAGCCTGCACGCCAGAGCGATGCGATCTGGTCCAGCTTGAGGTCCCAGCCGTACTCCTTGGCAGCGGAGGTCAGCATGTCCAGGCCCTGTGCGTAGGAGACGAGCTTGGAGGCATAGAGAGCCTGGCGTACATCCTCCACGAACGTCTCGGGGATTTCCACGGAAGCTTCTTCTCCGGCCAGCAATTCCTGGCCGAGCCTGCGCTGCTCGGCCTGCGAGGACAGCGCACGGGCAAATACGGACTCGGCGATGCCGGACACCGGCGAGCCGAGCTCCAAGGCCGAGATAACGGTCCAGCGTCCAGTGCCCTTCTGGCCAGCGGCGTCGACGACGACATCAACGAACGGCTTACCGGTCTTGGCATCAACGTGGCCCAGGACCTCAGCGGAGATTTCGATCAAGAACGAGGACAGATCACCCTTGTTCCACTCGGTGAAGATCTTTGACTGTTCGGCAGGCTCAATGCCTGCACCCGAACGGAGGAGGTCGAAGGCTTCACCGATGACCTGCATGTCGGCATATTCGATGCCGTTGTGCACCATCTTGACGAAGTGGCCCGCACCGTCCGTGCCGATCCACGCGCAGCAGGGTTCGCCGTCGACCTTGGCCGAAATCTTTTCCAGCAGCGGGCCGAGAGCGTCGTACGACTCCTTGGAACCACCGGGCATGATCGACGGGCCATTCAGCGCACCTTCTTCGCCGCCGGAGACGCCAACGCCCACGAAGTGCAGGTCCTTCTTGGCCAAGGCTGCTTCACGGCGGCGAGTGTCCTCGTAGTGCGAGTTGCCGGCGTCGATGATGATGTCCCCGGCTTCGAGCAAAGGTTCAAGCTGCTCGATGACGTTGTCAACAGGGGCGCCCGCCTTGACCATGATGAGGACGCGGCGGGGCTTTTCGAGCGAGTCGACCAGTTCCTGCAGCGTTTCCGTGCGGATGAAGTCTCCGTCTGTCCCGTGCTTTTCCAGCAGTGCGTCGGTCTTTTCCACGGAGCGGTTGTGAAGAGCCACGGTGAAGCCGTTGCGGGCGAGGTTGCGGGCAAGATTGGCACCCATTACCGCAAGGCCGGTGACACCGATGTGTGCTGACATCAAAACTCCAATTCGTTCGTGTGCATACAGTCCTGCGGGCACGCAGGAAGCGAATTCGTAACCAGGGGCTGTAATAAACCATACGTAATTACATTCGGGTGAGGAAGCGGCGCCCACGTTCTGGAAGGCTCCGCGTCATAAACAGTCTATGACGCTGCCCTGCCGCCACTATGCTTGCCTCTATGTCCACCAGCCTCCACCACCGCGCCATTGAGCATTTGGGAACCCGGATTGTCGATGGCACCCTTCCGACCGGCCACGTCATGTTGGCAGAACACCTCGAAGAAGAACTGAATGTTTCCCGTTCGGTAGTCCGGGAAGCAGTACGGGTGCTTCAGTCCTTGGGATTGGTGGAGACGATCAAGCGGGTAGGCATCCGGGTTTTGCCGGCGCATCGCTGGAACCCTTTCGATCCAATGGTCATCCGGTGGCGCTTGGCCGGCGATGGCCGTGGAGCCCAGCTGCGCTCGCTCGCGGAGCTGCGTTCCGCCGTCGAACCCACAGCCGCCGAGTTGGCCGCCAGCAACGCCCCAGCCAGCCTCCGACAGGAACTGGTAGCCATATCGGAAGCCATGAAAGAAGCAGGAGACGCCGGTGACGTTCCCCGGTTCCTGGACCTCGACATCCGTTTCCACGCTCTTGTGCTCTCAGGCTCAGGCAACGAGATGTTCGCGAACCTGATAGGTCAGGTCACCGAAACGCTGACCGGGCGGACGGTCCACGGACTCATGCCCGAACATCCCCAGAAACAGGCGCTGCAGTGGCACATGGACGTTGCCCACGCAATCGACGCCGGTGATGGTGCGCTGGCGCGGGACGCCGCGGACAAGATTATGCGCCAAACCATCGCCGAGTTGGAGCCGAGCTGGAGCGATCAGCCGCGGGTCTTTGTGCCCGTAGTTGTGAAAGGGAGCATTACCCCATCGGGCTTCCCAAGGAACGCGCCAATTCCTTGAGTTCCTTGACCATCTGCGCGCCCTGCTCTTGGGAATAGGTAGCCTTCAGTGCCGTTACGGACAACCCGAGGCTTGGTCCATGGGCGCCGCGGGTCGGGACTGGAACAGCCAAGCAAACTACCCCCAACGTGGATTCTTCGTCTTCGAAAGCGAAACCTTGCTTTCGGATCACGGCTACTTGCGCCTTCAGCTCCTCGGCCGTGCGAAGGGAGTTTGTGGTCATGACGGGAAGCTCCATGCCGTCGGGGAACATGGCATCGATGTCGTGGTCGCGCAACTGGGCCAGCAGGGCCTTCCCCACACCGCACAGCGAGACTGGCATCTTGTCACCGATGTTCGATGTCAGCCGGACAGCCGGATGGCCCTCGTAACGGGCAAGGTAGATCACATGATCCCCGTCGAGCATTGCAATCCGCACTGTTTCGCTTGAGAGTGTGGGCGCTTGTTCACAGTATTTATAGAACTCCTGCACCTCATCGAGGCGGCTCAGGTACGCAGCTCCCAGTTCGACGAGCTTTCGACCCAACGTGAAATCCGCGCCCTGCCTCGTGATCAAGCGCGCTTCCTCGAGCGCGAGAAGCAGGTTGGATGTCGACGATTTCGGGATGCCGAGCTCGCGCGACAAATCGCTCAAGGTGAGCTGCCCCGTGTGCGAGTTCGCAAGCGCCTCCAAAACGGCAGCTGCCCTGGTTACCGCAGGCGCTGGCGACGACGACCCCAGCCCAGGAGAACGGACGGCATGGGAATCTGGCATGGGCATCCTCAATCCTCGCAAGTCCTCGGAAAGCGTCTGTTCATCCTGCTGAACATTTACCCATCGTAGTGGGATCGAGGGATTCCGAACGGCATCCCCGGCGTCTCCCAAGAGGTCCAGCAGCGTTCACGGCACACGGCTTTCCAAACCCAAAGGTTCGCTGTATATTCATCTTCGAGCTCTCCACCGCGGCATCCCCCAATAGTCGCGGTGGAGAGCTCATCCATTTCATGGCCGTCATCAGGCTGCTGCGACCTGCTCGCCCCTGATCCGCCACCCGCCGCCTTCGCCGTCCCGCATCAGTTCCCAGGTAGCGATACTGGACCGGCTGCCGTTACCCAACCGGACCTGCACCTGCAGCACCTCGACATCCACGCGGCCTTGGCCACGCGGCATCCGCCTCCGGTCCTCCCACCACGGAACCCGTTCAAACCAGCGGACCGGTTCAACAACAATGCGCCACTCGCGATCGCCCCTTACCACCACCGCAGCGGTACCGGGCTCACCCCCGCGGATAAAAACATGCTCCATGAACCAAGACGCTAAGGGTGGGCACTGACATTCCAGCCAAAGGCCAGGCCGTCGGCCCAAGAGCGAATCGACAGAACGAATCGACAGGCCGAATCCGGGGACCAGGGCGAAAAATCCCAGCCACAAAAAATCCCCGCCACATCGGCCTGAGGCCTGATGTGACGGGGATTCGTGGTGGGTCCTACCGGGATCGAACCGATGACATCCACGGTGTAAACGTGGCGCTCTACCAGCTGAGCTAAAGACCCTAATCCGGTGATCTCAGCGCTACCACAATGCGTTGCAGTTACTTCAGCGCGTCGACCAACGAACAATGACTCTACATGATCAATCGGAAGAAATACCAATCGGCGGATATGGCTCGGCAAGACCAGGAAGCTCACGGGCAAGGTAGTCCAGCGCCCCGCTGACCCCGGCCTCCAACTTCAGCGTCGCAAACACATCACCGCGGGTAGCGCCACGGTTGATGATTACTACGGGCTTCCCTGCCTTCGCGGCGTGACGGACAAACCTCAACCCGCTCTGCACAGTCAGGGATGAGCCAGCCACCAAGAGGGCCTGCGCCTCATCCACCATCGCGTACGCCCGCACCACGCGATCCTTGGGAACGTTCTCGCCGAAGTAGACAAAGTCAGGTTTGAGAGTGCCGCCGCAGATGGGACAAACAGCCATCACGAAGGAGGTGATGAGTTCGGGGTCCTCAACAGTGGCATCGGCGTCAGGAGCCATCTCCACCGCATTGGAGGCCAAGGCCGCTTCCAGGAATCCGGGATTGATTTCCTCAAGGACGGCGGCGATGAGACCCCTGGTGAATGTGTGGCCGTTTTCAAGGCATGCCACCTGGTCGAACCGCCCATGCAAGTCAACAACATTGACGCTTCCCGCGTCCTCGTGGAGCCGGTCCACGTTTTGCGTAATAAGACCCGTCAATAGCCCCCGGCGTTCCATTGCCGCGACGGCGAAGTGTCCGGCGTTGGGATCTGCGTGCCGTAAATGGGACCACCCGATGTGGTTACGCGCCCAATACCTGCGCCTGTTTGCGACGTCTCCCACAAATTCCTGATACGTCATGGGATTCCGTGGAGCGGATCCAGGACCTCGGTAATCGGGGATGCCGGAATCCGTGCTGAGGCCCGCACCGGTGAGAACTGCAAGCCGCCGGTGAGCCAAAACACCAACTGCAGCTTGCAATCCTTCAAGTTCCCGGGGATCGAGCACCTCAGGGGCCGCTGGCGGCAGGCTGGCGAACCCGGTCATACCTACCCCAGGCGTGCCCTGGCCCGCTCCCGTTGTGCCCATGCTTACCGTTGGGCCAAGGAGGCCAGTGCCCGCCGATAATCGCCCAGATCACGCGCTTTTCCGCGCGGATTGACCACCACGTGTCGGATAACTCCGGCGGCATCGATGATGAACGTTCCGCGCAATGCCATCCCACTAGCGGCATCAAACACGCCGTACCGCTGCGCCACTGCCCCGTGGGGCCAAAAATCGGCCAGAAGGTCAAAGCCGTAATTTTCCTGCTCCGCGTAGGCCCTCAGCGTAAATTTGCTGTCCACGGAAACGGCAAGCACGGTTGCGTTGGCGTCCTCAAAATCAGCAAGGTTGTCCCGAAGCTCACACAGCTCCCCGGTGCAAATACCTGAGAAAGCAAAGGGATAGAAAACAACCACCACATTGCGGCCACAGTAGTCGGACAACCGAACGGGCTCGCCGTATTGGTTCGTCAGTTCAAAATCAGATGCCGCGTCGCCCACTTGAGGCGCAGCCAGGGCGGTCTGCTGAAGGTCCGTCACTTGTTCTTCTTGGCCACCAGACGCGTGGCGCTCCAGTCTTTCGACACCCCTGCCGAGGTGGTCAGGTGAAGTCCGGAGGTGGGGGCAGCATCCTGGATGTCAGCGGGTGAAACGTAGTTATCCCGGCCGGACTTGGGGGTGAGGACCCAGACGACTCCGCCTTCCTTGAGCGTGGTGAGTGAATCAACCAACGCATCAACGAGGTCTCCATCGCCGTCCCGCCACCAGAAGATGACGGCGTCAACGACGTCGTGATCATCTTCATCCAATAGTTCAGAGCCAGTGACATCTTCGATGTCGTCACGCAAGTCGAAATCGACGTCGTCGTCGTAGCCGCGTTCCTGAATCAGATCCCCGTCTTTGAAACCCATTCTTTCCGCCACATTTACCGATGTGGCGGCGTCGGCCTCGCTCACGTTTCCTCCTTTTGAAGTGACTTCCATTACCAACAGCCAACACCCTTTGGGCGTGTGCTTCAAGCCATTGTCCCTGCCGTAGGCCATATTCCGCACTTCGGGGTGCGATTCCACGCCGCGACGTCGAGGTGCTTTCCGTCACGGTGTCCTGCAGATATGTGACATACAACGCTCCCGGACCCCGGCGGCTACGCATCCGGCGAAGTGAAAGCTAGAGTGGCCATGAGCGCTATGGCTCCGGGGCGACCGCCCCAAGAAATTCTACTGGTAGCCATACGCTCAGAAGACCTGTCCGGCGCATCCGACCGGGCTGTTGAAACTGTAACGTCGCACACGACGCATTCACGATGGGCAGTTACCCTGCCGGACCTGAGGCGCCGATGCATGCGCCAAAAGGAAGGTTGGACGTGGCTGTAGGAGAAGAGACCTCAGACATCCTCAGCGGGTTGACTG
>NZ_JARVTA010000032.1:0-17990 GCF_030208915.1 Arthrobacter sp. efr-133-TYG-104
CTCCTACATCACCGGCATCGACCTCCTCGTCGACGGCGGCATCAACCTCACCTAACCACCCAGCGCAAAGCACGGCCCCCAATATCGCTGTGTTTCGGCGCAGTGGCAGATTACGAACAACCACGGAGTGTCCTATGACCATGAATCCAATTTCCCAGGAGCCTAGAAATAGCGGCGGCGCGTTTAGCCGTCGAACCCTGCTCCAAGTAGGCGGCACGGCTGCCTTTTTGGGCCTTGGGGCCCTTACTGCCTGCACCGGTAAGGGTGGCGCAGGCGGTCAGAGCAGCGGCGGGGCCACTCCGGTGCGCGGTGGTTCGCTGCGGGTCGGCGCTACCTCCGGTGGCAGCGGTGACACCCTCGATGCCCAGAACTCGCTCACGACGGTGGACTTCATACGGGCCGGGGCGTTGTTTGAGCAGCTTGTGATGATGAACGGGGCCACGGGCCGGCCCGAGTTGGTGCTGGCCGAATCCATTGAACCCAACGCAGACGCCACCGAGTGGACAATTAGGGTCAAGCCGGACATCAAGTTCCATAACGGCAAGACGCTCACCTCTGATGACGTGCTGTTCTCATTGCGCAGGATCGAGCAGAACAAGTTCCCCGGGCTGAGCAGCATCGGCCCTATCGATCTTGCATCGGCAAAAGTGGTGGATCCCCGGACGCTTCGGATCCCGTTCACTGCCCCGTTTGCCATTTTCGTTGAAGGCCTGGCCGATGGGTTTACCACTCGTATCGTTCCTCAGGGCTATGACCCCGCGAAACCTGTGGGTACCGGACCGTTCAAGTTCGGTTCCTTCACCCCGGGCCAGCGCTCGAGCTTCCCGCGCTTTGATGAGTACTGGCAAAACGGCCAGCCGTACCTGAACGAGCTCGTGATCATCAACTTCGCTGACGAGACCGCGCAAATCAACGCGCTCCAGTCCGGCCAGATTGACCTGGTCAACCAGCTTTCCTCGACCTCTGTTGCCGCAGTCAAATCCGGAGGCGGCAAGGTCGTTGTCTCGAAGACCCGCGGGTTCGTGCCGCTGACAATGCGTGTGGATACCGAACCGTTCAGTGACGTCCGCGTGCGCCAAGCATTGCGCCTGCTCGTGAACCGGGATGATCTCAACGAGCAGGTCTACGGTGGCTTGGGCGAGGTCGGAAACGACATCTATGGCGCGATCGATACCGCTTATGAGGGCACCGTCCCGCAACGCAAGCAGGACCTGGACCAGGCTCGTTCCTTGCTTCGTGCCGCCGGACATTCCGACTTGCAAATCGAACTCGTAGCCGCACCGACCGGGCCCGGGGCAGTGGCCATCGCCAGCGTTTTCGCGACCCAAGCCAAACAGGCTGGCGTGACCGTAAACATCCGCACCGAGGAATCAACCCAATTCTGGTCACAGTCCTACGGCAAGGCCGCCTTCACCCAGAGCTTCTGGAACACCGCGTCCTACCTCACTTGCGCTAGCCAAGGCATAGCTGATGGGGCGCCGTTCAACGAGATCCACCAAAACGACCCCACTTGGCAAAGCACCTACGCAAAAGCGCTGGCCACCGTGGACAAGAACGCCCGCGACGAACTGGTCAAGGAACTGATGAAGTTCGACTACGAAAAGGGCGGCTATATCATCCCGGTCTACTTCCCAGGAATCGAGGGCATGACCTCCCGCGTTGGCGGCGTCAGCGAAAACATCACCGGCATACCCATTAACGGCGGCTCCGGATGGCAGAACATCTGGCTGCAAGGATCATGATGACCGCGCAACAAGCCAGCATCAGCGCCGGAAAGGAACCGCGTTCGCGGCCCTCCCGGTCCCGTGTTTCACATCCTGTACAGGACCTCCTTCTATGGCGGGTTCCGTTGGGGCTCGTGTCCGTGATTTTCGTCGGGGTGCTGACGTACTTGGCTACCAGGATCCTTCCCGGTGACGCTGCCCAGGCAGTGCTTGGGCAGTTCGCCACCCCCGAGGCAGTCGCAGCGTTGCGTGAAAAGCTCGGACTGAACCAGGGTCTCCTGCCTGGGTTGTTTTCGTGGTTTGGAGACTTCATTTCCGGTAAGTATGGTGACTCACTCGCTGCGCGGATTCCGGTGACCGATGTCGTCATCCCACGCCTGCAGAACTCGGCGGTCTTGGTTATCATCGTCGCCTTGACGTCCACCTTGATCGGGATCGTCGGCGGTGTCATCGCAGCCCACCGCCGCGACGGCTTGTTCGACGACACAGCATCCGTGATTGCTTTGGTTGTCAGTGCCCTTCCCGAGTTCGTGGTGGGCGTTTTCGTGATCTTCATCTTTTCCGTTGGGATCCTCGACTGGTTCCCCGCAGTGTCGATCATTTCGCCGGAGGAACGCATCTGGGATCAGCCGATCAAGCTGGTACTGCCTGTTCTGACACTGGTTATTGTCACCACACCGTACATGTTCCGCATGGTGCGGGCAGCGATGATCGAGGCCTTGACCAGTGACTACGCTGAAGTCGCCCAGCTCAAGGGTGCAAGTTCTGCAAGGCTCCTGTTTCGTCACGCACTACCCAACGCTGTCGCACCTGCCATCCAGGTCTTTGGGCTGAACTTGCTGTATCTGGCCGGCGGCATCGTGCTCGTCGAAACCGTCTTCCAGTACCCCGGCATAGGGCTTGCCTTGGCTGGAGCCGTTCAAACACGCGATGTCCCGGTCCTGCAGTTCATTGTTGTCCTGCTCGCGATTTTCTACGTGGGGCTCAACATCCTCACCGACCTGTTCGTGCTTCTTTCGACTCCGCGCAGACGCGCACCTAGGTAACCATGTCCAACAAAGTTTCCACGACCACTAAAACCTCTGCCTCCTCCAAGGCCCCTGGGCGGAAATCCAATGCGGCGTTGCGCGTTCTCCGGGCCGCCTTCCGTACGTGGCGGGGCCGGATCGGAGCAGGCATTGCGCTGTTTGTTTTAGCCATCGTTTTTCTTGGCCCGCTTTCCCCGGCATCCCCGACGGAGTTCGCAGCAGCCCCCTTCTCAGATTCAAGCATCGCCGGGGCCGGGTTGCTCGGCACAGACGTCCTTGGGCGGGGGGTGCTGGACCGCGTTCTGCACGGTGGCCTCAACCTGATGCTCTTGGCTTTCGCCGCGACGATTGTCGCCGTCGGGTCCGGTGCAATCATCGGTGTTATTGCCGCCTATCGCAGGGGTTTCATCGAGAACCTCCTGATGCGTGGTGTTGACATGGCGCTGGCCATTCCGCAGCTTGTGTTTGCGCTACTGTTGCTCAGCCTTGTTGGTCCTCAGTGGTGGCTGCTCATCCTGGCCGTGGGACTTTCCCAAGCCCCCCAGACAGCTCGTGTCATCTACGGCGCCGCTCAGTCGGTGACCGAGAAGGACTTTGTTAAGGCAGTCGCGGTGTGGGGTGTGCCCACGCGGTTGATTCTTGCCCGTCACGTCCTGCCCAACCTTACGACGCCGCTGATGGTGGAGCTCGGCCTGCGGCTCAGCTACTCGATTGTCCTCATCGCAGGGTTGAGCTTCCTTGGATTCGGGGCACCGCCTCCATCCCCGGACTGGGGCGTGATGGTGAACGAAAACCGGATCGGCCTGGCATCCAATGCATGGGGAGTGCTTGGCCCAGCGCTTTTGCTGGCCCTGCTGGCAGTGGGAACCAACACATTCGCTGACGCGATCGCGAGGGCGAACCTCGGCGAAAATCGCGGTGAGGAAGCCGTGCTCAACGCATCTATCAGAGCCACGTCGAAAGGGTCAAAATGACCGACATAACACCATCGGCTACGGTTCAGGCCCGGCTCCGGGTCGAAGGTCTGGGTGTCGTTCTCGGCCGGTCGAGCATCCCTGTGGTTCAGGATGTGTCCTTTTCCGTCGGAGCCGCACAAGTCATGGGACTTGTCGGTGAATCCGGATCCGGAAAAAGCACTGTAGCCCTGTCCCTGTTGAACTACGCCCGACGCGGGTTGAAAATCACCGAGGGCGCAGTCTTCGTTGACAGGACAAATGTATTGGAACTGGAGGGAACAGCCCTACGTAAGGCCAGGGGAACACTGGTTTCCTACGTTCCTCAGGATCCAACAAGTGGGTTGAACCCCGCCCTGACACTCGGGTACCAGCTGGGTGAAGCACTGCGTATTCACGATGAGGGCAAGGCCGGCGAGCCACTGGACGAACGGGTTGCTGCTCTGCTCGATGAAGTGCGTCTGCCGGCTACACGAGAGCTGTTGAACAGTTACCCGCACCAGGTTTCCGGCGGCCAGGCGCAACGCTTGGCCATTGCCATGGCCTTCGCCTGCCGACCGCGCCTCGTGATCCTTGACGAGCCAACGACCGGGTTGGACGTCACAACCCAGCGCCACATCCTGGAAACGATCCGGCATCTCGCCACCTCCCACGATGTCAGCGCCGTATATGTGAGCCACGATCTGCCCGTGGTGGCCGAGATCGCCGACAGTGTGGCCGTGATGTACGCCGGACGGATCGTTGAACGCGCGCCTGCTCAGGCCATATTCAGCGCGCCCCGGCACCAATACACGGCTGGATTGCTTAAGGCAGCCCCCACGCCCGAGCGTGCCGGCGCCCTAGTAGGCATTCCGGGGCGCCCTCCGCGGCCCGGCCAGTGGCCAACGGGATGTGCCTTTGCTGACCGCTGCGCAGCGGCCACGTCGATTTGCCGGGAATCGATACCAGCTCTTGAAACCGCTGAACCCGGACACGATCACCGCTGCTACCACCCTGTTCAGCCCGAACCGGCGGCACAGAAATTGCCATCATTGGACGCTGTCGCACTGCCCCCAAGCAGCGCCCGTAAGGGAGCACTGGAAGTCGACGGACTGTCGGCCTGGTACGGCTCCAAGCCAACACTCCACGATGTCCGGTTCACCGTGGAAGCGGGCAGCTGCCTCGGCGTCGTGGGTGAGTCAGGATCGGGCAAGACTACGCTGGCTCGTTGTCTCGCCGGCCTTCACTCCGCCTGGGAGGGCCCCGTCACCTTTGACGGGCAGCTTCTGGATCCACAGGTACGCCGTCGTCGTGCCGAGGAACGGCGACGGATTCAGTACATTTTCCAGAACCCTCATGCTTCGCTGAACCCGAGGCTGTCGGTAGGGGAGAACGTAGAGGAGCCCTTGCGGTTCTTTGAGCGGCTTTCATACTCGGACCGGCGCAAAAAAGTTCTCGAAACCCTCGAGGTAGTAGCCCTTGGCGGGGACTTGGCTGACCGCATGCCCGAACAACTCTCCGGCGGCGAGCGTCAGCGTGTCGCCGTGGCACGGGCCCTGATTGTCGACCCTGAACTGCTGATCTGCGACGAAATCACTTCCGCACTGGATGTGTCGGTTCAAGCGCTCGTGATTGAACAGTTACGTGAGCTGCAGTACCAGCGCGGACTATCAATGGTGTTCATTACCCATAACGTCGCTGTCGTGCGGAGCATCGCTCAGGACATCATGGTGCTCGAACAGGGCCGTATCGTGGAAACAGGATCAGTGGAACAAGTACTAACAGAGCCCCAGGACGCATATACCAAGCAACTCATGCATGACCTGCCCCGTTTCGCGGACGCGGTGGTGGCTAAATGAGCACACATGTACGTCCGGTCGGGTTTATCGCTGACGACATAACGGGTGCAACGGACATCGCCAGTGTGCTCGCAAACCGCGGAGTCGATGTCCGCCTGGCCTTCGGAAGCGACACGCTCCCCGCCGATACCGGCGACGCCGTCGTCGTGGCCTTAAAAATCCGCAGCGTCCCTCCTATGGAAGCATGCGCTTCAGCACTAGAAGCCGCCAAGGCCCTGCAGGCGGCCGGTGCCGAGCAGATATTCTCCAAGTACTGCAGCACCTTCGACTCAACGTCCGAAGGAAACATCGGGCCTGTCACGGACGCTCTTATCGGCCTGACAGGCTCTGCCCGCGTGGTGCACTGTCCGTCGTACCCTGCCAATGGCCGGACAGTTTATCAAGGTCACCTATTCGTCTGGGAGGAATTGCTCAGTGATTCGCCGATGCGCAATCACCCACTCAATCCCATGCGTGATTCTCTGTTACGGCGGGTCCTGGCCGAACAAACGCCTCATGCGGTTGACTCCGTTCTTCTGGCAACTGTGGACGAAGGAGCGGACGCGATTTCGGCTCGACTGCTTGAGATCGGTGAGCGGAATATTACAGCGCACCACATTATTGCGGATGCCGTACGGGACTCCGACCTTGACAAGATCGCCCACGCGGCCGCAGATGATAAGGTCGCCGCCGGCGGCGCCGCTTTTGGAGCTGCCTTCGCCGTGGCCGCTCACAAACGTTCCGGTCATAACCTGTCCGTGGACCCGAGGGTTTCGGCCTTGCCTCAGGGCCCGGCTGCGATTCTGGCCGGCAGTCTGTCCCGGGCAACGCAGGAACAGGTGCGTAACTTTGATGGACCAACACTGACCTTGAGTGTGCAGGACCTCGTAGACGGTGGCGCAGCTCTGCGTAAAGCGACCGTCTTCGTGGAAAACAGCCTCGCGGAGGGCCCCATGCTGATCACGACGGACCACAATTCCTTCGGGGCATCCGTTGCCGGGGGACTGAGCCCGGCTGACGTGTCGCGACGGATTGAACTAGCAATGGGGGATATCGCGGTCTCACTGGAACAGCTTGGCGTCCGCCGGTTCATCGTCGCAGGAGGAGAGACATCCGGGGCCGTGGCCGAGGCCCTCAGGCTGCAGTCGGCCCGGATCGGCCCTGACATCAGCGTAGGCGTGCCGTGGATAGTGGCAGAAGACCGCGGACTCGCGGTGGCCTTCAAATCGGGGAACTTCGGCGGACCGTCGTTCTTCAGTGATGCTCTGGAAAGGGCGGGAAAATGAGCTTTGACAACGAAAAGCGAAACCACATGGTGGCCCTGGGTGCTGCCTTGTACGACAGAGGCCTCACTCCGGGCAGAACCGGAAACCTCAGCGTCCGGGTGGGTGACAAGATCATGATCACGCCAACGAATGCCTGTCTCGGTCGCCTGGACCCGGAACGGCTCTCCGTGACGACCCTCGACGGAGAGCACATCACGGGTGACAAGCCGTCGAAAGAGCTAGTGCTGCACCAGGCGCTGTACCGAAACCACCCCACGTGCGCGGCCGTGGCCCATCTGCATTCGACCTCCGCTGTAGCGGTGTCCTGCCTGCCAGGTCTGGACGTCGAGGATGCTCTTCCTCCCCTTACGCCTTACTTTGTCATGCGGGTGGGCCGTCTACCCGTGGTCGATTATGCGGCTCCGGGGAGCGCTGCTCTCAAAGAGGCAGTCGCACGGGCGACGGAGGATTCCCGTGCAGTGCTGCTGCGTCATCATGGGTCATTGGCCGCGGCGTCGACGTTGGATGGCGCAGTGGATGCTGTTGAGGAAATTGAGGAGACAGCGCGTCTCCATCTGCTTCTGGAGCATCGCTCACCTCGGTACCTGGAGGAGCACGAGGTCGCCGATTTACGCAGTCGATTCCCACAGACCCCGTAATGTTGCGACAGTGGCCCCCAGTCGGGGGCCACTGTCGTTTAAAGCCATCTACAAGCCGTTCCCAGCAACTACTGCCATTTGAGTGATGCTATAAATTCAAGCTTCTCGCATGTTTCAGAATATAGTCCCAAAACAGACTCAGTAGCTATAGCATGGGCACGTGAATGGCAATGAACGCCTCCAGATCCGTCCGAGTCAGGAACTGACCGGTCAGCAAGATAGTGCTCTACGTCGCCTTGACCCTGTGTTCGTGCAGGGGACGGCTCCTGAGCCCATCGCCGGGGGAGCGCCGCCGAGCCTGCCTGGACGAGATGATACGCAAATCCTGCAGGACAACGTTTCCTTGTGCGAGGTGCCATCATGACGACATCCGCCGCCGCCCAGTCTGGACCCTCCAGGCCTCCGATAGGGCTGGGAAAAATTTCTGTACGGGACCTGGTCGAGTTACGCTACTTGCAGGCGGTCCCACTAGCAGGCAGCGCAGGGCTCGATCGAAGAGTTTCCTGGGCTCATGTGAGCGATGCATTTGACCCTTGGAACTGGCTTGATCCTGGTGATTTGGTCCTGACGTGCGGTTATATCGTTCCTGAAGAACCTACCGAACAGGTGCGATTCATTGAGAAGCTCGCGGAGGCAGGGTTAAGCGGCTTAGTCATCGGGGAAGACAAACGCTGCCCCACCATTTCGGATGAAATGCTCGAAGCTGCGGACCGCGCTGAGTTTCCCGTGATCAAGGGCGCGCACACTGTGGGCTTTGCCCAGTACGTCCGTTTTGTCGCTGTTGCCAACGCCAAAGAAGAGAACCAGTCCTTCACCAAAATCGCCCGGGTACACGGTGAGGTAATGGCCAGCCTCCGGGAGGAACTCGCAGGCACTGAGTTCGTGGACCGACTCAGCAACGTCGTTAACTGCACGCTGCAGGTGGTTGACCCGGACCTATGGGAATCATTAATTCCGGGCGGCGGCACACCGGGACCTGAATGGAAAGATGCGTACGATGAGGAGGTCCGCCGGTCCTCCGGCCGGGCACCGTTTGTCATGAACCTCACCGTGGATGACAAAGTAGCGCTGGCAATGCCGGTGCCCAGCGAGAGATCAGCCTGCCTGATCGCATTCCCGGACGGCGAGACGAAACCAGCCTTGGCTGTTCTTCACCAGATCGCAGCTGCCTGCGGTCTCGAAATCGGGAGAGTCGACGCGACAGTGGAACGCTACAGGCGCTCGGGAGCCGGCCTACTCAACGATGCGTTGGTGGGCCGCTTCGACCCGGTCGTTCTGACCGAGCTGTTCCGCGAACGCCGGTTACAGGGTGACCTACGCGTGCTAGCCATCGACGGACGGGCTGTGGCAATTGACAAGCTGGCCCGAAGCTGGCTTATTCGTCGCATCCCTTTCCTGTTCGGCGAGATCGGTCAAGTAGCAGTTGCGGTCATCAGAGCTGAAGATGTACCAACAGCAGTTCTGGAGGAACGGACCGCTCTCGAACACTGGAGGGCTGGGCTGAGCGACACATTCAGCGACACTGGCAATCTCAGTGATGCAGTTCGTCAGGCGCGGTGGGCTCTCGAAACCATCAACCCTGAAAGTTCCGCCCTCGTGCCTTACGGCCAGGGCAGTCCAACATTCCTCCCGCGAACTCTCGCAGAATCCAAACTAACCGCTGACCGCGTCCTTGGCCCGCTCATGGAATACGATCGCAATCAGGGCACGGAGTTGGTCAAAACGCTCCAAGCGTATTTGGAATGCGATCGCTCTCCCAGCCGGACTGCAGAGCTGCTCTACATACACACACAGACCGTCAATTACCGCATCTCCCGTATCCAAGAGTTAACGGGTCGTTCAATGCGTTCCACCGGTGACGTCAGCGAACTCTGGTTCGCCCTTCGGGCCTTGGCGCTCTCCCAAACCACACAATAGAGCCAGCTGTGTCGAAATATATGCCTAACGCCATGATTCATACGCAATTCACATAGACGGTGGGCGCCGTGGGCGGCATAGTTCTAGGGGCTTAGTGGAACGAGAGGAAAAAGCCCATGAGTAAGTCATTTGAGGGACGCAGTGTGATCGTTACGGGAGTAGCTTCCGGCCTCGGAAGCGCTCTGGTCAAGGAGTTTGCTGCCGAGGGCGCTCATGTTCTCGGTTGCGATGTAAACGACGCGGCCGGAGCGGCCGCCATGAAAGGTCTTGGCATCTACCGCCATACAGACGTTTCCAAAGAAGCCGAGGTAGAGGCCCTTGTCGACGACGCAGTGAAGCAATTTGGCCGATTGGATGTGCTGGTCAACAACGCAGCCATCCAGATCGAAGAAGAACTGGCTGACACAACAGAAGAGCAGCTGGACAGAGTCTTGGGTGTAAATCTGAAGGGGCCCTTCTTTGGATGCAAGCACGCGATCCGCGCCATGCGGGGCGCCGGTGGCGGCTCCATAGTCAATGTCTCCTCTGTGCTTGCCGTGACCGGTGATCCCATGCTTGCCGCTTATGGTGCGGCGAAAGGCGGAGTCCTTGCTCTGACCAAGGCTGCGGCCGTGAAATACGGCCGTGACAACATCCGCTGCAATACCGTCCTTCCCGGCGACATGCAGACTCCCCTCGTCGAAGCGTATTTCGCAGCGGCCAAGGACCCGGCAGCCCTGCGTGCTCAAGCGGAAGGGGAGTACCCGCTCGGCCGCATCGGTCAGCCGAGCGAGGTCGCCCGCGCTGTACTGTTCCTGGCCTCAGACGCTGCAAGTTTTATCACGGGCGAAGCGCTTGTCGTCGACGGCGGCCTGCTCGCTGAATGCTACTAAGGCTCCAAAGCCAAACGGGTCGGTCCAGTCTCGGGATCACTCCGAAGATGAAGTACCTTCACGCCCGGTACCCGAGAAAGTGCCGTCCCGCATGACCGCAATCGGGTCTGCCCCGTGGTCACACGGGTCAGACAACTTCAAGAAACAGGAATATCCATGTCCAAACTCGGTCTTATACATACCGTCTCCAAGCTTGGAAGCACGTTCGCCGAGCTTGCGGGAGAGCTGCTTCCGTCCGTGGAGACGATCGTTATCAGTGACGAGCTGCTCCTGAAACGCACTATGCGTGACGGAGAAATCGACGACGTCACCCGGGACAGGCTGCGCAGGCACGTTGCTGCGCTCACGGAGTACGGTGTCGACGCAGTTCTGGTCACGTGCTCCTCCGTGGGTGGGGTCGTCGATGAGATAGCCGCCACGGCAGAAATTCCTGTCTTTAGGGTTGACCGGGCCATGGTCGAGCGAGCGGTTGAGCTGGGTTCCAGGATAGGTGTGCTTGCCACTCTGCCAACAACACTGTCACCGACTGCCGCCCTCGTAGAAAGCGCTGCGCGGGCGGCTGGCCGCGATGTGTCGGTTATTCCACAACTCTGCGAAGGAGCATTTGCCGCCCTTGATCGCGGTGATGCCGCCCGCCACGACGCCATCATCGCGGAGGAACTCGATTCCTTGCTGGCAAGAGTCGATGTAGTCGTCCTTGCACAGGCATCCATGGCGAGGATCGCAGCCATGCGATCGGTCGACAGTTCCCGCGTTCTCTCGAGTCCCAGGCTTGCCGTGGAACACCTGGCAAAGCAAGAAGTATTCCGTTCCTCGTAGCCTCGTACCTGCAGGCAGAGACAAACACCCGGGCCAGAACTGTATATCGCGCTAATAGTGAGGATCACAATGCTCCTCGATCATGGATATACAGGCACCGAGCCACAAGCTCCTCAGCACGGGCCGAGACAGCATTCCGGCCTTCGCCCGGGAAAAGAAAGGAAAGATCATGACTACCGCACAAGTTACCGAATCTCCCACGACCTCTCTGTCGTCCGATGATTTCAAGGCCGCATTCCGCCAGCACCCTGCTGGTGTAGCCGTCATTACGGCCAACTCGGGAAATGGCCCGGTGATGCTCACTGCAACGTCGGTTTCCTCCGTCAGCGCAGATCCGGCACTGCTCATGTTCTCTCTCTCGGCGCACTCATCGAGCACGCCCACCATTCGCCGAGCCGAGACCGTGGTCGTGCACCTGCTTGGAGCCGGCCAGCTTGAGCTCGCCAAGCTGGGTGCCACCAGCGGCATCGATCGCTTCGCTAACACCGACCTGTGGTCGACTTTGCCAAGCGGGGAGGTTTACTTCCCGGGTGCACGTGCCTGGATCCGGGGCCGCGTGCTGACGTCCATGGACGCGGGCGGCTCGGCGATCGTCCTGGTCGAGGCCATCGAGGCCAGCACCCAGGAGGGTGCTGACGAACAGGTTCCGTTGGTCTACTACAACCGCACATGGCACGAACTCGGCGCCCACAGCCAGGTCGCCTGATTCGCAGCTAGTCTGTAAGAAATGTGAGCCTTGGCAAAAACCTGATCCTCAAACATGATTCGGATCTCCACGCCGACAAGGAAACAGCACGTGACCAGAACGAGCCAACTCACCACGATTGGTGAAGCCCATTTCACCACCGGCGTTCCTGCCTCCGTAATCGGAACAGGTCTACGAACCGTGGCGGAGGGATTGGATCACGCCGAGGGTGTGTGCTGGTCACCTAGGGACCAGGTGCTGTACGCGGGAGGCGAGGGCGGTCAGGTTTACCGCTTCAGTCTCGACGGGGGCCCAGTCGAAACTGTCTGCACGGTGCCCGGTGGGTCCATGTTGGGTCTGGCCGTGGACGCCACAGGTCACGTCTACGTCTGCGACACCGGCAACGGCTGCATCCAGCAGGTCGCTACCGATGGCAGGATCAGACGGTTTGGTGATGCCATCGGTTATCCGAACTACCCTGTCTTCGACAGCACAGGCAATCTATGGGTCTCCGACTCCGGAGACTGGGGAAAACCCAACGGCGGTATAGTCCGAATAGATCCCGATGGCACCACCGAGAGAGTCCTTGAGGGACTTCACTTTGCCAATGGGCTGGCCATTGACGGGGACTGGCTCTACATCGTGGAGTCCACCTGGCCCAGGATTACGCGGATGCCACTAAACGGCGGCGACCCCGAAGTGGTCGTGGTTCTGGATCAGGTGGTACCGGACGGACTTGCATTCGATGCCGAGGGCGGATTGTGGATCAGCTGTTGGCAGCCAAATCGCGTCTACCGCTTATCCGTGGACGGCCAACTCCACGTTGAGGTCGATGACTGGTCGGGAGTTTATGCCCCGACGCCGACAAATCTAGCCTTCGCGGGCCCCCAGCTGAACGTTCTCGTGCTTGCCTCGCTCGGCACCGGGTCCGTGAACGCCTGCGACCCGGGCGTTCACGGATCCCCGCTTCACCTGCCGATCCGGCCATGATTCAACACGACGTCGTGTGAAAACCCGGCGCGCGAAGTGGCCGCCGACAAGGAACAAGAGAAAAGGACCAGATAATGAGCAGTGAGATATACGACGCAGTGGTTATTGGTGCTGGCTTTGCTGGCATAACCGCTGCGCGCGACCTTGCCAAGGAGGGCAAACGGGTCCTGATCGTCGAGGCGCGGGACCGCATCGGCGGTCGCACCTGGTACCGTCCCTTCGCGGATACACATGTGTCCGTTGAGATGGGCGGCAACTGGCTGGATCCCGTGGGCAACGAAGCCCTTATGGCAGAAGTCCAGCGGTACGGAGTTGAGCTCAGCACCAGCCCCCAGGCAGAAAATCATGTTTCCATCCTGGATGGCGTCCTTAGCCACGCAGCATGTCCGATCAGCCGCGACGACGAATTGGCACTGCGCCTTTTTGTAGAAGAAGTCCGCAAGCAAGTGGAACGTATCAATCCGACGCTGCCGTTGGACACCCAGAATGTCGAAGACCTTGACGTTCCGCTGGATGATTACATCGACGGGTTCGGGCTCTCGGTGACTCTGAAAGAACTCATGGGTGCGTGGATTCGACAGGAAACTGGTTGCCATCTCTCCCAAATCTCAGCCCTTCACCTGATGGCTTGGATTCCTGTTCTGAACTACGACGTTATGGCCATCGGGCACACTCCGACACACCGGTTCGCAGCCGGCACCACAGACCTCCTCCAGCGCATGCTGGAAGACTCAGCTGCTGACCTGAAACTCTCTACCCCGGTCAGCCAAGTCGAACAGTCCGATGAGCACGTCACGGTACGGCTGGAGAGCGGGGAGGTCGTGCGTGCGCGGGGCGCAGTAATTGCCATTCCCCTGAACTGTCTTACTGACGTTGAGTTCGTGCCGCCGCTCTCTCCCGAGAAAACCTCGGCCGCGGCAATCGGGCAATCAGGAGCTGCTAAGAAGCTCTGGGCTCTCGTCACTGACATTCCTGAGAAGGTTCTTGGAATCGGTGAGCATGACGAACCCATTGACGTGTTCTTCACCGACTACCCCCGGGACGAGACTGCCCTCGAAGGTGACCTCATCGTCGGGTTCTCGACGCAAGAACGTCCCCTGGACATTCTCGACCGCGACGACGTCGAAAGGGCTTTCCAAAAGTACATACCTGAGGCCCAGGTCCTCAAAGTGGACGGTCATGACTGGTTCACCGACCCCTACTCCAAGGGAACTTGGTGCACACCGCCGGCGGGATTGCTCTCGAAGTACGCTTCAGCGCTTGAGGCCACCGAAGGTCGTCTCGTCTTTGCGGGCTCCGACATCGCCCACGCATTCCGTGGCTGGATGGAAGGGGCGGTTGCAACTGGCTCCATTGCCGCCACACGGCTCTCCACGATACTGGCCGAAGTCTAGGTCCAAATGGGCTAAGGCTCTACTGCCCAGAGCCCGAAAAGCAACCCAGGCACATCCTGTCCGCACACCCAACGGTTAACATGCCGGCGCGGCTCCGCTGAACCCAGCGGAGCCGCACTTGCTTAACGTTGCAAAAGGGCCGAATCCGGCGCACAAACTGTCGAGGAACACCCCCATTGAAACGAGAACCAACCACGGAAGCAGCGTCCGCCGCCTCATCCATCGATACGGGAAAGGCCAAGGGGAGAGATACCGCCAAAATCCCGTGGGGGACGCTTCTTCTACTTGCTGCAGCGGCGTTCACGGCCGTTACGACCGAGTTGCTCCCTTCAGGGCTACTACCCCAGATCAGCCGTGATCTGGGCGTTGAAGAGTCCAGTGTTGGCATGCTCACGGGGGCGTACGCAGTGGTAATCGTCTTCACAGCACTGCCCTTGTCGCGGATGCTGGGCGGACGAATTCCACGGAGGACCCTGCTGATCGCGACCATGTTCACCTTCGCCGTAAGTAATGTGCTACTGGCCTGCAGCCCAACCCTGGAGCTTGCAGTGAGCGCCAGGCTTCTTGGCGGCATTGCCCACGGGATGTTATGGGTTGGCATTGCTCCGTACGCGACACGCATCGTTCCGGAAACTTCTGTAGGAAAAGCAATGGCGATCATTTTTGCCGGGAACAGTGTCGCTCTGGCCGGAGGCGCCCCGATTGGCACCCTTATGGGCTCCGCGCTGTCTTGGCGTATGTCGTTCCTTGTCCTTGCGGGAGTTGGCATAGTTATCGCCGCGCTGGGTATCCGGCTCCTGCCAACTACCCCTGGTAACGGGCCCAACACAACACCTTCAGTGTTCTCCGCGATCAGACGCCCGGGGGTTATGGCAGTCGTCACAGCGTGGCCACTTTTGATACTTGCCCATTTCACCCTCTTCACTTACATCGCTCCTTTCCTTCATGCCTGTGGCCTGCCCGATGAACTGACCGGCGGTTTCCTGTCGCTTGTAGGAGTCGCGAGCTTGATAGGCATCTGGATTGCGGGGCGGACAGCGGATTCCTACCCCAGACGCTCCCTACTGTGGGCCGTTGCCTTCCTGGTGGTCGCTTTCGGCGTACTGCCGCTGCTGGGGGGATCGTTGATTGCCGGATCTGTTCTGGTGGCTATCTGGGGCGCCGCGTTTGGGGCAATCGGCATCTACAACCAGGCCGCCATTCTCCGCGCGGGCGGAGAACACAAGGACGCAGCCAACAGCCTCTCCGTTGTCATGATTCAACTAGGCATCAGCATCGGGTCAGCGCTCGGTTCCCTAGCCATGACCACGGTTGGTCCCCAGTATGTGCCTCTGGCCGCAAGCCTCCCAGCAGCAGTAGCTCTCGTAGTCATCTTTGCCAGTAGGCGCGGTGGCTACCCCGCTGGTGGCAAGGAGTCCAAGTCGCAGATCGCACGAGAAGCGTGAGTATCTGGGTGCCCTTCGCCGCCGGCAAACGGCCTGGGCATACATTCAGTTCTCTGTTTTCAGGCCGAGCGCATGTTGATCGTCAAAGGCTTCTTTCTCGAATCACGGTTCCGGTATTTCTCCTTTGACGACAGGCCAGGTCACGCCATCGTTAGGGCGGGTAAAGGCGGTATAGCAGCGCACCGCTTCGCTTGCATGAAACGTCGTTGGATTCTTCCTTAAAAATACGTAAGGGTTGCGTCCGTGGGACGCAACCCTTACGTATTTCAAGCCATCGCTTAGACGGTGGCCGCTGCCACGGGAACCGGCGCATCTTCGTAGTAGCGGACGGCCGTAAACTTGCCGTCCTGGATTTCAACGAGGATTACTCCATCGAGCGTGACGGCCTGTCCATCGTTGTCCTTCAGATTAACGCGGAATTCAAAGACCGCGGAGGATTCTCCGTTGCCCCATTCATTAAGGATTTCGATGGAGAGTTCCGGGTAGACGCTGTAGAACTCTTCGGTCATCTCTCGAATGGCATCATGACCCTTCTTTGCGGGTCCGCCTGCGGGATGGAAAACGGCGTCCGGGTGAAAGTGGCTCAGCACTGCCTCAAGGTCGCGCCGGCACTCAGCGTCCCAGACGGACGCCTGAAGTTCCCTGGCTGTAGTCATCAGTTTTCTCCTGTTTCAGTTGGGGTCGGTACGTTCCAAATGGTGTAGATTTTTCGGACCGTCTCTTGGATGTCCCACGTGCCGCGCCAGCCAAGAGGTGCGATGAGCACCGCTCCCGGCTTGATCTCATGGACCGTTCCGTCTGCGCTGGTGATGGTGCCCTTGCCGGAGAGGAAGTGCATCAGTTCGGTGTCGTGTTCGCGGGCCGAGTCGAATCGGCCGGGCGTACATTCCCACACTCCGCTGCGCCCTCCTGCGTCCGCGTGCAGGACCCGGAATGACTCCACCGGCGAGCCGGCAAGCGCGGGAACGCGGGGGCGGCTCTGGGTCAATTCTACGGTCTCTGGTGCACCGCGGTAGACGATTACTCCCTGGGCTTCTTCGGTCATTCGGCAGCACCACGGGGTCCGAGGTCTGCGATCCTCGGGCGAACTTCGCGGCCGAGCAGTTCAAGATGGCGGCGGTAGGGCTCTGGGTCTTGGCTGTAGTCGAAGGTGAACGACAGGAGTGCACCTACGCCGCCGAGCTCGTCATTGAATTTGGTGATCTTGTCCACGACGGTGTCCGGCGAGCCGATGATGAAGAAGTTGTCCACCATCCATTCGAGCGTCAGTTCATCAATGGTCATGCCGGGATCCAGAAGCAGCTCCCCGAGGGCGTACTTCTTGCCACCACGATCGCGTACTGCCCTGAATGTCGGGAGTACAAGGTCTTCCCAGGTGCGGCCAGCGGGGCCCTCAAGGAAGAGCCTGCGTGCTTCAGCGTCCGTGTCTGCAACGAACACGTCACGCATGACGCGCCAGTTTGCGCGATTCGGCGTGTGGCCTGCTTCCACGGCGGCTCGTTCGTAGGTGTCCCACTGCTGGAGCAGCGCGGCCATGCCTACTTGCTGACTCATGGGGGAGAAGCCTCGACGACCGGCCTCAACAAAAGTTGGTGACGTGGGCTGGACGCCGGTCAGCATGATCTCTGGATGCGGGTTCTGGAACGGCTTGAGGTGCGGGCCGTTCCATTGGTCCGAGTGGGCCGGCATATCTACGGTCCAGAATTCGCCTTCAATGCGGAAGGGCCCCTTGCGGGTCCAGATGGACGTGATGATGTCGACCGCTTCGTCGAAACGCTTCGGGTTGCCCAGTTCGATGTTGAAGAGCTGTGCGTCCGTGGGGAATGAGCCCGGGGCGAAGCCTGCAATGTAGCGTCCGCCGGTCAGGTGATCCAGGTACATCAGCCTGGTGGCGAGGGCAATAGGGTTGTGGTACGGGAGCAGGTGTGCCGCGGCCCCAAGGCGCAGTCGGGTAGTTTCGCGCGCTGCCGCTGCGATCATGAGATCGGGTGCCGGGTTCGGCTCGTGTCCGATGGTGTGGTGCTCAGCAAAGAAGATCTCGTCCAGACCGTATTCGTCGGCCCATCGAGCCACCTGAAGGTCCCACTCGATCACTTCCTGAAGTGTTCGCTTTCCGTCCACGTATGCTTGCGCATACGGAGGGCTGAAGAATCCAAGTTCCATAGCTGTATTAATTCCCTTCAGTGCACGCTGGAATGGTGGTCCTACTAACCTCCCGGAGAGGCAGCAGAGGGACAATTAGCGGCAACCGCAAACATCTGCTCCTTGCTTATGGATCCATACAGCTCCTTGTGCGCTGATCTAGCCGATGGGCGTGCTTTTATGTGGGAAGACAGTGGCTCTGCGGCGTGGAGAGCGGGACACTACTCACATGGTTTATCGATTGGAAAACACGGTTGCGCTTGTCACCGGTGCCGCGCAG
>NZ_JARVTA010000035.1:0-10908 GCF_030208915.1 Arthrobacter sp. efr-133-TYG-104
ACCGCCTGGCCGGCTCCCCGGCGTTCACGGCCCCGCAGAACTCACCCTTCACGGATGTCACGCCTAGCACCACGTTCTATAAGGAGATCACCTGGTTGGCCTCCACCGGTATCAGCACCGGATACACCGAGTCGGACAGTTCCAAGACATACCGGCCACTCCTGCCTGTGGCCAGGGACGCCATGGCGGCGTTCATGTACCGCTTCTACCAGCTCACCCACCCAGCGGTGGGCAACGATGTCTCCTGGCCGCAATGCGGCTCGACTCTTCCCAGCGGACAGGCCTTCGCCATCGTTGGTGTCAATGGAGGCCGTGCGGACACTACCAATCCATGTCTCAGTACGCAGCTATCCTGGGCTGCCACCTCTTCTGGCGGGACCAGTCAGCCCGCAGTGGCCCTCTACGTCAACACCGGCAACCCTGGCACGTCCGGGTCGTGGTGGCCTCAGAGCAACACGTACGGCGGAAAAGCCGTCACCAACCCTTACGGCAACTGCACCCCCGGCTCCGTCGGCGCGGCCTGCTCCTACATGTACGGCTATGCCAAGGCTTATGACGATGCGACAGCGCGCGGGGTTGAAAACCCGGCTTCCTTCATTTGGTGGCTGGATGTGGAGACCAGCAACAGCTGGTCAACTGATACTGCTGCCAACAGGGCCGACCTCGAAGGAATGGCCGCCTACTTCATCAGTATTGGCGCCCGGACCGGGCTCTACTCGACCACCTTCCAGTGGAGCGGGATCACCGGCACCGTGCCGTTCACCAGCAACCTCTACACGCTGAACAGCTGGATCCCAGGGGCCGCGTCACTGGCCGATGCAAAGAGCAAATGCACCACCGCGCCGTTGACGGGCGGCGGCAAAGTCGCCTTGACCCAATACATCTCCGGTGCCTTCGACTACAACGTCGCGTGCCCTTGAAGAGTCAGCGCACCACACTTCGGTGACCGGCATCCAACCGTCGGGTCCAACCCCGTGAGTCAAGGTACTCCAGGAGCGGAACTGCCACCCGCCTGGTTGTTCCCAGCGCCTGCCGGGCCTGGCTCGTGGTGAAGGGCTGCTCCAAGCGTGCGAGTTCGCGCATGGCCAACGCCGGTGCCGTCGGCAGCAGGACCACACCATCGCCCAACCGCAGCAACCGCCCGGCGCGTCCGGCAGCAGCCAGTTCCCGCGCACCCAAACCGAGCGAGACCAGTTCATCGGCTTCAGGGGCCCTGAAGGGGGCTGAAGCAAGTTTGGCCTCCACAGCTGAGACGGCCGGTTCGACGGCGCCAAGCTCACCGCCGCTGCCCGCCAACCGTACGTGACCAGCGTCCTGCTCCAGGCCCGCATCGCGAACCACGTGGCCCAGCAGCGCCTCGGCCGGAAGTTGAAGCAGGTCTCGTGCCGCACCTTGGGACAGGCCAAGGGTGAGTGGGTCCCGCTCATGCAGTGCTTTCAGCTCCGTGCGCAACCGCTCCTGCCATGCTTGATAAAGCGGGGCGTGGACCCACCAACCACCGATGACCTTCACCCCATCGGGAGCAACGGCGGTAGGAGCAGCGCCGTCGTGTCCTGTTTCATCGGCTCCGGGCAGCAGGCCGAGCCGGCGCAGATGCTGTTCCTCCATGGCACCACGGCCGGCGACTTCGCCGAGCAGATCTCCACCGGCGTCCAGGCGCGAAAGGCGCTTCGCCCACTGGAGGCCATCGCCGCGGCGCCGCAGCGCCGGGGGGTCGGCGTCGAGGACTTGTGCTCCGCCCAAGACCATTCGGCTCCCCGGATCGCGTAACACCATGCGGTCGCCGAGGACCAATGGCAAAGGCCTGTCGAGCACGAGCCGCGCGTGGTCGGCATCAAAGGGCCGCAGCCGGCACGGCACCGCCGCTGTGCCAGCGTGAACCATCAGGCGTTCCGGTACGTCGGTGTAGCTGACGCCGGTGGTACGTCGGACACCCAGGACGCTCGTGGCGACCCAAGCACCGGGGGTGAGCAGCGCATCGCCGCGCCGGACATCACCAGCGGAAACATCACGCAGATTCAGTGCGACCCGGTTGACCGGCCCCAGCGACGAGTACGACGTATCGCGGCTTTGCAGCCCCCGAACGGCAACCGAACGGGAGCCGTCGTGGCCCAGCAATTCCAATCGGTCACCCTGAACGAGCGTTCCCGCTGCGAGCGTTCCGGTCACCACGGTTCCCGATCCCGCGATGGTGAACGAGCGGTCCACCCACAACCTGACCCGCCCCGACGCGGTGGGTGAAGGCACCGTGGCCAGTACGTCGTCGAGGGTGGCTCGCAGTTCTGCTAGTCCCGTACCCGCAGGGGCGGAAACGGCCACGGCGGGCGCATTCTGCAACCCGGTACCGGCCAGCTCACTCCGGGTTCTGGCCAGCACGTCGTCAACCCGCCCCGGAGCCCTGTCGATGCGGCTCAGGACTATAACGCCGTGTTCGATGCCCAAGGCGGCGACCGCGTCACGGTGGTCGCTCGACTGCGCTTGCCAGCCCTCGTCGGCAGCAACCACAAAGCAGACCAAAGGTGCCGGCCCGATGCCGGCGAGCATGTTTCCGAGGAACCTCTCGTGCCCGGGGACATCCACGAACGCGACATCACGCCCGGATGGCAGCTCGGTCCAGGCATAACCCAAATCAATGGTCAGGCCCCGGCGTCGCTCTTCCTCCCAGCGGTCCGGTTCCATGCCCGTGAGGGCCCGTACAAGGGTGCTTTTCCCGCAATCGACATGCCCGGCGGTGGCGACAACATGCACCGCCTAGGCCGTCCGTCCGGCAATTTCTTCGGTGCCCGCCACCAAAGCACGTTCCGGGCCTCGCAGCTTCGCCGTGGCCTGACGAATTGCCTGGAGAACCAGGTCGTCGTCTTGTTCGGGCACGCATCTCAGGTCCACCAAGCAGGAGCCGTCGTGGACGCGGGGTAGCACCGCCGGGTCGCCGGTACGCAGGGTGTGGGCCAGTGCTGCAGGGAGTTTCAGTGCCCAGCCCGGCAGTGGGACGCCGGGAGCGCCACCGCCGCCAACCCGGCCGTCATGCTCCATCACAGGTACCCCGAGCGCCGCGGCCAGCCGATCAGTCCGTTTCCGCAATTGCGCTGAGGTTGCATGGAGCGCCCGGGCCACCGGCGGCTCGCCGCCATTGAGCGTGGCCTCGAGCGCGGCGAGGGTCAGTTTGTCGGCGCGGACAGCCCGGGCCAAAGGGTGTGTGGCCAGCCGGGAGATCATCGCGGACGTGCCCAGCAGCAAACCAGCTTGGGGACCGCCCAGGAGCTTGTCACCGCTGGCTATGACGACGTCGGCCCCGCCTGCCAAGGCTGTGGCGACGTCGGGTTCCTCCGGCAGCAGCGGATCGGGCGCCAGTAGGCCGCTGCCCAAGTCCGCGACGAGTGTGGTCCCGCGCGCCGCGGCAAGGGCGCTAAGTTCGCGTAACGGCACGGCGGAGGTGAAGCCATCCACTCGAAAGTTGCTGGGGTGAACCTTGAGAATGCAAGCGGTGTTAGGCCCGACGGCTGCCTCATAGTCACGCAGGTGGGTCCGGTTGGTGGTGCCTACTTCGCGCAGAGTGGCACCTGTGGATTCGATCAGGTCAGGAAGCCTGAAGCCCGCGCCGATTTCCACCAGCTCCCCGCGGCTCACCACGACTTCCTTGCCGGGGCCCATGGGGGCAGTGCCGGGGGGAGCCGCTGCCAATGCGGTAGTGGCCAGTACCAGTGCTGCGGCGCCGTTGTTGACCACCAAAGCGTCCTCCGCCGAGGGACAGGCCGCAAGCAACGCTGCGCGGACTCCCGCTCCACGGCGCGAACGCGTGCCCGTAGCCAGGTCAAGCTCCACATCTACATAACCGCTGGCCGCCAAGAGCGCTTCGACGGCCGCCCCGGATAGCGGGGCCCGGCCGAGGTTGGTGTGGACAACAACACCTGTCGCGTTCAGCACCGGGAGCAGGGTAGTCGCAGTACGCGTGGCCACCGTGGCCAGCAAGGCAGGTTCAACCTCATCGGGTGGAAGCTCACCGCGGCGAGCCTGCTCTTGGACCTGGCGGACGAGTTCGCCGATGACGCGGCCGCTGAGCCTTTCCCGCGCGGCCTGGACGGCGGGCAGTCCCAACAGATCGTCGGTGCGCGGTATGCGGCGGCGCGGATCGATGTGGCTCATGGTCCCTCCTCGGTCCGCGGGTTGTTGCCCGTAGTTGGCGGAGGCGGACGGGAATCGAACCCGCCAGGCCGAGATGCTCGGCCTCACCGGTTTTGAAGACCGGGGGGCCCACCAGGACCCGGACGCCACCGCGTTCAATTTAGCAGATCATCGGCAGGGGTACGCTAAGGAGGTGAACCACGCCCCCATGTCCAGCCCGAAACTTCACGAGCATGCCGCAGGCGCCATCCGGCTCACCGGCTTCGCCCATGGGGGTGGGTGTGCGTGCAAAATTCCACCCGGCGAACTCGAAGACGCCGTTCGGGGCCTCACGGGCCAGCCCGGGGCCGATGTATTGGTGGGTCTCGACAGTGGCGACGACGCCGCAGCCGTCAGGGTCGCGGACGGGCTTGCCGTCCTCTCCACGGCCGATTTCTTCACTCCCGTTGTGGATGACGCCTTTGACTGGGGCCGGATCGCTGCCGCCAACGCGCTCTCGGACATCTATGCCATGGGTGGTCGCCCCGTCATGGCGATCAACCTCGTAGGCTGGCCCCGCGACGTGCTGCCCATGGAACTGATGACCGAAGTCCTCCGGGGTGGCCTCAGCATCGCGTCCGAGGCCGGGTGCCCGGTCATTGGCGGGCATTCAATCGACGATCCAGAGCCGAAGTACGGCATGGCGGTAACCGGTCTGGCCCACCCGGACCAACTGCTGCGGAACGACGCCGCCACTGCTGGATTGCCGCTGACGCTCACCAAGCCTATCGGCGTCGGACTGCTCAATAACCGGCACAAGCAGACCGGTGAAGTGTTTGCCGAAGCCATCGCAACCATGACGGGCCTGAACCGCGATGCCGCGAACGCCGCGGTGGCGGCGGGCGCACGGGCGGCAACCGACGTCACGGGTTTTGGTTTGCTCGGACACCTTTACAAGATGTGCAGGGCCTCCGGCGTCGGCGCGGTGATAGACGTGGCTGCAGTGCCCGTCGTCGACGGCGCCCGGCAGGCACTGCGGGACGGTTACGTCTCAGGTGGAACAAGGCGCAACCTCGATTGGGTGCGTCCACATCTGCGGTCCGCACCCGGAGTCAGCGAGGATGACCTGCTGCTTCTCGCGGACGCGCAGACCTCCGGTGGCCTGCTGGTGGTCGGAGAATTGCCGGGATATCCCGTGATCGGATACACCACTGCGGTTCCCGGTATTGAAATCCGCTGATCCCTCAGTTGGCGGTGGTGATCGAATCGTTGGTGACGCCAGCGGCCCTGCGCGCCGCGAGCCGCTTCTTTTGCGGTTCGATCGTGTAGCGCGGATCCCTTGCTGAGGAAAGCCCCGCTTCGAAGACACCGAACCGGGTCAGCGCGGAGGCAGTCAGTAACGCCACACCGGAGGCAGCGGCGACCACTCTGTGGCGTCCTCCCAGCAAAGTCCCCAGAGCTCCTGCGATGGCCAGCCGTTCGCTCCACTTAAGCATGGTCCCCGCTTTGCCCAGGTGCAGTGGCTCGGCAACCACGGGATCCATCCTGTGTTCCATGACGCGCATTGCAAGGACATCCCCCATAACCCCGACGACGGCAAGTTTCCGTGCCGGACCGGCCTCATGGACGGGAGTGGTGATCATGGCGAGCCCGGCAGAGGCCAGTGCGGCGGAACTGACGAAGACGAACGGCAATTCCTCGTGGGCGGCGTTCCATGTGGGCGTGGCAGTGTCGCCGAGAAGCACCGCCGTGTACGCCGCCAAAGGCCCGGCGAAAATGGCTGCCTCGAATCCTGCAGGGCCTTCCACTGCCCGCAAGACAGTCCGCAGCGGGCCCAACGGCAACCGGGCCCCCGTCAGTCGATCGAGCTCCGCCACGGCAACCACGCCGGCGCCGGCACTGAACGCACTGAGGATCCAGGAACCCACACTCATGGGCGATGTCACCTTGAAGGTGCGCAGCATGTTCAGGAAGCGCTCAGGCCTGCCAAGGTCCTTGACCAAGGCAACAGCACCCAGCCCTACCGCCCCAAGCGCACCCAGCCGCGCGTTCCGGCGGAGCGTGGGACGGCCGGTCAGTTGCCCGCCGAGGCCAAGGAGCGCCGAACCGGCGGCCACGCCGCCCAGGAACAAATATGCTGCAACGTCCTCTGCCCAAGGCGCTGGTTTGACCACGGGACGGCCATAGTACGAGCTGAATTCCGGCTCCGGGACCATGGGCATTTCCCGTGAACCGTCACCGCCGTCGCGGCGCCGTCCGTTGTTGCGCTGTCCGTTGCTGCGCACGCCGCCCGTTCGACGACGACGCGCCGGCTCAGGGGGACGGAAGGCATCGAACTCTGAGTGGGTCACGCTTTTCCTCCGAGGAAAGCAAAGGCGGCGGCAGCGACCATGCCGGCGACGGCCATCCCTGCGCGGCGGTACATCTGGGGCAGGTCGGCTGTGGGCACCCGTGGGTCCGGCGGAAGTCCGTACACTTCGGGTTCGTCAAGTAGCAGGAAGACCGATCCGGTTCCGCCGACGCCGTCGAGCTCGTTGGCCCCGTAAAGCCTCGCCTCGGTGAGGCCTTGCGCGTGCAGTTCTGCCACCCTCTCGCGGGCGGTCTCAACCATGGTGGCGTGGTCACCGAACTTGATGGACGTCGTCGGGCATGCCTTGGCGCAGGCAGGCGTCTCATCGTCGACAAGTCGGTCGTAGCAGAGTGTGCACTTCTGCGCGACGCCTACGTTCGGAATATCAGGATGGTCGGTGTGCTGCTCCTTCCGTTCGGAGGCGACCATGGCCGTGCCGTCGCTGCGCCGTTCAATCACGCCGAACGGGCATCCGGCAACGCAGGTTCCGCAACCGTTGCATACGTCGTCCTGAACCACCACAGTGCCGAATTCGGTGCGGAAAAGGGCTCCTGTGGGGCAGACGTCGAGGCAACCGGCGTGCGTGCAGTGCTTGCAGACGTCCGAGGACATCAACCAACGGAAATCAGCCGTGTCAGGCGGGGTCGTATCCGCAGACGCAAGGTCCGGCTGAGAGGGAGGACCGAATTTGGGCATTCCCAAACTCACGAGTGCCCGCCCTGTCTCGCGTGCTTCCTTGATGCGTTCCTGACCCTGCTCCACGAACGCGACGTGCCGCCACGTGCTTGCCCCGAGTGCCCCGGTGTTGTCATAGGAGGATCCGAGGAGTTCCAGGTTCCCGTCTCCGGGATTGTGGTTCCACTCTTTGCACGCTACTTCGCAGGCCTTGCAACCGATGCAAATGGACGTGTCCGTGAAGAACCCCTTGCGGGATTCGTGCTGCTCCCAGTGGGCGTCCACGGCCGGGTCCGTTGGTCCTGACAGCTGTCCCATCTAGTCCTCCAACGTCGAGCCGCTGCCCGGATCGGTGATTCGGGCATTTCCGGTTTCGGGCGTTATTCCTGCACGTGCTTGGTATTCCGCCACCAGGGCGAGCAAGTCCGCGCCCCGGGGCCGGCGGCCGGGTCGAATATCACACGAGGCTGCCTTGGATTCCTGGATCTGGACGTTCGGGTCCAGTGTCACGCCCAGAAGGTCGTTGGCGGCGTCACCGCTGACAATCGCGTTCGTTCCAACTCCCCAGTGATAGGGGAGCCCAATCTGGTGAACGGTATGGCCCGCTACGGTCAGGGGGGTCATCCGGTCGGTGACCAGCACTTTCGCTTCAATGGCGGACCGTGCCGAAATGATGGTGGCCCAACCAAATGGCTCAAGTCCGCGCTCGGCAGCGAGCTCGGGCGAGACTTCGCAGAACATTTCCGGTTGCAACTCCGAAAGGTAGGGCAGCCAACGGCTCATCCCGCCGGCCGTGTGGTGCTCGGTGAGGCGGTACGTGGTGAAGACGTACGGATAGATGTCCGCACCGGGGCTGCCGGCACTTGGTGCACTCAGATTATCCTTGCGGCCGTACGTCATCCTTCCGGGATTCTGCTGCTGCGGATAGAGTGCGTTGGACACAGGCGATTCCTGCGGCTCGTAGTGCGTGGGCAGCGGGCCGTCCACAAGACCCTTCGGGGCGAACAACCACCCCTTCCCGTCGGCTTGCATGATGAAAGGATCATCTCCAGCCAATGCGGCCGAACCACCCAGTTCAGGGTCAGGCCGGCTTCCAGGGGCACGGTCAATCGGGAAGTCGGGGACGTCGTCGCCAACCCATTGGCCCTTTTCCTGGTCCCACCAGACGTACTTCTTCCGCTCGCTCCATGGTTTCCCGGCCGGGTCCGCCGATGCACGGTTGTAGAGAACACGCCGGTTGGCAGGCCATGCCCAGCCCCACTCAGGCGCTACGGGCCCCTGTTCCTGGCCGGGCTTCCTGTTGGCGGCGTGGTTTACCCCGTCTGCATACACGCCGGTGTAAATCCAGCATCCCGAGGAGGTTGAACCGTCTGCACGTAACTCGGTGTAGGCGGAAAGCGGTTTGCCCGCATCCGGACCCGTCAGATGGCGGCCGTTGATCTCAGCGAGCACGGCTTCGGGCTCCGGATCGCCGTGTTCGTCAACTGGGTAGTCCCACGTCAGGTCAAGGAGCGGGCGATCCCGTTCATCGGTGGAGCCAGCCAGCTTTTCACGGATCTTTTGCCCCAACAGGAAGAAGAACTGCAGCTCGCTCTGGCACTGTCCCGGTGGCGCCACAGCCTGGTGCCGCCACTGGAGCAGCCGCTGGGTTTGCGTAAACGAGCCCGCCTTCTCCACGTGGGTTGCTGCGGGCATGAAGAACACTTCGGTCTCGATGTCCTCGGTCCGCAGTTCTCCTGATTCGATCTCGGGGCCGTCCTTCCACCAGGTCGCGGACTCGATGAGGTTCAGGTCGCGGACAACCAGCCACTTCAAGTGGGACATACCCATGCGCTGCATGCGGCCGTTGGAAGATCCGACGGCGGGATTCTGACCGAGAACGAAGTAGCCCTCCACCTTGTCCTCGAGCATGGACATCACGGTCTGGTAGGTACCGTGCGGCCCGTTAAGCCTCGGAAGGTAATCGTAGGCCCAGTCGTTTTCCTTGGTGGCGGCGTCGCCCCACCAAGCCTTCAACAGACTGATCGCGTAGGCATCAGCTTCAGCCCAAAAGCCCTTCTGCTTCTTGGACCCGATGGCTTCGACGAACTCGCGGAAAGTGTCATGACGGCCGGCGCTGGGCATCGGCAAGTATCCAGGCAACAAGTTGAACAGCGTGGGGATGTCGGACGAGCCCTGGATACTGGCATGGCCACGGAGTGCCATGATTCCGCCGCCCGGGCGGCCCATGTTTCCCAGCAACAGCTGCAAAATGGCAGCAGCACGGATGAACTGCGTTCCCAAGGTGTGCTGGGTCCATCCAACGGCGTAGGCAAAGCACGTTGTCCGGTCACGTCCGGAGTTTTCCGTGACGGCACGCGCCATGTACTCGAAGTCGGCGGTGGTGATGCCACACATCTGCTGCACCATCTCCGGCGTGTACCGGGCGTAATGCCGTTTCACGATCTGGAAGACGGTCCGGGGGTCCTGCAGGGTTTCGTCCCGCTGGACTTTAGCGTGCTCCAAGGGAGGGCCACCGCTGCCGAACGTATGGCCGGCGGCACGGTCCGAAGCATCGGAGCCGTGTTCCGTTCCTGGGCCGGGCTCGTCGATGGTGTCGCCGCCCTCTTCTGCGTAGGACCACGAAGAGGGGTCATACGCACCTGTTTCGGGATCGAATCCGGAAAACAGGCCGCCGAGGTCTTCGGCGTCACGGTAATCGGCATGAACCAACGTTGCCGCATTGGTGTACGCGCTCACGTACTCCTTGAACCAGAGGTCATGAGAGATGACGTAGTTGATCAAGGCACCCAAAAGCACGACGTCGGAACCAGCCCGGATGGGAATGTGCTTGTCAGCCACCGCGGACGTACGCGTGAAACGGGGATCCACGTGGATGACTTTAGCTCCGCGTGCCTTGGCTTCCGCGACCCACTGGTAACCCACTGGGTGGCACTCCGCCATGTTGGAACCCTGAATGACGATGCAGTCTGCGTTAGCCATGTCCGGCAGTGATTGAGTCGCACCACCGCGACCAAATGAGGCTCCCAAACTGGGAACCGTGGCGGAGTGTCAAATACGGGCTTGGTTTTCGACCTGCACGGCCCCGGCGGCGGTGAAGAGCTTCTTGATCAGGTAGTTCTCTTCGTTGTCCAGGGTTGCGCCGCCCAGGGAGGCAATGCCCATGGTGCGGCGGAGGAGGCGGCCTTTTTCGTCTTCCTGCTCCCAGGTTCTGCGCCGGGTCTCAATGAAACGGTCTGCCACCATGTCAATGGCGGTGTCGAGGTCCAAGGTTTGCCATTGCGTAGAGCGGGGCGCCCGGTACAGCACACTGGTCTGGCGGCCGGGCGAGTTGACGAGCTGTTCGCTGGCTGACCCTTTGGGACAGAGGCGGCCGCGGGAAATCGGCGAATCGGGATCGCCCTCGATCTGGATGACCTTCTCATCCTTGACGTACACGCGTTGCCCGCAGCCAACTGCGCAGTACGGGCACACGCTCTGTACGACGCGGTCTGCGGTGGCGGTCCGGGGGGTGATCGCTTGCGTGTGCGGCGAAGTCACAGCGGGCCCACGACCCAGTAGATCGCCCGAGGTCACCTGCCGGACGACCGGCCACTGAAGAAAACTGCGGCGTGCCATGGCAGGAGCTTATCCCAGTCTTGGGCCGGATTGACAGCGACACGGCCAAGATTCGGGGTGCCCGGGGACCTCCGCCGTGGGGGTGCTGCCGCTGCTTGGTGATATTTGGGGGTGTTATTTGGTGGTGGCGGTGCGTTGGGTGGCGTTGAAGGCGAAGGAGATGG
>NZ_JARVTA010000006.1:0-280818 GCF_030208915.1 Arthrobacter sp. efr-133-TYG-104
CCGGAACCCATTGATTAAGAGTCAATTGCTCTGCCAGTTGAGCTAGAGGTGCAGCAATTGCTGGGGAATTCAAAGAATCAACATTCTTTATTGTCCCTCGCAACGACAAATAACTCTACACCACATCACGGGAACTCCCGACCATCCTCCAGCCGGGCGGGTGGGAAATTCGACAAGCACCTTTAGAAGAAAGAGCGGCCAAAAGAAAAGGCCGTGAAGCGAATTACGCTTCACGGCCTTTTTGGTGCACCCCCCGGGACTCGAACCCGGAACCCATTGATTAAGAGTCAATTGCTCTGCCAGTTGAGCTAGAGGTGCAGCTGTTGTTTGCAATCATTCCGGGGCTGTTATTTCTCCGGCGATCTCCGCAACGACAAGTAACTCTACACGAGTTCCAGCGAACTGTGAAATCGAGAGATGACGCTGTTCTTTGGCTGCTTCGTCAGGGCTAGCGCTTGGTGCGCCGAGGCGGCCGGAAACCCGCTGCTTCGGCATGTGCGGCCGACTCGAACCAGACGTCGGCGGCAACGTCCGGGTAGTCCGGAGCGTCGTCGTCGTTGTAGGTCATGGTGGTTGCGTTGGCTTTCACGGGATACCCGGGATCCTCAGTGCTGGAGGAGCCACCGCCGTAGGGATGGGCCGCCGCCAGGTGGCCCGAGCCGCCGGAATCCTCTGCTGCCGTGGCCTCTGCTGCCGTGGCCTCTGCTGCCGCGGTCTCAGCCCCGGGTAGCGTGGGGGAGTGGCTGCTGGTGTACTCCGAGTGATGGACAGGGGTGGCCGCATGTGCCGGGTGAGTCCTTTCGATGGGTTCCCCGCTGCCGCTGGTCCATGAGGATTCCCACTCCGCACCGTCGGCTGATTCGTCCGGACGGGTAACGTCGTCGGCTGTCACGCCATCCCCGAGCTCCGTGCCGCCGGCTGTGGGCTCCGTGTCACCTTCTGTGGGCTCGCTCGTTTCCGGTGCGCTGTCTTCGCGGCCCGGCTCGCCATGGTTGTCCATGCCGGCCAACCCTGCGACACCCATGGCGGCTGCGCCGGTATCGGGCATCGAGCCCGCATTGCTGGGTTGGGTCGCTCCCGGAGGGGTTCCGCTGGCGCGACCTGACATTGTCCCGGGACCCGAATCGCGGGCTGCTGATCCTGGAGAAACCTGCCCCTTGTTCCGCGTGGTAACCCACCAGATAACCGCAACGATCAACACGATGACAATGACCCAAATTAGCCAGTCCATGGAGATGCCCTTCTGCTCACTGGAGTGCAGTTTGTGGTGTTTCCGACGTTACGTGCCTGCTCAAAGACTGTCTAGCGATTTTGCTGCAAGGTGCGGCTAATTCTTCAGCGTCCTTAGTAACTTATTCAGCCTGCTTAGTAATACATGGTGAAAAGGGTCTGCGGGCATGTGGTGCACATAGACTTTGGTCATGAGTGAGGCGACCCGAATTAACACTGAGAACACGCCGGACATCAAACCACGCAGCCGGGTGGTAACGGACGGTATTCATGCGGCCCCTGCGCGCGGCATGTTCCGCGCCGTCGGCATGGGAGATGACGACTTCGCGAAGCCGCAAATTGGCGTCGCAAGTTCCTGGAACGAGATCACGCCCTGCAACCTTTCGCTGAACCGCCTGGCTCAAGGGGCCAAGGAAGGCGTTCATGCGGGCGGCGGCTTCCCGATGCAGTTCGGCACTATTTCCGTCTCCGACGGTATTTCCATGGGCCATGAGGGCATGCACTTCTCCCTTGTCTCCCGTGAAGTCATCGCCGACTCTGTTGAGACGGTGATGCAGGCGGAACGGATCGATGGCTCGGTATTGCTGGCCGGTTGCGACAAATCACTGCCGGGCATGCTGATGGCCGCTGCCCGCCTGGACCTGGCATCCGTTTTCCTTTACGCCGGCTCCATCATGCCGGGCTGGGTCAAGCTTGAAGACGGCTCCGAGAAGGAAGTCACGCTCATCGACGCCTTTGAGGCGGTAGGTGCCTGTGCGGCCGGCAAGATGAGCATGGAAGACCTCACCCGGATCGAAAAGGCCATTTGTCCCGGCGAGGGCGCGTGTGGCGGCATGTACACGGCAAACACCATGGCTTGCATCGGGGAGGCCCTCGGTATGTCCCTCCCCGGTTCGGCAGCGCCACCGTCGGCCGACCGTCGTCGTGATGACTTTGCCCGGAAGTCCGGCGAGGCAGTGGTCAACTTGCTGCGCTTGGGCATTACTGCCCGCGACATCATGACCAAGAAGGCATTTGAGAATGCGATCGCCGTGACCATGGCTTTCGGAGGATCCACGAACGCAGTCCTGCATCTGCTGGCCATAGCGCGCGAGGCCGAAGTCGAGTTGACGCTCGATGACTTCAACCGCATCGGCGATAAGATCCCGCACCTGGGCGACCTCAAGCCTTTTGGACGCTATGTCATGACGGACGTGGACAAGATCGGCGGTGTGCCGGTCATCATGAAGGCATTGCTCGACGCCGGCCTGCTGCATGGCGATTGCCTCACCGTCACGGGCAAGACCCTTGCAGAGAACCTTGCCGCAATCAACCCGCCGGACCTTGACGGCAAGATCCTCCGGGCGCTGGACAACCCCATCCATAAGACCGGTGGCATCACCATCCTTCATGGATCGATGGCCCCCGAGGGAGCCGTGGTCAAGAGCGCAGGCTTCGACGCCGATGTGTTCGAGGGCACGGCACGAGTCTTCGAGCGGGAGCAGGGTGCCCTGGATGCACTGGACAAGGGCGAGATCCATAAAGGCGACGTGGTGGTCATCAGGTATGAAGGTCCGAAGGGCGGTCCAGGCATGCGCGAAATGCTCGCCATCACTGGAGCCATCAAGGGCGCCGGCCTGGGCAAGGATGTCTTGCTGCTCACGGACGGCCGCTTCTCCGGTGGTACCACCGGATTGTGCATCGGTCATGTGGCGCCGGAAGCGGTCGACGGCGGCCCCATCGCCTTTGTGAGGAACGGTGACCGCATTCGTGTTGACATCGCAGCGCGCTCCTTCGACCTTCTCGTGGACGAGGCTGAGCTCGAAGCACGCAAGCAGGGCTGGGAGCCGTTGCCGGCCAAGTTCACTAAGGGCGTCCTGGCCAAGTACGCCAAGCTCGTCCACAGCGCCTCCACTGGCGCCTATTGCGGCTAGTTCCGACGCCGGACTTCGCCTTCGTGAGACGGCGGAGTCCGGTGGGCGGACGCCGCTGTCCAAATAGTGAGATACCCGGGTGCTCAATTGACACCTATCTCACTTTGAGGGAACACTGAACGCATGATCACATTCGTTACCGTCGGCGTCGTCGTCCTTACCAAGCGCGTGGCTTAGCCCGACTGGTAACGAACCGTCACGCGCAAACCCCTCGAAGAGCCGGAAGGCTGAGGGGTTTTTTTATTTTCCTTGCACCACCACACGAAGTTCCACTGAAGATCCACTAAGGAAGAGTCCGATGAGCAAAGGATCGCCGATCAGCCCCTCGCTGATGGCTGCAAAGTCCGCTGGAGCCCAGAAAGCTCCGGAAAAGGTCGACCGTACGGCTGAGTCCGTCGCTGTCGACGCTGCTGCTGCACCTCTCTCTCCTGTCCTTGGGCCGAACAACGTTGTACCCCCAACGGTGATGACCGGCTCGCAAGCAATTGTCCGTTCGCTCGAAGAACTCGGCGTGGACGACATTTTCGGTTTGCCCGGTGGCGCAATCCTGCCCACCTACGACCCCTTGATGGCCTCCAGCATGAATCACATCCTGGTCCGTCACGAACAGGGAGCCGGCCACGCCGCGCAAGGCTACGCCATGGTTACCGGACGGGTTGGCGTTTGCATCGCCACCTCGGGACCCGGAGCCACCAACCTCGTTACCAGCATCATGGACGCCCACATGGACTCCGTGCCGATGGTCGCCATCACTGGCCAGGTCGCCAGCGGCGTCATCGGTACCGATGCGTTCCAAGAGGCGGACATCGTGGGAATCACGATGCCCATCACCAAGCATTCGTTCCTGGTCACTGACCCCAACGACATTCCGCATGTCATGGCGGAGGCCTTCCACCTGGCTTCAACTGGCCGTCCGGGCCCTGTCCTCGTGGACATTGCCAAGGACGCCCAAGTGGGCCAGATGACCTTCTCCTGGCCTCCCAAGATCGACCTTCCCGGGTACCGTCCCGTGGTGCGGGGCCACAACAAGCAGGTGCGCGAAGCCGCGAAATTGATTGCTGCCTCCCGTAAGCCGGTTCTTTACGTGGGCGGCGGAGTCGTCAAGGCCCACGCGTCGGCCGAGCTGATGGAGCTTGCTTTGGCAACGGGCGCGCCAGTGGTCACTACGCTGATGGCACGCGGTGCTTTCCCGGATTCACACCCACAGCATGTTGGCATGCCGGGTATGCATGGCTCGGTTTCTGCCGTCACGGCCCTTCAGCAGGCCGATCTGCTCATTACCTTGGGCGCCCGGTTTGATGACCGCGTGACAGGTGTGCTGAAGACCTTTGCCCCGTACGCCAAGGTCATCCACGCGGACATCGACCCCGCGGAAATCTCCAAGAACCGAACCGCGGATGTTCCGATCGTGGGCTCGGTCAAGGAGATCATTCCTGAACTCACCGAGGCCGTGAAAACGCAGTTCGAACAGAGCGGCACCCCGGACCTCGGATCCTGGTGGGCGTTCTTGGGAAACCTGCGCGATACCTACCCCCTGGGGTGGACCGAGCCCGAGGACGGACTCACGGCTCCGCAGCGCGTGATCAGCCGGATCGGCGAACTGACCGGGCCCGAAGGTATCTACGTGGCAGGGGTGGGCCAGCACCAGATGTGGGCTGCCCAGTTCGTCAAGTACGAACGTCCCCACGCCTGGCTGAACTCCGGTGGTGCAGGCACCATGGGGTACGCGGTCCCGGCAGCAATGGGCGCCAAGGTCGGCGCTCCGGACCGTGTGGTGTGGGCGATCGATGGCGACGGTTGTTTCCAGATGACCAACCAGGAGTTGGCCACCTGCGCCATCAACAACATCCCTATCAAGGTCGCCATCATCAACAACTCCTCGCTGGGGATGGTCCGCCAATGGCAGACCCTCTTCTATGAAGGCCGCTACTCCAACACGGACCTGAACACCGGCCACGACACAGTCCGGATTCCGGATTTCGTCAAACTGGCGGACGCCTACGGCTGCGCCGCGCTACGGTGTGAGCGGGACGAGGACATCGACGCAACCATCCAGAAGGCACTCCAGATCAATGACCGTCCCGTGGTGATCGACTTTGTCGTCAGCCCGAACTCGATGGTGTGGCCTATGGTGCCGTCGGGGGTCAGTAATGACCAGATCCAGGTTGCACGCAACATGACGCCCGTCTGGGAAGAAGAGGACTAATCATGACCCGTCACACACTTTCCGTCCTGGTTGAAGACAAGCCCGGTGTGCTGACCCGCGTGGCGAGCCTCTTCGCGCGGCGGGCCTTCAACATCAACTCGCTCGCAGTGGGTCCCACCGAGGTCCCGGGCATGTCCCGCATGACCGTCGTCGTCGACGCCGACGGCGACCTCATCGAGCAAGTCACCAAGCAGCTCAACAAACTGGTCAACGTGATCAAGATTGTGGAGCTGACTCCCGAGTTTTCCGTACAACGCGACCACATCCTGGTCAAGGTACGTGCGGATGCCGCAACACGCCTGCAGGTTACCCAAGCTGCAGACCTGTTCCGTGCCGCCGTCGTCGACGTGTCTACAGACTCGTTGGTGCTGGAGGCAACCGGTACCCCCGAAAAGCTTGCCGCGCTGCTCTCAGTGCTTGAGCCATTCGGCATCCGTGAAATCGTGCAGTCCGGCACCCTGGCCGTTGGGCGGGGATCCCGCTCCATGAGTGACAGGGCGCTACGCTCCGCGTGAATGAGGCAAGCGGAGCCGCCGTTCGGTGGCTCCGTGAGCCGAGCGTTGCGTCCAGTACCGCAGCACCAATCAATAACTAAGAAATCCACTCAAGAGGAGTTACGCAAGTGACTGAAATGTTCTACGACGACGACGCAGACCTGTCGATCATCCAGGGTCGCAAGGTAGCCATCGTCGGCTACGGTTCCCAGGGCCACGCCCACGCGCTCAACCTGCGCGATTCCGGCGTCGAGGTCGTCATTGCGCTCAAGGACGGTTCCAAGTCCACCGCCAAGGCCCAGGACGCAGGCTTCACGGTCAAGAACGTTGCAGACGCCGCCGAATGGGCAGACGTCATCATGATCCTGGCTCCGGACCAGCACCAGCGCGCCATTTACAACGACTCCATCAAGGACAAGCTGACCGAGGGCAAGGCCCTTGCCTTCGCGCACGGCTTCAACATCCGCTTCGGCTACATCGAAGCTCCTGCCGGCGTCGACGTCATCCTGATCGCCCCGAAGGCCCCGGGCCACACCGTGCGCCGCGAATTCGAAGCCGGCCGCGGTATCCCGGACATCATTGCCGTTGAGCAGGACGCGTCCGGTTCGGCCTGGGACCTTGCGAAGTCCTACGCCAAGGCAATCGGCGGCACCCGCGCCGGTGTCATCAAGACCACGTTTACCGAAGAGACCGAGACCGACCTCTTCGGCGAGCAGTCCGTACTCTGCGGCGGTGTTTCCCAGCTCGTCCAGTACGGCTTTGAAACCCTGACCGAAGCTGGCTACCAGCCGCAGATCGCCTACTTCGAGGTACTCCACGAGCTCAAGCTCATCGTTGACCTGATGTGGGAAGGTGGCATCGCCAAGCAGCGCTGGAGCGTTTCCGACACCGCCGAGTACGGCGACTACGTCTCGGGCCCCCGTGTTATCACCCCTGAGGTGAAGGACAACATGAAGGCTGTCCTCGCGGACATCCAGAGCGGTGCTTTCGCCAAGCGCTTCATCGACGACCAGGACAAGGGCGGCGTGGAGTTCAAGGAACTCCGTGCCAAAGCTGAGCAGCACCCGATCGAAGAGGTCGGCCGCGAACTGCGCTCCCTGTTCTCCTGGCAGCAGCAGGACGCCGACTACGTCGAAGGTTCAGCTGCACGCTGATCCCCTTCAACACAGGCACTAGCCACACGCCCGTCCGGCCACCACGCCGGGCGGGCGTTGCCATTTTCCGCGCCGACCGCGGCCTGTGAAGTTCTTCACAACAGCCCCGACGGCGACGTAACATCCAGACCGGGCACCTGAATCGCAGCCCAGGTTCGATATTCTGGGCTGGTCCCGGCGCTGTGCCCGGGCCGCGCATCCGCTCCTTGTCCAGTTCCGTTTCCGTTGTCCAAAGTAAGGTGCCACCCCGTGTCAGCAACAAAACCCGTCGTCCTCCTCGCCGAGGAACTTTCGCCAGCAACCGTGGAGGCATTGGGCCCGGACTTCGAGATCCGGCAGACCGACGGGGCGGACCGCTCCAAGTTGCTGTCCGCCATCGGCGACGCTGATGCCATCCTGGTACGTTCAGCCACCCAAGTGGATGCAGAGGCCATAGCCGCGGCGAAGAACCTCAAGGTGATCGCCCGCGCCGGAGTCGGGCTGGACAACGTGGACATCAAGGCCGCCACCCAGGCAGGCATCATGGTGGTCAACGCGCCGACGTCGAACATCGTCTCTGCTGCCGAGCTGACCGTTGGCCACATCCTGAGCCTTGCCCGCCACATCCCGCAGGCAAGCTCCGCGCTCAAGAACGGCGAATGGAAGCGCTCCAAGTACACGGGCATCGAACTCTTTGAGAAGAAGGTCGGTATCATTGGCCTGGGCCGCATCGGCGCCTTGGTCGCGGCCAGGTTGCAGGGTTTCGACACTGAGATCCTGGCCTACGACCCCTACATCACTTCCGCGCGCGCTGCCCAGCTGGGCGTGAAGCTCGTAACTTTGGATGAATTGTTGGAGAACTCCGACTTTGTCACCATCCACATGCCAAAGACACCGGAGACCGTAGGCATGCTGGGCGCGGATGCGTTCCGGAAGATGAAGGAGACCGCCTACGTCGTCAACGTAGCCCGCGGTGGACTCGTCGACGAAGAAGCGCTCTACGTTGCCCTGAAGGAGGGGCAGATCGCCGGCGCCGGCGTTGACGTCTTCGTCAAGGAGCCGAGCACGGACCTGCCGTTCTTCGAGCTCGACAACGTTGTGGTGACCCCCCACCTGGGTGCTTCCACCGATGAAGCCCAGGAAAAGGCAGGCGTATCCGTGGCTAAGTCGGTTCGACTCGCCCTCGCCGGTGAGCTCGTCCCTGACGCTGTGAACGTCGCTGGGGGAGTCATTGCGTCCGACGTCCGTCCCGGCATTCCTTTGATTGAAAAGCTGGGCCGCATCTTCACGGCGCTGACCCACGCTTCCCTGACGCAGATCGACGTCGAAGTCGCCGGTGAAATCGCTGCCCTCGATGTCAAGGTACTCGAGCTGGCCGCCTTGAAGGGCGTCTTCGCGGACGTCGTCACCGAGCAGGTTTCCTACGTCAACGCCCCGGTCATCGCCGAACAGCGGGGCATCAACACCCGCTTGATCACCACACCGGATGCCGAAGATTACCGAAACGTGCTGACCATCCGCGGGGCGTTGAGCGACGGGTCGCAGATTTCCGTTGCCGGCACCTTGACCGGGCCCAAGCAGGTAGAGAAGCTCGTGGGCGTCAACGGCTACGACGTCGAGATCCCCATTAGCGAACACCTTGTGGTCGTGGCATACGCGGACCGCCCCGGCGTGATCGGCACCATCGGCCACATCCTGGGCATGAACAACATCAACATCGGCGGGATGCAGGTGGCGCGCCAGACTGAGGGCGGCCAGGTCCTCGCGCTCCTGACCATCGACAGTTCCGTTCCGCAGCAGGTTTTGGAAGCGATCAAGGCAGGCATTGGCGCCGACATGGTTCGGGAAGTGGACCTGGAGGACTAGGGCTGATCCCCACCAGCCCGGATCGCGTGCCTGCGACACACCCATAGGCACGTAGGAGTGGCCGGTCTGCGTACAATGGCTGGGTCCGTGATTCGGACCCGGCAGCAGGCCGGCCAATACTTTTTCGCACATGAGGCCCACGATTCCAACGATCTTTGACGGGAAATCGCGGACCATGTGTGCGTGCCCGCAATCAAGGTCTCAGGGAGCCCAATGAACGCCGTCCAAAGGTTCATCAGAAGCCGTGTGCTGCTGCTGACCGCGGCCATTTTGATCGTCGCAATGTGCCTGTCCGTGCTGGTTCAGAGCCAGTCGCAGGCTGCCCTGAACAGGACAGTCGATCAGAACTCCCGTGGACTCTACGACATCCTCGTCCAAGCGAAGCCGCAGGCATCCCAAGCGAACGGCGGCCAGTCGCAGGGCGGCGACGGCGGTGCGCTGATCCAGCCGGATATCGCCAATGGCCAGGGTGGAATCAGCTTTGACCAGCTGGACAAGATTCGTGGGATGGGACAGACGGCTGTCGCAGCTCCCATCAGCATGGTCTCCCGCGTGACGCAAAACCTGGAAGCGCCCAAGCTCAATGCCATGGATTACCTCGGGTACAACGCAGGCCTTGCCGGAACCGCAACAGCGGGAGACCCTTCAGCTTTGGACGCCAGCAAGTGGCCGGCCGCTGAATCGGTGTTGTCCGACACCCCGAAAAAGTATCGGCTCACGGCCTCAGCCACCAGTTCGGACGGGGTAAACACCCAGACGCTCTTTACGACCAGTGCAGAGGGGACCCTCGGCAAGGGCCAGCTGGTGCAGGAGAAAACTCCCGGTGGCACAAGCGTGCGGATCGCCGGCCCTAATGGGGAAACGGGCATCAAGTTTCCGGATCCTGCCCTGGGGTCCGAACACAACCTCTTCAACCTTTCGGTGGCCCTTCCCATGGCACCAGAGGTGACCGAGTCCGTCGTCGCGGTTGACCCCGCCTCGGAACGGGCCCTTCTTGGCTCTGCCGGTGATTTCCTCGCCCCCCTTGAGAAGGCCCCGCCTGCCGATGCACGGAATGCCGGAGCCATCGGACGGAGCTTCGAGAACCTTTTCACCACAGGGCTCACCATGGACCAGCTCAATCAGGGCCCCGATTTCCTCGGGGTCAAGCTTAAATATTGGGCACCCCTGATGACGCAGTATCAGCAAGCAAAGCGTGACGGGCTGCTGACGGCTGACTCCCAAGCCATCCCCCTGATCGTTCGGACTGGTACGTCGTTGGACCTGCAATACTCGGTGAAAATCGAGGAAATCGATGCCAGCGGCAAGGTGACCAAGGACGTTGGCACGGTGACCCGCTCCCTGGATAAGGACTACCTGCCTTTCGTATCCAAGGCACCGTTCGCCCTGAACTGGCCTGGGTCAACCGACCACAGCTCGCTGCTGGGCAATACGGCGTCGTTCGGGCAAGGGCTCTACGATCCCGCTACCTGGAGCACGGCCTTCGCGGCTGCGCCGCAGTACAAGGACGGTAACACCGAGGCCAACGGCGCCACCGACAAGAGCGCGACGCCGGGGGACTGGGTAACAGTGAACCGCTTGCCTGAGAAGTCGGCACTTGGTACGCCTGTGGACCAAACGCAACGCAAACCCGTGGACGAACGTTCCTACCGCCAGAACCTCGCGACTGGCAAGAAGCCCGCTACTCCACTTCCGATGGTTTACGGCACCTTCGATCCCAAAGCTGTCCAAGCGGCTGCGGGCGACGTCAACAAGCTGCCCCTCGGCGGCTACGATCCCACGCCCATGACGCTGAGTAAGGACGCCGCCGGTAACGCTGCCGGCAACGCGCAGCTGAAGCCCTCCCTCAGCGCTACCGGACTGGTGAGCCAGTCCGCTGGTGCGATCACCGACTACTACGGACTGGCCGCGGCCCGTGGATACGACAAGAACGCCAACGTCATCGATGCCGTCCGCGTTCGAGCCAAAGCCGCCGGTAACTGGAAAACGGCGCAGCCGGATGTCGAAAACCTCGCGACGCAAATCCGTGCACTCGGCCTGGAAGCTACGGTTGTTGCCGGCTCCGCACGCGAGGATGCCAATATTTTCGTGCCCGGTTACAGCAAGGACGACGCCGGCAAGGAATCCCCGCTGGGCACGGTCCAGCAGTCCTGGGTCCGGCAGAACGCCGCGGATGCTGTTTCCGGTTCCCTAACGGGAACCAACGTCACCCTTTTGTTCCTGACGCTTTTGGGCGCAACCCTGCTCACGGGTGCTTCGACGGTCAGCTACATCCGTCAGAGACGGAGTGAAGCCGGTATCCTGCGGGCCATGGGCTGGACCCAGAAACGTATCCGGTCCTGGGTTCTTGAAGAGTTTGCCGTCGGTGCCGCGGCATTGGCTGCTGCCGGGTTGGTGCTCAGCCTGCTGAGTTGGAACCTGGCCACGGTGATCGTCTCCGCGACCATGTTGGTCATTTACGTTGGTGCAGCCCTCTTGGCGGCCCAGCAGCTGCGTCATCGCGTGGTGGTGGACCAAGAGCCGCAGCACGATGAACGCCTGGTACTGGTGGACTCCCCGCTGACGTTTGCCAACCGGCAGCTCACCACCAACCGATTCAACTCGATCGCCTTGGCTGTGGCCGTGGGCGTGTTCGGGGCAGCAGTGGGAGCATTGATTGCCTTGCTCATCGACATTCCAAGGACGGCCGGTGCCAGTGCGCTCAGCGGGCTCGCCGCCGCTACGATCTCGCTGCCAAGCCTGATCCTCGCGATCTTCGGCGTGATAGTGAGCCTGCTGCTGACACTCGTGACGGGCCGGTTTGAACTCCATGCCAAGCGTGAGTACCTCGGTACTCTCCGTGCCATGGGGTGGAACCCTGACATGTTGGGGCAGGTGCGGTTCTTTGAGAACGCGCTGGTCGGCACCGTCGCCCTTCCCCTGGGTGTCCTCGGCGCCCTTGGACTAGGCCTGCTCTTGGCCCCCTACGCGACTCTGTGGGCCGGATTAGCCGGCCTCCTGGCCGTAATTTGCTGGATTCCGATTGCAACGAAAGTAGTCAAATGACTGACACTCCCAACCCTGAGCTGACGCCCACTCCGGAATCCACGGAAGAGTCGTTGCAAACACGCGCCAACACGATCGTCAGGGCGACAGACCACGCCACCCCCTTGGAACTGAACCGGGTCACCATCCATTACGGTGGCGACAAAGGCGGAGCCGAGGAAGTCGACGTCGTCGACGATTTCAACCTAACCCTCCACGCCGGTGAGATGCACTGCGTTGCCGGCCGAAGCGGTTCGGGCAAGACCAGCATCCTCACGGTGAGCGCAGGACTGACACTGCCGACATCGGGCACGGTGCTGTGGGAGGGCCAGCCGCTGGACTCCATGGGCGAGGACGAGATCGCCGATCGCCGGCGTGCACTGATTGGCTATGTGGACCAGGGCGGCGCCTTGATCGACGGCATGAGCGCTTTGGAGAACGTTTTGCTTCCGGCCGTGCCGGACGGCGAAGTGGAGCAGCGCACCGAGATGGCCAAGGACCTTTTGGACCTGGTGGGCTTGGGGCGCCGCATGCGCCACCGGCCGGCCCAGCTTTCCGGCGGTGAGCGTCAACGCGTAGCTATCGCGCGCGCCTTGATACTCGGTACGCGGGTTCTCGTGGTCGACGAGCCGACGGCCAGCCTCGACCGCGCGGCCGCCAACCGCATCATCGGAATCCTCAAGGACACCACCAGCGATGGCATTGCTGTCCTGGTCGCTTCCCACGACCACGAGCTGGTCCGGCTCAGCGATACGCTGACCGAACTTAACTAAGCTATTTCATCCGAAAAAAAGGTAACTTTTTAGAGTGACGTCTGCAGAGAAATCCCCGTTCTACATCACCACCGCAATCAGCTATCCCAACGGTGTGCCGCACATCGGCCACGCCTACGAGGTCATTGCGACCGATGCCATGGCGCGCTTCAAGCGCCTGGATGGCCATGAAGTTTTCTTCATGACCGGAACGGACGAGCACGGACTCAAAATGCAGCAGTCCGCCGAGAAGGAGGGCATTACCGCCAAGCAACTCGCTGATCGGAACTCCGCTGCGTTCAAGCAGATGAGCCTGGACCTGGGCATCTCCCACGATCGCTTCATCCGGACCACGGACCAGGACCACTACACTGCCTCCCAAGCCCTCTGGAAGAAGATGGAAGCTAACGGGGACATCTACCTCTCCAAGTACGAGGGTTGGTACTCGGTCCGCGACGAAGCGTATTACGTCGAGGATGACACCGTGGTCAAGGACGACGGCGCGCGGTACTCCAAGGAAACGGACACCTTGGTTACCTGGACGGCGGAGGAGAGCTACTTCTTCCGGCTCTCCAATTACCAGGACAAGCTCCTGGCCCTCTACGAGGCGCAGCCGGAATTCGGTGCGCCCCAGTCCCGCTTCAATGAAGTCATCAGCTTCGTCAAGCGCGGTTTGGAGGACCTTTCCATCAGCCGTACCACGTTCGACTGGGGTGTCCCGGTTCCGGGCGACGAGAAACATGTGATGTACGTCTGGGTCGACGCCTTGACCAACTACCTGACAGGTGTCGGTTACCCGGACGTTGAGTCGGAAGCATTCAAGAAGTTCTGGCCGGCTGACGTTCATGTCATCGGTAAGGACATCTCGCGCTTCCACGCTATTTACTGGCCCGCCTTCCTGATGAGCGCCGGACTTGAACTGCCGCAGCGCGTGATGATCCATGGCTTCCTCACCAACAACGGGATCAAGATGTCCAAGTCCCTGGGCAACGTGGTAGCTCCCCAGGACTTCGTGGCGCAGTACGGCCTGGACCAGTGCCGGTACTTCTTCCTCCGGGAAGTTCCTTTCGGCGCGGACGGCAACTACAACCACGAGGCCATCGTGGGCCGGATGAACTCGGACCTGGCCAACAACTTCGGAAACCTGGCCCAGCGTTCACTGTCCATGGTCGCCAAGAACTGTGAGGGCAAGGTCCCTACACCCGGGGTGTTCACCGCGGAGGACGAGGCACTCTTGGCCCAGGCCGGTGCGCTGCTGGAAACGGCACGCTCCGCCTTCGGCAAGCAGGAATTCAGCCGGGCACTGGAAGCCATCTGGACGGTGCTGGGCGACACCAACGCCTACTTCGCCGAGCAGGCGCCATGGGTACTCCGGAAGACCGACGTCGAACGCATGAACACGGTTCTGTACGTCACTTTGGAGGTTGTCCGGATCGTGGCGATCCTCGCTCAGCCGGTCATGCCGTCGTCGTCCGCGAAGCTCCTGGAGGTCCTCGGCCAACCGGAAGGCGAGCCGCGGCAATTCGCCGCCATCGCCACGCCGATCGTCGCCGGCACGGAACTGCCTGCACCGGTACCGGTCTTCCCGCGTTACGAAGAGCCCGCCGAGGCTTAGCCTCCTCTCGGCTGACAGCAAGATCGAGCGTTAGTTTGTTCGACTGGTGAGACGTTTTTGACCAGCATGTGGATTTCTTGGCTAGATGGATCCATGAGTGCAACGTCGATCAATCTTGCTGTCATCCCGGGCGATGGCATCGGCCCTGAAGTTATCACCGAAGCTATCAAGGTGCTGGAAAAGGCCGTGGCCGCCGAAGGCGTCACCCTTGAGCAGACCCATTACAAGCTCGGCGCCCAGCACTGGCTTGAGACAGGCGAGACGCTGCCGGATGAAGTTCTTGCCGACCTCCGTACCCGGGATGCCATCCTCTTCGGCGCTGTTGGCGCCGCCCCCGGCGATACCCGGATTCCCTCGGGCATCATCGAACGCGAGATGCTGCTCAAACTCCGTTTCAGCCTCGACCACTACGTAAACCTGCGCCCGTCGCGCCTGTACGGTACCGTGGGCAGCCCTTTGGCCAATCCGGGCGCCATCGATTTCGTGGTGGTCCGCGAAGGCACCGAAGGTCCCTACGTCGGCAATGGTGGCACGCTGCGCGAAGGTACTCCGCATGAGGTGGCTACCGAGGTATCCCTCAACACCGCCCACGGCGTGGAGCGGGTTGTGCGCGACGCATTCCGACGCGCCAGCGAGCGTCCCCGCAAGCACGTGACCCTTGTCCACAAACACAACGTCCTTGTTTTCGCCGGACACCTGTGGAAGCGCACCGTGGAAGCAGTGGCCACCGAATTCCCCGATGTCACGCACGACTACCTCCACATTGATGCGGCAACCATCTTCATGGTGACGAACCCGTCGCGGTTCGACGTCATCGTCACCGACAACCTCTTCGGTGACATCCTCACCGACCTCGCCGCTGCCGTCACCGGCGGCATCGGGTTGGCGGCATCGGGCAATATCAATATGGACCGCACCGCACCGTCCATGTTCGAACCCGTTCACGGCTCGGCGCCGGACATCGCCGGCCAGCAGAAGGCAGATCCCACCGCCGCTATCCTCTCGGCAGTGCTTCTCCTGGACCACCTCGGCTACACCACGGCGGCCCGCAAGATCGAAGCGGCAGTAGTGGCCGACGTCGAAAACCGCACCGGAGAACCGCGCAGCACCGCTGCGATTGGCGACGCCATTGCTGCAGCGCTTTAGGCCCGCCAGCCGGGCGTAAGCTTGTGTTGAATTATTTACCTGCTTCCCTGGTCCATCGTTGAATCAGATCCTTCGGGACAGTTCGGCGCCAGGTAGCTGACAGTGGAGGAATCATGACTCAGACTGCCCATGGCGTCGAATTCAGCCAGCAGCTTTCGGAAACCCCGAAGTCTGCTGAGGAGCGTGCAGCCGTCCTGGCGAACCCGGGTTTCGGCGACTACTTCACCGACCACACCGCCGTCGTCGACTATAAGGTCGACGTCGCTGGCGAAGGCGGTTGGCAGAACGCCCGAATCGAACCCTACGGTCCCATCTCGCTGGATCCCTCAGCCGCAGTGCTGCACTACGGCCAGGAGATCTTCGAGGGCCTTAAGGCCTACCGTCACGCCGATGGTTCTGTGTGGACCTTCAGGCCCGAGGCCAATGCCGCCCGCCTGAACAAGTCCGCCCGGCGCTTGGCCCTCCCGGAACTGCCCGAGGAGTACTTCATCGGAGCCATTCGCGAGCTGGTGCAGGCGGACCAGGAATGGGTTCCGTCCGGCGATGGCGAAGCCTTGTACCTTCGTCCGTTCATGATTGCCACCGAGGCGTTCCTGGGCGTCCGGGCCGCACGCGAAGTCTCTTTCAGGGTCATCGCATCCCCGGCAGGTAACTACTTCGGCGGCGAACTCAAGCCCGTTTCCATCTGGATCTCCCGTGAATTCGCACGCGCCGGTCGTGGCGGAACCGGGGCAGCCAAGTGCGGTGGGAACTACGCCGCATCATTGATCGCACAGCAGGAAGCCGAAGCCAACGGTTGCAAGCAGGTGCTCTTCCTGGACCACTTCAACGATGACGCCGTGGAAGAACTCGGGGGCATGAACGTATTCTTCGTCATGAAGGACGGCTCGCTGGTGACCCCTGCCCTCAGCGGCACCATCTTGGAGGGCGTCACCCGGATGTCCGTCATCCAGGTAGCCAAGGACATGGGTCGGGAAGTTTCCGAACGCAAGATCACCTTGGTTGAATGGCGCGATGGCGTCTCTTCCGGTGAGATCACTGAAGTGTTCGCTTGCGGGACCGCCGCTGTGATCACACCCATCGGCGTGCTCAAAGACGCCACCGAGTTCATTGGGTCCGAGGACGCTACGGCGGGGGAGACCACCATGGCCATCCGCGAACAGCTGTTGGGTATCCAGACCGGCAAGGTCGAAGACACCCACGGTTGGCTGACGCGCCTGGTCTAGGCACCTCACAGCCCAACGCGCCCGTTGACGGCCCCTCTGCTCGTTTTTCCAGCGGAGGGGCCGTGCCATTATTGGGTAGTGACTTCTGAATCAACGGCGAGTTCCGGTAATACGCCGGCCGGTGACTCCTCCGGCCTGCGGCGCAGCAGTGAGCTGACCCGATTCCGGCTTGCGCCCAACCCCGGTCCCATGAGCCTGGACGGCACGAATTCCTATGTCATCAGCGCTCCGGGCTCCAGCCGCGTGGTGATCGTGGACCCCGGACCCGCTGACGAGCACCACCTGGCAGCCTTGGCAGCATCAGGGGTGGTGGAATTGGTCCTCATCACGCATCGCCATGCTGACCACACCGAGGCGTCCGCGCGTTTCCACGAGCTGACCGGCGCTCCCGTTCGTGCCGCATCCGCCGAACATTGCCACGGCGGTGAACCTCTTACGGATGGCGAAGTCCTGAACGCTGCCGGCGTCGAGATCCGCGTTGTGGCCACACCGGGCCATACGTCGGACTCGCTCTGTTTCCACCTGCCGGGGGACGGTCCCACTGGCTCCGTCCTCACGGGCGACACCATCTTGGGGCGCGGGACCACCGTTTTGGATTACCCGGATGGAAAGCTGGGGGACTACCTGGCAAGTTTGCAGCGCCTCGAGGCCTTGGGCCCGGCGATCCTCCTGCCCGCCCATGGTCCTGTGCTGCCGGCGCTGGATGAGAAGTGCCGTGAGTACCGCGAGCACCGCGAGCAAAGGCTCGATCAAATCAGGGCAGCACTGCAACGGCTTGGCCAGGGCGCGTCCGTTGGTGCGGTCACCGATGCCGTGTACCCCGACGTCGACCCTTCCGTTAGGTGGGCGGCCGAGACTTCCGTAGCTGCGCAGCTGGACTACCTGCGGAACTGAGCTGTTCGCGTCACAGGGCATCCGGTGGCTGGCGGTAGGCTTGAGCCCATGCGTATCGCCCGGTTTGTAGTTGATTCTGATCCCCTTTACGGCGTTGTGGAAGGCGAGCCTGGCAGTGAGGAAATCACTGTCATCAACGGCGATCCTTTCTTCAACGGCGTCGTACCCACCCACGTGAAGCACAAGCTTGAGGATGTCCGGCTTTTGGCCCCCATCATCCCGCGCAGCAAGGTGATCGGCGTCGGACGGAACTTCGCCGAGCACGCCGCCGAACTGGGCAACGAGGTTCCACAGCAGCCGTTGCTGTTCCTCAAGCCCAACACCTCGGTGATCGGCCCGAACGATCCCATCATCCTTCCCGAGTTCTCCGAGGAAGTTTCCTTCGAAGCTGAGCTGTGCGTGGTCATTGGCCGCATCTGCAAGGACGTTCCCGAAGACCGCGTGGACGACGTCATTTTCGGATACACCTGCGGCAACGACCTCACGGCCCGGGACGTCCAGAAAACCGACCTGCAGTGGGCGCGTGCCAAGGGCTTCGACACCTCCGCGCCGCTGGGACCGTGGATTGAAACCGAACTGGACCACGAAGACCTGTCCATCCAAGGGCGGCTCAACGGTGAACTGCGCCAGGACGGCAGCACGAACCAGATGATCCGGGGTGTACGCGAACTCGTTTCGATCGTCTCCCACGCCTTCACCCTGCTCCCCGGAGACGTCATCATGACCGGGACCCCGGCAGGTGTCGGCTTGGTCAGTGAGGGGGACCGCTTCGAGGTGGAGATCGAGGGCATCGGCCGGCTCTCCAATCCGGTGGTCCGCCGCTAGGCTCCCAGCCCGAGGCAGTAAGAGCCACGCCCGACGGCGGTCCGCGCCTTTCCCCCGAAAGGTGCAGGCCGCCGTCGGGCGTTTCAAAGCGGGAACCCACCGCGGTGCCAAGCGGTAAAGTTGGAACCACTATGACTACTGCTTCTGCGTCGAATACTGCCTCCAGCGCCATCCCCGCCGTCAACGCCGAGACCCAGGTCCGCGTCCGTTTCTGCCCCTCGCCCACAGGAACCCCGCACGTCGGCTTGATCCGTACTGCCCTGTTCAACTGGGCATACGCACGGCACACGGGCGGAAAGCTGATTTTCCGCATCGAGGACACTGACTCTGCCCGCGACAGCGAAGAGAGCTACCACCAGTTGCTGGACGCACTCAAGTGGCTTGGCATCAACTGGGACGAAGGGGTTGAGGTAGGCGGCCCGCACGAGCCGTACCGCCAGTCCCAGCGAGGTGACATCTACCAGGATGTCATTGCCAAGCTCAAGGCCGGTGGCCACGTCTATGAGTCCTACTCGACGCCCGAGGAGATCGAAGCACGTCACAAGGCCGCTGGCCGTGACCCGAAACTGGGTTATGACGGCTTTGACCGTCACCTGACAGAGGAGCAGCTCGCCCAGTTCAAGGCCGAGGGCCGCGAGGCCGTCCTGCGGCTGCGGATGCCGGACGAGGACCTGACATTCAATGACCTTGTTCGCGGCGAGATCACGTTCAAGGCCGGCTCCGTGCCGGACTTCGCAGTGGTCAGGGCCAACGGCGCCCCTTTGTACACGCTGGTGAACCCGGTGGACGACGCACTCATGGGCATCACCCACGTCCTCCGCGGCGAGGACCTGCTCAGCTCCACCCCCCGGCAGATCGCACTGTACCGAGCGCTGTATGCCATTGGGGTCGCCGAGTACATGCCGGAGTTCGGCCACCTTCCCTACGTCATGGGTCAGGGCAACAAGAAACTGTCCAAGCGCGACCCCGAGTCGAGCCTGTTCCTGCACCGTGAAAGGGGTTTCATTCCCGAGGGCTTGCTCAACTACTTGTCGTTGCTGGGCTGGTCCCTGAGTGCCGATGAGGACATCTTCACAGTGGAGCAGCTCGTGGCCAACTTTGATATCCACGATGTCCTGGGTAATCCGGCTCGTTTCGATATCAAGAAAGCCGAGGCGATCAACGGAACCCATGTTCGGATGCTTGCACCGGAAGACTTCAAGGAACGGCTGGTTCCCTACCTCCGGGCAGCCGGTTTCGTGGGGGAGATCCTGACGCCACGGCAGGAAGAGATTCTGGCGGAAGCAGCCCCGTTGGTGCAGGAGCGAATCACCCTCTTGGGCGAGGCCCCGGAAATGCTGGCATTCCTCTTCAAGGAAGATGATGCCATCGATGTTGCCGACGACGCCCGCAAGGGCCTCCCGGATAATTTGGCAGAAGTGCTTGATGCAGCCCTTGCAGCCTTGGAGCCGGTGGAGGACTGGACGGCAGAGAACATCCAGGCAGCACTGAAGCAGGCCCTGGTCGAAGATCTCGGCATCAAGCCCCGGATGGCATTCGGACCGGTACGTACCGCCATCTCCGGCCGCCGCATCTCCCCGCCGCTCTTCGAGTCCATGGTGATCCTGGGCAAGGATTCCTCGCTCGCCCGCGTGCGGGCCTTCCGGGCCTAGTAGCGGCAGTCATGGCTATCGCACGTTCCTTCGGAATCATCCGCGGTGTCCTGTTCGACATCGATGACACCTTGGTGGACCTTGAGTACGCCATGACTACTGCCTTGCGCGATGTCAGCGAACATCTCCTGCCCGGCCTTGACCAGGCCGGGTGGGCGAAGTTCGGCCGAATCTTCACCCACGAAACCACCCACTTCTATGACCGCTATCTGGCTGGCGAGTTGACCTTCAACGAACAACGCCTGCTCCGCGGACGTGCGGCGTTGGGCCACTTCGGGGTGGATCTTGGCGACGACGACGAGTCGCAAGCGTGGGTGGCGGCCTACCACCAGCGCCAAACGGCCTACGTCCGGGCCTTTGACGACGTCGGCCCAGTGCTGGACGCCCTTGATGCTGCCGGAATCCCGTATGGAGCCGTCAGTAACAACGTGCACGACTACCAGCGGGCAAAGCTGGATGGGGCGGGTCTGTCAAGGATCAAGGTCTTGGTGGGGACAGACACGGTGGGCGTGCCCAAACCAGACCCCGCCATCTACCGTGAAGGGGTGCGGTTGTTGGGCACCGATGCCGCCCGGACGATGTACGTGGGAGACAACCTGCTCCTGGATGCGGAGGGTGCCACGGCGGCAGGCTTGGTGGGGGTGTGGCTGAACAGGACCTCGCAATCCGCGGAGGGTTTCAGTGGCCGGCAGGTGGAGTCCCTGCTGGGCTTGTTGACCCCCGAATCGGTAGGTTCGCCGCTGGACGTGTGACGCAGGCATCTGTGACGCAGCTAACCTCGGGGCGATTTGTGCCGGTAAGAAGACTCGGGTAGAGTCATTACTCGTGCTGAGGGGCACGGAGGAAAAAGCCGCGGTAATCCGGGGCGCTGACCTCCGGTCCGGAAGTCGCCTTTGGGATATGGTGTAATTGGCAACACAACGGTTTCTGGTACCGTCATTCTAGGTTCGAGTCCTGGTATCCCAGCTCTGAAAATCCGCGCCACGGCGCCGGAAGATCAGGAAGTCCGAGTCGCCTGAGCGATTTGGACAAGGGTTGAAAGTGTGAAATACTCATTCAGCTTCTTCGCCGGAAACGGCAAAGGTTAGTACAAAAACAGTGCAAGGCCCCATCGTATAGCGGCCTAGTACGCTGCCCTCTCACGGCGGTAACGCGGGTTCGAATCCCGCTGGGGTCACAAATAACCCCCGGAAACCAGCAGGTTTCCGGGGGTTTTTTCTTTGGGTAATAGTGCGGAGCCGGCGTCGTGCCTTAGCCGTTCGAGTCTGTTTCCGTTCGAGTCTGTTCCCCCGATTAGGGCCCCGCGAGAGTCAGGACGCGGCCGCAGCGTCCCGGACCTTGATCAGGGTCCGCAGGTTCCTCGTGGTGGTGGTTGCCTTGAAGCGGGCTTTCGCGGAGACCTTGCTGACAGGGCTTTCGAGGGTGCCACCGGCCGGCGCCAACCACGCCAAGGCTTCCGGCCCGAGCCGCACTTTCTCGACGCTGCCTATAGCTTGGGCGGTATCCACCAGTTCGTCGAGCATTGCGCTGTCCGAGGCAAGGGTGATGTACGCGTGGGTCGATTTGTCGTCAGCAGGATACGGGCAGGCCTCCACGAGTTCGGCGATCCTGGACGCCGTCAGCACCACCACCCAGGCATCGTAGCCAAAGGCTTCCCGCAGGCACTTCTCGAACTGGCCTTTGACGTCGGCAGCACCCAGCTCGGATTGCAGCACCACATTGCCGCTGGCCAATAACGTCTTGACCTTGCTGAACGGATAGCCGGCCAGTGCGTCTTTGAGGTCCGCCATCTTGATATTGATGCCGCCAACGTTGATACCCCGCAGGAAAACGGCATAGCTGGTCAAGGCCGCTCTCCGCACCTCAGGTTTATCAGTCATTGTTCTTCCGGAGCGCCTCGGTAAGGACCCGTGCTGCGTTGCACACAACTTCAGCGTGCAACCGGCCCGGCTGCCTGGTCAGCCGCTCGATCGGACCGGATATCGATACTGCGGCGATGACGCGACCGGACGGCCCGCGTACGGGCGCCGACACGGAGGCGACCCCGGGCTCGCGCTCCCCGAGGCTCTGTCCCCAGCCCCGGCGTCGTACACCTGCAAGGACGGTGGGCGTAAAGCGGGCGTTCTGCAGCCCTTCGAGCAGGCGGTCGTGGTCTTCCCAGGCCAGCAGCACTTGGGCGGCGGAACCTGCCTTCATGGACAGCTGGGTGCCTACCGGAATCGTGTCGCGCAGGCCGATCGGGCGCTCTGCCGACGCCACGCACACGCGCCAGTCACCTTGACGGCGGAAGATCTGCGCGCTCTCACCGGTGGCGTCGCGTAGTTGAATGAGGACCGGGCCGGCAGAGGCGATCAGCCTGTCTTCTCCGGCGGCCGAGGCGAGTTCCACCAAGCGGCTGCCTAGAACGAAGCGCCCTTGGATGTCACGGCTCACCAAGCGGTGATGGACCAGTGCCAACGCCAGCCGGTGGACCGTGGGACGGGCAAGGCCGGTGGCGGCTACCAGCTGCGCGAGAGTGGTTGGTCCGGCCTCGAGGGCGTCGAGCACCTGGGCCGCTTTATCGATGACGCCGACGCCACTTGAATTGTCCATGTAATGATATTGCCGTCTCAATATCTGAGATGCAAGTTCTTCCGCTGGCTTATTCCGCGATCATCCTGCTTCAGTGGATAGAGAAACAGTCCAATGCCTCTGAAATCCGGTGAGGCAGGGCACCAGCCGCAGTGAAGGGAGCATGGCCGTGGGAAAGACACTGGCCGAGAAGGTTTGGGACGCACATGTGGTGCGAAAGGGTGATGGCGAAGGAGCCAACGCACAGCCCGACCTTCTCTTCATCGACCTTCACCTTGTTCATGAAGTCACGTCGCCGCAGGCTTTTGAAGGCCTCCGCTTGACCGGCAGGAAGCTGCGTCGGCCGGATCTCACCATCGCCACGGAGGACCACAACACTCCCACGTTGGACATCGACAAGCCTATCGCGGACCTGACCAGCCGCACGCAGATCGAGACCCTACGCGCCAACTGCAAGGAATTCGGCGTCCGGCTCCACTCCTTGGGGGACAAAGAGCAGGGCATCGTGCACGTGGTGGGTCCGCAACTGGGCCTGACCCAGCCGGGCATGACAGTAGTGTGCGGCGACTCGCACACGTCCACCCATGGGGCATTCGGTGCCTTGGCAATGGGCATCGGCACCTCCGAGGTCGAGCACGTCATGGCCACCCAGACCCTGTCCCTGAAGCCGTTCAAGACCATGGCCATCAACGTCGAAGGAACGCTTCGCCCGGGTGTCACGGCCAAGGACATCATCCTCGCCGTGATTGCCAAGATCGGGACCGGCGGCGGCCAGGGCTACGTTCTTGAATACCGAGGGTCAGCCATCCGTTCGCTGTCCATGGATGCCCGTATGACCATCTGCAACATGTCCATCGAAGCCGGAGCCCGCGCCGGGATGGTTGCACCTGACCAGACCACGTATGACTACATGCACGGCCGGCCGCACGCGCCCGAGGGCGCTGAGTGGGACGCCGCCGTCGAGTATTGGAACACGCTCCACACGGACGCCGACGCCGCTTTCGACGCCGAGGTGGACCTCGACGCCGACACCTTGGAACCGTTCGTCACATGGGGAACCAACCCCGGGCAAGGTGTTTCGCTTTCCGCCAAAGTTCCTTCGCCTGAAGATTTTGGTGACGAGAACGCCAAGGCCGCCGCCGAACGTGCCCTTCAGTACATGGGCTTGGAAGCCGGCACTCCCATGAAAGATATCCGGGTGGACACTGTCTTCCTCGGCTCATGCACCAACTCCCGCATCGAGGATCTCCGGACCGCTGCGGACATCATTCGCGGACGCCAAAAGGATCCCAACGTGCGCATGCTGGTGGTTCCGGGCTCGGCCAGGGTGCGCTTGGAGGCCGAAGCTGAGGGCTTGGACAAAGTCTTCAAGGACTTCGGTGCTGAGTGGCGCTTTGCCGGTTGCTCCATGTGCTTGGGCATGAACCCAGACCAGTTGGAGCCGGGGGAGCGTTGCGCTTCAACGTCCAACCGCAACTTCGAGGGCCGGCAGGGCAAGGGCGGGCGCACGCACCTGGTCTCCCCGGTCGTAGCTGCAGCAACAGCCATACGCGGGACACTCAGTTCACCGTCGGACCTCGAGTCTGCTTCTGCGGGCACGCTGACCGGAATCGCAGTCTAGGAGGACCCCATGGAAAAATTCACCACGCACACCGGAATCGGCGTCCCGCTGCGCCAAAGCAACGTTGACACCGACCAGATCATCCCAGCCGTCTACCTCAAGCGCATCACCCGCACTGGCTTCGAGGACGCCCTGTTCGCCGCTTGGCGTAAGGACGAGTCTTTCATCCTGAACCAGGCTCCGTTCCGCTCCGGTTCGGTCTTGGTTGCCGGGCCTGATTTCGGTACCGGCTCATCCCGTGAACACGCCGTCTGGGCCCTGAAGGACTACGGGTTCAAGGCCGTTCTTTCCTCGCGTTTTGCTGATATTTTCCGCGGCAACTCAGGGAAGCAGGGGCTTCTGGCTGCCGAGGTTGCCCAGGACGATATCGAACTGATCTGGAAAGTCTTGGAGAACAATCCGGGTGCCGAGGTCAAGGTGGACCTGGTGTCCAAGACCGTGGAGTGCGGGAACGTGGTAGCCCCGTTCGAGATCGATGACTACACGCGGTGGCGGTTGTTGGAAGGCTTGGACGATATTGGCTTGACCTTGCAGCACGAGGAAGACATCACGGCCTTCGAAGCCACGCGGCAGTCGTTCAAACCGAGGACGCTCCCCGCGAAGAGCTAATAAGCAGTAACCTTTGCATATTGGCCCAGGCCACTGCAGAATCGGACCGGTAGGCCCCGTTGATCGCGGGGCCGCCGGTCCCTTTTCGTAGGTGCCCCCAGCGGGTGGGGATCAGCTTCGATCACCCTCACCGGGATCGCGCCGCATTTCAGTTCGGTAACACGAGCTTCTATGCTTAGCTGGAGCCTTTGTAAGTTTGGGGTGCGAGTAGTCGTGAGGAAACCGGTATAGATGAGTAGTGTTCTGACAATCCGCGGTGGCGTCCCGTTGACCGGACAAGTAACCGTCCGCGGTGCCAAGAACCTTGTGCCCAAAGCCATGGTGGCTGCCCTGCTGGGCAGCGAACCATCGGTGCTGCGCAACGTCCCGGAGATCAAGGACGTCGAGGTAGTAACGAGCCTGCTGAAGCTTCACGGTGTCACGGTGGCCAAAGACCCGGAGACCGGCGATCTCACTTTGGATCCCAAGGATGCCAAGACCGCTTCGAGCACGGCCATCGATGCGCATGCCGGTGATTCCAGGATTCCCATCCTGTTGTGCGGGCCCTTGATCCACGCCATTGGTGAAGCCTTCATTCCCGACCTTGGCGGTTGCAAGATCGGCGACAGGCCTATCGACTACCACCTGGATGTGCTGCGCCAATTTGGTGCCGTGGTGGAAAAGCGACCCGGTGGGATCCACATCTCGGCGCCGCATGGACTGCAAGGGGCCAAGATTTCCTTGCCCTATCCCTCGGTGGGTGCCACCGAGCAGGTCCTCCTGAGCGCTACCCGCGCCGAAGGCATCACGGAGCTCAGCGGCGCAGCCACGGAACCGGAGATCGTCGACCTTATCGCCGTCCTGCAGAAGATGGGCGCCATCATCAGCGTCCAGACGGACCGCACCATCCGGATCGAAGGAGTCAAGGACCTGCGCGGTTACAACCACCGCGCCCTTGCTGACCGCAACGAATCGGCGTCGTGGGCTTCCGCTGCCCTGGTGACCCGCGGCGATATCTTCGTCCAGGGTGCCTCGCAGCGGGACATGATGACCTTCCTGAACACGTACCGCAAAGTCGGTGGCGGCATGGACATCGGCGACGACGGCATCCGCTTCTACCACCAAGGCGGCAAGCTCTCACCCTTGGTGTTGGAGACCGACGTGCACCCCGGTTTCATGACCGACTGGCAGCAGCCGCTGGTGGTCGCCCTGACCCAGGCCGACGGTGTTTCGATTGTCCACGAGACCGTCTACGAGAACCGCTTTGGTTTCACGGAGGCCCTGGCGCGTATGGGCGCCAACATCCAAGTCCACCGGGAATGCTTGGGCAGTGTCCCGTGCCGGTTCGGGCAGCGCAACTTCCTCCACTCCGCGGTGATTTCCGGATCCACACCGCTCAGGGGCACCGACATCGATATCCCCGATCTCCGGGGCGGCTTCAGCCACCTCATCGCGGCGCTGGCTGCAACCGGTACCTCCCGGGTGACGGGCATCGACATCATTAACCGCGGATACGAGCGCTTTACCGAGAAGCTGGCCGGCCTGGGCGCCGATTTCGACATCACCAGCACCAAGTAGCGGGGGATCCTTTGAAGGAATCGGCCAAGAGCCGGGCCACGTTCATTCTGCTCGCCGGGCTCGCCCGGCCGTTGATGAACGCCCTGATGGCCAAGAAGTGGGAAGGCACCGAAAAGCTTCCCCCGGGCGGGTTCATTGCCGCGCCCAACCACTGCACGGAAATTGATCCCGTGGTGATCGGCCACCTGGTCTATAACCTCAAGCGTCCACCGCACTTCCTTGCCAAGGCGGGGCTCTTCAAGGTGCCCCTCTTGGGTGCCTTGCTAAGGGCCGCACGGCAGATTCCGGTTGAACGCTCGACGGCGGGTGCGCACCGTTCCCTGCAACTGGCACGCGAAGTGGTGGACGCCGGCGGCGCCATCATCATCTACCCCGAGGGAACGCTGACCCGGGACCCGGACCTCTGGCCCATGAAGGGACACACCGGAGCCGCCCGGCTTGCCCTGCAGACCGGAGCCCCGGTGGTTCCCATGGCTCATTGGGGCGCCCAGGAAGTCTTTCCACGATACGCCAAGCGTTTTCATGTCTTTCCGCGGAAGACCGTCAGGGTCCTCATAGGGGACCCGGTTGACCTGAGTGCCTTCGCCGACCGCCCACTGGACCGGACCACGCTGAATGAGGCGACCGACCTGATCATGGACGCCATCACGGAACTTTTGGCAACCCTCCGGAATGAAACTCCCCCCGCCCAGCGCTGGGACCCCGCCGTGCACCAACAGTCCAAGCATGGACGGTTCGATGAGCCTGAATCCACGGACGCACCGGAGCAAGAGGGCGGGAAATGACGGGACCGATCACCCAGGGTGAGGGGCTGGGTCAGGGCCTGAGCGAGGGCCAGGGCCTGAGCTCCATTGCAGTACTCGGAGCGGGTTCCTGGGGGACCACCTTTGCCAAGGTCCTGGCCGATGCTGCTTCTGCCACGGGCGTGACCCGGACCATCCGCATCTGGGGACGCCGCCAAGCAGTTGTTGACCAGATCAACTCCCAGCACCGTAATGAGCAGTATCTGAACGGCATCGACCTGCCTCCGGCCATCGAGGCCTCCACGGACGTCGCTGAGGTCCTGCGCGGGGCGAGCCTTGTGGTGCTCGCTGTGCCGGCACAGTCATTGAGGCCGCAGTTGAGCCAGTGGAAGCCGTTTCTCTCACGGGACGCTGTGGTGGTATCCCTGATGAAGGGCCTTGAGCTGGGTACTGACGCCCGAATGAGCGAAGTGATCTCCCAGGAGCTTGGCCTCCCGGAATCCAGGGTGGCTGTGGTGTCCGGGCCCAACTTGGCCATGGAAATCGCCGGCGAGCAGCCGACCGCGTCGGTGGTGGCCTGCAGTGATCCTGACACCGCCGCAGCGATTGCCCTGTGCTGCACTGCGCCCTATTTCCGGCCTTACACCAGTACCGATGTTGTCGGCGTCGAAATCGGCGGCATCGTGAAGAACGTCATTGCGCTTGCGGTCGGCATCTGCGAGGGCCGGCAAATGGGAGATAACACCAAAGCTTCCGTGATCACCCGTGGTCTCGCGGAGACATCCCGGCTGGCCTTGGCTCTGGGAGGCGAAGCCCACACCATGGCCGGACTGGCTGGCCTCGGTGACCTCGTTGCGACCTGCTCGTCGGCCCTCTCACGCAATCACACGGCCGGAAGGCTCCTCGGGCAAGGGCTGAGTCTGGAGCAGGTTGCCGTGCAGATGACCCAGACCGCCGAAGGCATCAAGTCCGGTCCGGCGGTGCGGGAACTCGCCGGCAAACTGAACGTTGAAATGCCCATAACGGCCGCTGTGGTGGCCGTTCTCGAAGGCAAAATGTCCGTTGATGACCTAGGGCCGCGATTGCTGGCCCGGGCCCTGAAGTCTGAAGGCGACTACTGATGGTGACAGAAGAATCCACACCCGCACCTGGACGCCGGCTCCGCGTGGCGATCCTGTTTGGCGGCCGCTCCAGCGAACACGCGGTCAGCTGCGTCACGGCTGCTGGCGTGATGGGCGCGATTGATCAGGACAAATACGACGTCGTCCCCATCGGCATCGCGAAGTCGGGCCAGTGGGTCTTGGCGTCCGGCGACACCAGCGAGTGGTCCCTGAGCTCCTCGGCACTTCCAGAAGTGCAACCTTCCGGCCAAACGGTGACCCTCGCCGAGGTCGGTGGTACCCATCAGCTCGTGGTGACTGAGCCGAACGCGATTCCGAAGGAACTTGGCTCCGTGGACGTCGTCTTCCCGCTCCTCCACGGACCATGGGGTGAGGACGGGACAGTCCAAGGCCTCCTCGAGCTCTCGGATACCCGCTATGTCGGTGCCGGTGTTCTCGCTTCAGCGGTGGGGATGGACAAGCACTACATGAAGGTAGTCTTTGAAGCCGCAGGCTTGTCTGTGGGTCCCTACATTGCGGTGACCGACCGGGACTGGCTCACCGATCCCGAGGCGGTTCGGAAGCGGGTGGACAAGCTCGGTTTCCCAGTGTTCGTCAAGCCGGCCCGGGCAGGTTCGTCGATGGGTATCTCCAAGGTTGATTCGATCGAGGACTTGGACGGAGCGATTGAGGAAGCGCGCCGCCATGACTTGAAGCTGGTCATTGAAGCGGGCATCGTTGGCCGGGAAATCGAATGCGCAGTCCTGCAAGGACGAGGAATCGCCGCGCCACGCACATCAATGCCGGGTGAAATCGCCGTTGCTGAGGGCGGCCACCAGTTCTATGACTTCGCAGCCAAGTACGTCGAGGACGGCGCCGCGTCCCTGAGCTGTCCTGCCGACATTCCAGACGAAGCCATCGCCCGGGTCCGCGAACTGGCCGCGGTCGCCTTCGACGCGGTAGGGGGCGAGGGTTTGAGCCGGGTGGACTTCTTCTACACACCCTCCGGCGAGCTCATCATCAACGAGATCAACACCATGCCAGGGTTCACGCCGAAGAGCATGTACCCGCAGATGTGGGCGGCATCGGGGATGTCCTATGCGGAGTTGATCGACGAACTCCTCCACCTTGCGCTGACACGCAAGACCGGCCTTCGCTAGTCCCCTTGAGGGCAGCGTCTGTGCCTGCGCGAAGTCGCGGGCACGGACGCTGCCTTTTAGTTTGGTGGTTAGTTTGGTGGAGTGCTGGCACCGGAGGACGGCAGGTTTTGCAGGTCCTCTTGGCCCACGCACTTTCCGGTGGCCTTGATCTTGGACGCCGCAGCAGCCAAGTCCGCGAGGACCGTGGCGGAGCTGATCTTGTTGGGGTCCATCAGAATCTCGGTGGCAGGGTTGCGCCCAAATGTCGTCAGGGTGTAGATCGGGTTACCCTCTTTGATGACCCAGTCGACGCCGTTGACGGTGACGCAGCGGTCGGTCGTCGGCCCGGGGACGTTGACGCCGCAGCGCAGGATTACTTGCGACGGGTCTCCCCACGCGGCAGTGGCCTGGCTGTTGGTCTTGCGCAGGGCAGAATCGCCAATCTGGTCCGGCAGCGCCACCATCATCGCAGCGCAGGCAGGGTTGGCGGCGTCGGCGGCCGCACTCACATCAACGGTGGCCGCACAGCCGGACAGGGCCAGGGCCGACGCGGCCACGAACATCGTGGTCACGGCGGACCGGCGGAGGGTCTTTTGGAGCATCCACCAAGCCTATCCCGCATGGACCTGCCTCGTGATCCCCCCCAGGGCCACCAGCCGAACCCCGCACTATCGTGTCAGTGGATCGCGATAGCGTAGTGCCGTGCCCGAAGAACAGTTAGCCGTCAGTGACCTTTCAGAGCCCGAACTCCTTGCCCGGATTTTTCCACGGCTTAACTCCAGTTCCAGCATGTTGTTGGGTCCTGGGGACGATGCTGCACTGATCGCGGCACCGGATGGGCGCACCTTGATCTCCATTGACACCCAAACCCAGGACCAGGATTTCAGACTTGAGTGGAACAACGGCTACCGGACCACCGGGTTCGACGTCGGATGGAAAGCGGCCGCCCAAAATCTCAGCGACATCAATGCCATGGGCGGCAGGGCTATCTCCCTTGTAGTGAGCCTGACCCTGCCGCCGGCCACGCCGGTGGGCTGGGTTGAGGAATTCGCTGACGGACTCACCGCGGCGATTGCGGCTCTAGGTGCCGAGGAATGCTCCGTTGCCGGCGGGGACCTTGGCCGGGGCCGCGAAATAACGGTTACTGTCGCCGTCGTCGGTACGCTCTCAGGAGGAGAACCGGTGCTGCGCTCCGGCGCCGTACCCGGCGACGTCGTAGCGGTTGCGGGAACTTTGGGCCGCGCTGCGGCCGGATGGGCGTTGCTGGAGAGCAGCGTGCCCGTGGAACGGCTGACCGCAACGGACCGGGCCTTGATTGATAGGCAGTGCAGGCCCGAGCCGCCGTTGCAGGCCGGACCATTGGCTGCCCGGGCAGGTGCCACCGCCATGCTCGATATATCCGATGGGCTTCTCCGGGATGCAGGCCGGCTCGCGAAGGCTTCGAATGTTGTTCTGGATTTCGATCCGAAGGCCTTGGCGCTTCATGCCCGGCCATTGGAATCGGCAGCGGTTCTTCTCGGCGTCGAGCCGATGTCCTGGGTTCTTGGTGGGGGAGAAGACCACGGACTCCTTGCCACGTTCCCAGCAGGAATTCAGCTGCCGCAAGGCTTCACTGCGATAGGCTCGGTTCAAGCCGATGTCATGCCGTCAGGCACCGGCGTCCGGATCGCCGGGCAAGCTGCCGACACCGTTGGATGGGATCACTTTGCAGACTAAGATCGCCGCGAATGCGCACGCCATGAGACGTTGGCTCGGCAAGGCGGAAGTAGTCCTAGGCAACCACAGCGACCGTCTCAACGCGATCAATATCTTTCCCGTGGCCGACGGCGATACCGGCACCAACCTGTATCTCACCGTCCGGGCAGCCGTGGCTGCCGTCGGCGGCACCGCGCCGGAGACCGGCGAAACAAGCAACGACGTCGGGGCGGTACTTTCACGCGCCGGGCAGGCAGCCATGGAGCAGGCCAGGGGCAATTCAGGGACCTTGTTCGCTGTGTTCCTCTCAGCCGCCGCTGAGCCGCTGGCCGGGAAATCGAGGCTCAGTGCGCCATTGCTGGCCGCCGCACTGAACCGTGCCCAAATTCGGGCGTGGTCGGCCCTGAGCGAGCCTGTTGCCGGGACAATGCTTTCGGTCCTTGAGGCCGCTGCGAAGGCCGCTCAGGCCACGGATGCTTCCCAAAACGGTGATGACAGCAACCATGCCCTGGGCTTGGCCCTGGACGCGGTTGTTGAAGCCGCTGTCCAGGCAGTGGTGCGCACCGAGGGCGAGCTCGCGCAACTACAGGCGGCCCGTGTAGTGGACGCCGGAGGCGTGGGCATGTTGCTGGTGCTTGACTGCCTTCGCTCGGCGGTCCTCGGCGAAGAACTGCAGGATGAGCTCCTTGACGGACTGCACGGCTATAAGCTCCAAGACCCGCACATCCACGAGCACATGCCTGCCGACGACGGCGTGGAAGTCATGTGCACCATCGATTTGTCGCCGCTCAATGCAGCCATCCTCAGGCAACGCTTGGACGAGATGGGTGATTCAGTGATCATGAGCCAAGTCGGGGCAGCTGCGGGAAACGACGACGACGATGACGACTCGGCGGTTGAAAAGAGCTACCGGTGGCGAGTCCACGTCCATGTAGCCGATCCCGGGCCGGCCGTGGCACTGATCCGTTCGCTGGGGGACCCTACGGACATAGCCGTGAGCGAGTTGGCGCTTCCCCGCGACCCCGGGCAGGTCAGTCCTGGGCAGGTCAGTACTGACCAGGTCAGCCCCGGTCAGGGGAGCCCCGGGCAGGAGGACCTCCCGCCGCATGAATACTGAGCTCGAGCTGCCCCTTGAACGCAGAATTGGAAAGCGCTCCGCCGCCGTCATCGATAAACATCTGGGCCTGAAGACTACCGGTGCACTGCTGAACTACTTTCCCCGCCGATACCTGAGGCGCGGTGAACTCACTCCCATCAGCAACCTTCCGTTGGATGAGGAGGTGACGCTGATTGCCCGTGTCCTTTCCAACAGCACACGGCAAATGCGGGCCAGGCGAGGTTCCATCACAGACGTCGTGGTCACCGATGAGACTGCCGCGAGCGGTGTTCCAGGGCAAATGAAGGTCAGTTTTTTCAACGGATTCCGGGCAAAAGCGGAGTTGATGCCCGGGCGCCGTGCCATGTTCTCGGGCAAGGTCAGCCGTTACGGGGGATCCTTGGGGCTGACCAACCCGGACTTCCTGTTGTTGGATGAAGACCCTGATACCGAGGGTTCCATGGACCCCGAAAAGCTGGCGGCCATCCCCATCCCGGTTTATCCGGCAACCGCCAAACTGACAAGCTGGTCCATCCACAAAGTGGTCACCGCTTTGCTTCAGACCCTTGACCTGGATGCCCTGCAGGACCCGCTTCCTCCGGCGATCGCAGGACGGGACCGTCTGATGAGCGTCGCCGATGCCTACCGGCTGATCCATTCTCCGGAGACCGATCAGGATTGGCGGAGGGCACAGGATCGCTTCCGCTACCAGGAGGCGCTGGTCCTGCAGACAGCCTTGGCCCGGCGACGGTCCCAGTTGGCAGCCGAAGAGGCGACCGCCCGCCGTCGGGTCAGCGGGGGCTTGTTGGAGAAATTCGATGGCAACCTGCCGTTCACCCTGACGGCGGGACAGTCCGCTGTCGGTAAGACCCTTTCAGAAGAGCTGGCTCGGGATACACCGATGAACCGCCTACTGCAAGGTGAAGTAGGGTCCGGTAAGACCATCGTCGCCCTCCGGGCCATGCTTCAGGTGGTGGACGCAGGTGGCCAAGCTGCGTTGCTTGCGCCCACGGAGGTCCTTGCCGCCCAGCACTACGATTCCATCCGGCGGACCTTGGGCTCCCTGGCACGCGACCAGATGTTCGGCGGCACCGGGATGCTGGGCGTGGACTCCGCCCAGCAAGCGGTCCAGGTTGCCCTGCTGACCGGCTCCATGCCCACGGCTGCCCGAAAGCAGGCCATGCTGGACGCCGCCTCCGGGAACGCGGGGATCATCATCGGAACCCACGCACTGCTCAGCGATAAGACGAGCTTTCAGGATCTTGGCCTGATCGTCGTGGATGAGCAGCACCGATTTGGCGTGGAACAACGCGACGCACTGCGGGCCAAGGCGCAGCGGCCACCGCACCTGCTGGTCATGACGGCCACCCCGATTCCCCGGACAGTGGCCATGACCGTCTTTGGAGACCTGGAGACCTCGGTGCTGGACGAGCTCCCAGCCGGGCGGGCGCCCATTTCCACGCATGTGGTGGGACTGGCGGAGAATCCGGCGTGGGCCGACCGTATTTGGAAGCGTTCCCGCGAGGAAGTTGACGCAGGCCATCAGGTCTATGTGGTGTGCCCGAAGATCGGAACGGACGACGACGGCGACTTCAGCCCCGGCGAAGCGGAACCACATGATCCACTCGGGCTAGATGGGGCCGGGGATGATGGACCGGCGAGGGAGCTTGCGTCGGTGACCGCCGTCGTCGAGAGTTTGCTGGCCGAGCCTTCCCTGGCGGGTGTCGCTGTGGCGCCGTTGCATGGGAGGCAGGACCCGCAGTTGAAGACCGAAACCATGCAGTCATTCGCGTCCAACCGAACCAAAGTCCTGGTGTCCACCACGGTCATCGAAGTGGGTGTGGATGTCCACAATGCCACGTTGATGGTGATCTTGGATGCTGATCGTTTCGGCATCTCCCAGCTCCATCAGCTCCGTGGCCGTGTGGGGCGTGGCGGGCTGCCGGGAACCTGCCTGTTGGTGACGACCTTGGAGCCGGGCCATCCGAGCCGCCGGAGGCTGGAAGCCGTGGCGTCCACCACGGATGGCTTTGAGTTGAGCCAAGAGGACCTGAAGCTTCGCCGGGAGGGCGACATCCTGGGTGCCTCGCAGTCCGGGGGACGTTCCACCTTGAAATTGCTGCGAGTTTTGGAACACGAAGACATCATCGCCCGTGCCCGCGCGGACGCCCAGGCGTTGGTGGCCGAGGACCCCACTCTGCAAAACCAGCCGGCCCTTGCCGCGGCAATCGACGAGTACTTGAATCCCGAAAAGGAGGCGTTCCTTGAACGCGGATAGGCCCATGGCAGGATCGATCACCGGGAACGGATCACACCGATGAGCCGTGTAATTGCCGGCGTGGCCGGTGGCAATCCGTTGATCAGCGTGCCGGGCACGGCCACACGGCCTACCACGGATCGTGTCAAGGAGGCCTTGTTCTCCCGCTTGGAATCCTTGGCTGTTATCGACGACGCGCGGGTGCTTGACCTCTACGCAGGCTCCGGTTCCCTGGGTGTTGAGAGCGCCAGCCGGGGTGCCCGCAGTGTGGAACTAGTGGAATTTGACGCAAAGGCCAGCGATGTCTGCCAACGCAATGCCCATATGGTGAACCAAATCCTGGGCGCCCGACGGGTCTCCGTGCACCGATCCAAAGTGGAGTCATTCCTTGACCGTGCAGGGTTGGAGGGCAGTTGGGGCCTGGTTTTCCTCGATCCGCCGTATCCGTTGGACGAGCTGGCGCTGAGCTCGGTACTGGCCAAGTTGGCGCCGCACTTGGACGAAGATGCCGTGGTGGTCGTGGAGCGAAGCTCACGTAGCCCGGAACCTACGTGGCCGGAGGGCCTGGAATCGTTTGCGGAGAAGAAGTACGGCGAAACGAAGCTGTGGTTCGCCGAACCGTCCTAGATGAGCTCCCTAATGAGGTGAAGGCCGGCCCGTAATCCGGTCCAAGTCCACACCGTTAAGGACGCTCGCCGGATGAGGTCCCCTCGCCAGGAGTTCGGCGGTCCATTCTTGGGGCCACGGCCCCAGTGTGCCCACCAGGATGATGTTGCCGGGATATTTTCCGGCGAACATCCCTGTCTCGGCGAACGCTGCAACGTCCGGCATAGCCTCGCGCAGGGCGGCTACCTGGCTCCGTACAAGCGAAAGGGCTGGTTCGTCGCCCACGTTCACGATCAGCACGCCGTTTGGATTCAGGCGGGCCGCGGCCTCCTCGTAGAAACCCCTGCAGGCTATATGCGGCGGCGCCTCAGGACCGGAAAAGATATCGAGAATTACGACGTCGAACCGCGCCTCCGCGGGCAGGTCATTCAGCGCTGCACGGGCGTCCCCGATGTACTGGTGCAGCGCGGTTCCTGCCGGCATGGGCAGCCTTTGGAGTACAAAGTCGAGGAGTTCACGTTCAAGTTCAACGGCGTATTGCTCCGAGCCTGGCCGCGTGGCTTGGATGTAGCGGGCGAGGGTCAGGGCACCGGCTCCCAAGTGCAGGGCTGTCACCGGCGCTGAGGGCGCCGCAGCCAGGTCAACTACATGGCCTATCCTGCGCAGGTATTCGTAGAAGATTTCCGCGGGTTGCGCGATGTTGACGTGGGACTGCGCTGCCCCGCCAATGCTGAGGATGTAGCTGCCTTCAACTAGGGAGTCGGCGCTGATGGTGGCGTGTTGGCCGGTGGTCCGGAGGAATCGGCTGCCTTCGTGGGGGTCCATGCCGGTGCCGCTCAGAGCCGGTCCTTGAGTGTAGCCAAGCGTCCGGCTGCTTCTTCCAGGACTTCGGTTTTCTTGCAGAAGGCGAATCTCAACAGGCTCCGTGTTCGCTTGGCTCCTTCGGCATGGCAAAAGACGGGCACTGGGATGGCAGCTACGCCGACCAGCCCGGGGAGGCGCCGCGCCAGGTCCACTGAATCCTCGATCCCCAGGGGAGCGGTATCAACGTTGATGAAGTACGTGCCGCTGGGGAGGTAGACATCGAATCCGGCGGCTCGCAGTCCGGCGGCAAGGATGTCGCGTTTGTTCCGCAAAGAGGCCGCGATACCGGCATAGAACTCATCCGGAAGGGCCAGGCCCAAGGCAATGGCGGATTGGAAAGGCGTCCCCGAGCTGTAGGTCAGGAATTGCTTGACTGTGCGGACTGCTGCGACCAGGTGCTCCGGCCCGGTAAGCCACCCGATCTTCCATCCGGTGAAGGAGAACGTTTTTCCCGCCGATGAAATCGTCAGGGTACGTTCGGCGGCTCCGGGCAGGGACGCGATTGGTATGTGGCGGGCATCAAACGTGAGGTGTTCGTAGACCTCGTCGCTGATGATGAGCGCGCCGTGTGCAGCAGCGAGAGCCACGATCCTTTCGAGCACCTGCCGGGGGAACACGGCACCGGTGGGGTTATGCGGGTTGTTCAAGAGAACTATCTTGGTGCGGCTGCTGAAGGCGTCGGCCAAGACCTCGGGGTCCGGGAGGAAATCCGGCGCCAGTAGGGGCGCGGTCACGTGTGTTGCTCCGGACATGGCAATGATGGCGCCGTACGAGTCATAGAAGGGCTCGAAAGTAAGCACCTCATCGCCGGGTTGGGCAAAAGCCAGAAGTGCAGCAGCGATCGCCTCGGTGGCGCCCGTAGTGACCAGGACTTCGGTTTCCGGATTTACTGCCAACCCGTAGAACCTCTCTTGGTGCGCGGACACAGCTTCGCGGAGCACGGCGATACCTTTACCGGGCGCGTACTGGTTTGCTCCCGAAGCTATGGCGGCCTGTGCTGCAGCCTTGATCTCAGCGGGGCCGTCTTCGTCCGGAAATCCCTGGCCCAAGTTGATGGCGCCGGTGGAGGTGGCCAACGTGGTCATTTCCTCGAAGATGGTGACTCCCAACTGGCCGTCGGGGGACAGGAGGTTTGCGCCAAGGGCGGCTCGCTGCCAGGGTTCGCTGTTGCTGCCTCGGGATGCCATGTCAGTCATGGTATCCCGGCGTTTCCATGGGGTAGGTTCGATTCATGAGACGCGCGGTATGCCCAGGATCCTTCGACCCCATTCACAACGGACACCTTGAAGTTATTGCCAGGGCGGCCGGGTTGTTTGACGAGGTCATAGTGGCCGTGTCCACCAACTACGCAAAGAAGTATCGGTTCAGCCTCGAGGACCGCATGGAGATGGCACGGGAAACCTTGGCCTCCTTGCGGGGCATCATCGTGGAACCGATGGGGGAAGGGCTCCTTGCAGAGTACTGCCGGCACCGTGGAATCTCTGCCATAGTCAAAGGCCTGCGCTCATCCTCGGACTTCGATTACGAGTTGCCGATGGCCACCATGAATCGGCAGTTGGCCGGCGTCGAAACGGTCTTCCTGCCAGCTGAAGCCCACTACCTGCACCTTTCATCCACCTTGATCAAAGAGGTCAATGTGCTGGGAGGGGACATCTCGGATTTCGTCCCCAAATCAGTGCTGAAGAGGTTGCTGGCGAGCGAGCCTGCGAAGGAACCGCCGCGTAAAGGGTAGGCTTGTTGGGTACCTCGTTCATTAGTGCATCTAACAGTGCCTTTTGGCCGCCCGGAGTCAGTTTGAGTCCTCAAGCGTGATCAGGCTAAGATGGTACGTCGGTCATATGTTCTACAGGAGTTCTCATTAAGCGAGATGCAAGTTCGCCCTTGGCGCTGGTAGTCAAGGACCTTGGACGCAGTCCAGGGACCATGCGGACACTCAACGAACATGTACCTGCGCCAAGTGACCTTGGTGTGGCGCTCATTGGCGTAAAGGAAGGCTCGGACATCGAGCTCGATCTTCGTCTCGAGGCCGTACACGAAGGAATTCTGGTATCTGGGACTGTCGTCGTCGAAGTAACCGGCGAATGCGGTCGATGCCTGGATCCCCTTGCGTATGACCTTGAGGTCAATGTGCAAGAACTTTTCTTCTATGAAGGTCTTGAACTTTCAGGTGAAGAAGACGATGAAGAGCAACGTCGAGTCGAGTACGATCTGATCGATCTTGAACCGGTGTTGCGGGACGCAGTGGTTACCATGCTGCCGTTCCAGCCGGTGTGCCGGGAAGACTGCCAGGGCCTTTGTTCCGAATGCGGAGCACGCCTGGAAGACGAGCCGGGGCACCACCACGAGGTCATTGACCCTCGCTGGGCTGCCCTAGCTGATCTGGCTAAGACTGACCGGCAAACCGATTAGTAAGTGTTCGTCTAAGAGAGAAATGAGATAGCCGTGGCTGTTCCCAAGCGGAAAATGTCTCGCGCAAATACACGCGCCCGCCGTGCCCAGTGGAAGGCAACTGCCCCCAACTTGGTCAAGACCATCGAAAACGGACAGGTTACCTACAGCCTGCCCCACCAGGCAAAGGTCGTCACCGACTCCGCCGGCACCGCGCTGTTCCTTGAATACAAGGGCCGCAAGGTCGCAGACGCCTAATCTGCCGCATAGGCTGATAAGGATGTCTTCAACTGAAGAGCTTCTGAAGCGTCTCGGTGTCTCCATTGACACCGAGACGCTTCGTCTTGCCCTGACGCACCGCTCGTATGCGTACGAGAACGGCGGGATCCCCACGAATGAGAGACTCGAGTTCCTCGGAGACTCCATCTTGGGGTTTTCCGTCACTGACTCGCTCTACCGTGATAACCCGGACCTCCCCGAGGGTGAGCTGGCCAAGCGGCGTTCCGCCGTCGTCAGCACCCGCGCCCTGGCTGGAATCGGCCGGGAGATCGGCGTCGGCGAGTTCATTTACCTTGGGCAAGGCGAGAAGCTGACCAATGGCAAGAACAAGGCCTCCATCCTGGCGGACACCATGGAAGCCCTGATCGGGGCAACCTACCTGTCCAATGACATGGAAACGGCCCGCAAGTTGGTAATGCGCTTGGTGGGACCCCTGTTGAAGGACGCTGGTGCCCTGGGCGCGGGGACGGATTGGAAGACGAGCATCCAGGAGCTTGCTGCCAGCAGGCAATTGGGTGCGATCCACTACGCGGTGGAAGGTTCCGGCCCCGACCATGCCCGTACTTTCGAGGCTGTGCTGAACATTGGCGGCGTTCCCTACGGCCGTGGTGGAGGCCATTCCAAGAAAGAGGCAGAGCAGGAGGCCGCCGCGGATGCTTGGCGGGCACTCTCCGTGCCGTCTGAAGCATTGGATCAGGCCCCGGCCGGACCCACTTCCTGAGCCATGCCGGAGCTTCCTGAAGTAGAGGTGGTGCGCCGCGGGTTGGCCCGCTGGGTCCGCGGCCGCACCATCACCGGCGTCGAGGTCCTGGACGTTCGCTCCATCCGCCGCCATCTGCTGGGTACTGAGGACTTCGTCGGTAACTTGGAGCAGGCCACAGTGCTGGATGTGGTCAGGCGGGGCAAGTTCCTCTGGATGCCGTTGGCAATGGAGAGCGCAGACGGCATCAGCGCCCCCAGTGAAGACGCGCTCACCAGGGTAGCCCTCATGGCCCACCTTGGAATGAGTGGGCAGCTCCTCATGCAGGATCCTGATGTCCCGGATGAGAAACACCTCAAAGTCCGGCTGCGGCTCAGTCCCTCAGAGGGAATGCCGGAGCAGTTGCGGTTCGTGGACCAACGCATTTTCGGTGGCCTGTTCATCGCAAACTTGGTTCCGACCCTGGACGACGGCCCGGGCGGCTTGGGAGAAACTCCACTGCCGGAGATCGCCGCCGAAGCCGCGCACATCGCGCGCGATCCCTTGGACCCGTACTTCTCCTTCGAAGCGTTCTACCGGAAGATCAAAAGCCGGAAAACAGGCCTCAAGCGGGCCTTACTGGATCAATCGGTCATTTCGGGCATCGGAAACATCTATGCCGATGAAGCGCTGTGGCGCGCCCGCATGCATTACGCCCGTGCTACCGACACCTTGCGTCGCGCGGATGCCCAGCGGCTCGTGGACTCGGTGAAAGAAGTCATGGACGCGGCCCTGGCGGCGGGAGGGACGAGCTTCGACTCGCTCTACGTCAATGTCAACGGTGACTCCGGCTACTTTTCCCGTTCACTGAACGCCTATGGAAGGGCCGGCGAGTTGTGTCCCCGCTGCGAATCGCTGGGATTGCGAAGCAGCATCAAGCGGGAACAGTTCATGAACCGGTCTTCTTACACCTGCCCGGCGTGCCAACCCCGGCCGCGGAATGGTCGTTGGTAGGGCGAAAACTGTTCCCCAATTCGGGCAGCGATGGCAGACTGTCCCCATGCGGAGCTTGACGGAGAGGCCATGACGGCGAGGCGGCTTGTCCTCGCGGGGATCTGCCTCGCGCTCGTGATAGTCGCCGCGGCCTTGGTACTGGACCAAATGGGTGGCCGCTCCACACCGGTTTCTGCTCCTACTAGCCGCGGAGCTTCAGGTGCTCCCGCCAAGCAAGGGAACGCCAGTACCACGGCGTCGGGGAGCACCGCCGCTGGCGGGAACAGCCCGGGTACCACGGGTAGCACTGCCAACCCGGGTAGCACTGCCAACCCGGCCAAGCCCTTGGAAGTGCTTCCACCTGTTGCGGAAAGTCCCACCGGTTTGCCCGCACCGTCCGCGCCCGCACCCCTTATCACCGGAGCCCTACCGCCAGCGGCGAAGGCAACCGGAGCAGTGGTCGCAGGGTGGCCGGACGGGGTTTTGACCCTTCCCCCCGGGACCGCCATCGGCTCTACTTCGGTGTCCGGGTCCGGCACCGTTCTGCAGCTCGCCGCAGACGGAGTCCTTTCCGCATCCCAGGCGAATGTTTTGGGCTCGTTCCGCCAATCGTTGGCCGCCCACGGCTTCTGGTCCGAAGACGCACCGGCCACGAACGGATCGGTGGCGGCTCGATTTGTCCGGGGCGCAGATGTGGTCACAGTGTCGGTGTCCACCACCGGAACCGGTGATTCACGGTTCGAGCTTCTGGGTAGCCTGCACACGGCGGCGGGTTAGGGGAACGCATGAACGGGGTGGCGTGAGGGGGAGCGGGACACCAAGCGGCGGGAAGCTGCGATGGGGCATTCTCCTTGTGGTCACTGCGTTGGCGCTGGTGGGTGCGGGCGCCTATGGAGTTGGTGCCTACCAGCGATTTGAAGAAAGCCGAACGGCAACATCATCGGGCGGTGTCACCACCGGACAGCACCTTCCTAACGCGCCGTTCGTGCTGTTCCGGAACACCGCCTCTGGCGCAGGATACGGTGACGCGGCAACCGTTCCGTTGTCCGATCCAAGCGGCGCGCGCGACTTGAGCGGTCAGTCCTGCGATCGGGTGTACGGAACCAGGTCAAGTGTTGTGTGCCTCAGGACGGACCGGGGGGTACAGACATCATTCCAAGCGGTCACCTTCAATGGCCAGTGGGAGCAACAGCGCTCGTGGCCGCTCCCCGGAATTCCCAGCCGGACGCGGATCAGCCCGGATGGATCGATGATTGCGACGACGGTTTTCGTCACGGGCCATTCATATGGATCCACCGGCTTCTCCACCACAACCGAGATCACGGTCCCGTCCGGAAGCACAGGAAACCTCGAGGATTTTGCGCTCCTCGTCAACGGTTCACGGCTCCAAACCGAGGGCAGGAACATCTGGGGAGTGACATTCGTGCCTGGCCAGGCTGACACTTTCTACGCCACCGCTGCAGCCGAGGGCCGCATCTGGCTGGTTCGGGGCAGCCTGTCCGGAAGAACCCTCACGGCCGTCCACGACAACGTGGAGTGCCCCTCGATCTCACCGGACGGCACCCGTATCGCGTACAAGAAGAATGTTGGCGGGACCCAAACACCGCACTGGAATGTCGCGGTGCTGGAGTTGGCTACCGGAAAAGAAACCGTCCTTTCCGAGAAACACAGCGTGGACGACCAAATCGAGTGGCTCGACAACCAGAACCTTCTCTACGGCCTACCTGACGCGACCAACGAGGGCGACAGCAACATTTGGAAGCTAGGGACGGATCCAACGTCCCAGCCGAGCGAATTCATCGCCCACGCCTGGTCGCCCGCGGTCGTTCGCTAGCCGGAGAGCCTGGGTTAGGGTTTCGGCGTCGGCGAGGCAGTATCCGTGGGCGAGGCGCTGGGCGCAGCAGTGTCGGTTGGGGTCGGGGTCGGGGTCGGGGTTGGGGACGCCGACGGCGGTATCGATGCCGATGGAGACGCGAGCGGCTGGGCCTGCGCCTGGCTGGTTGTCGAGTAGACCACATCCACGAAGTAGTTGGTCGCGTTCCAGGAATTCGCAGGCACCACGCCGCCGGAGCCGTACTGGTACAGGCCATTATTTGGCCCGCTTGCCGTGAATACTCCGCTCGTCCAGGTCTGATTGAAGAAGGCCGAGGTGTAGGAGTAGTTCCCGTTCGGCGCCAGATAGGAGACCACGTACGTCTGTCCGGTAGCCAGGGCAACGGGAGCGGAAAGGGTGGCAGTCTGCCAGCCGGTGGCCGTCTCATTGGTGAAGGTCACCTGTGCCAGCCGTGTCCCGGAGGAGTCCCAGAGCGATCCGACATGCGTTCCGGTGTTCCCCGTGCCCTTGTAGAAGCGGATCCCCGTGACGCTGCCGGCCTGGGAAACGCTGAAGGCTGTGCCGAGCTCCACGGAGCTTCCATCGGCGGCTGACGCCACCTGTGGCGCAGAAGACCCGAAGATCGTCGACAGCTGCGCTGAGGCGTCGGCCGTGGTGAATTGCCAGGTGGTGGCCGGGAAGCTTTGGCCTTGGGCGGACACCACGTTCGACACATTTGCTGTCACTACGGTGCTGTTGGGGAGTGCCGCCGCTGGAGTGAAGGTCACCGTCTTGTGGTCAGCTGACAGTGCCGCGGTCCCCGCAACCTGGGCGCCGTTCGCCGTGAGGGTGAACGACGCGCCACTGTTGATGGCTGACGAGAAAGTCAGGGATGGAGCGACGTCGGTGGGTATGCCAGTGGCGCCCGGCGCAGGTACCTGGCTCATAATTGCCAACGGGGGAGTGGTTACCGCGAAGAGCAGATCAACCATGTAATTGGCGCTGGAGGAAGCACTCGGGAAGTCACTGTTGTAGGCGAAAGCCCCTGAGTCCGAGGCTGTGCGCAGCGGTCCGCTGGTCAAACCGGAGCCGAACCCACCCGCAGTGTAGGAGTAACTACCTGTGGGTGACTTGTACGCCACCACATATTCCGTATTGGCGGTGATGGATACCGGCTGGCTGAACATGGCTGTCTGCCACCCGGAGCTGGACTCGTTGGCGAAGGTGACAGTTGCCAGCAGTTGGCCGGATGTGGTGTACAGCGAGCCGGTGTGCGTGCCCGTGTTCCCTGCCGCCTTGTAGAACCGGACCCCGGTGACTTGGCCTGCCGTGTCGCTGGCAAACCGGACTCCCAAGGACAGCGGGATACCGTCGGTGGCGTCCGGCGTCGAAGGCGTTACGGTGTCCTGGAACAGCGTGCAAGGACACGTTCCGGGAGTCCTGGGCGTGGGAACCGTGGTGAACGCCCAGGTGCCGCCGCTGGACATCGGCTGTCCTGACACAGCGGTGGCGGTCACCGTGGCTGTGTAGGAAGTCCCGGCAGCCAACGGCGACGATGGTGTGAACGTGACTTTCCGGGCCGTCTGGTCATAGCTGGTGGTGCCGGCTACCGAAGCGCCGTTAGTGACCTTGAGGTCCAGGGAAACGCTTGACGCTACCGCAGCCTCAGAGAGTACTGCGCTGACGGCCGTATTCAGCGGGACGCTCGATGAGCTCGGAAGCGGTGCCTGCGATCCAACGGTGAATGGTGGGTTGGGAACGGTGACGATGACATCCACCAGATAGCTCGCGGTCGAATGTGAGGCGGGGAAGGTACCGCTGTAGGTGTAGGCGCCCGCGTCCGAGGCAGCCCGCAGCGGGCCAACGCTCATACCCGAACCGAATCCATTGCTCGTGGCCGAGTAGGTACCCGTGAGTGACTTGTAAGCGACGATGTAGTCAGTATTTGCGGCCATCTGCACGGGCTGGCTGAACATGGCAGTCTGCCAACCGGAGGAGCTCTCATTGGTGAAAGTCACAGTGGCCAACTGCTGGCCGGCGGCGGTGTAGAGGGCTCCATTATGGACATCCGTGTTGCCGGTGGACTTGTAGAACCGCATACCGGTTATCTGACCGGCAGAGACGCTGGAGAACCGCACACCCAAAGTCAGTGGAACCCCCTCCCGCAATTCGGCAATGCCAGGGGTCACGGAATCGTCAAAGAGGCTGCACGGGCACGCGCCCGGAACCGGAAGCGTCGCCGCCGTCGCAAAGGACCATGTACCGCCGGAGGTCACAGGGCCGCCGATCGCATCGGTGCCGCTCAACGTCGCGGTGAACTGCGTGCTGAAAGCGAGATCGTTCGACGGCGTGAACGTCGCCCGCCGCGTGGTGGGGTCGTAAGCCGTTGTTCCGGCCACAGGTCCGGATGCGGACTGCAGGCTCAGCTGGACACTGGAGGCTGTGACCGGCTTGGAGAACACTGCGCTCACCGTCGTCTTGACGGAAACGCTCGACGACGACGGGAACGGGGTTTGACTCGTGGCGGTCATGGGCGTGGTGTCCACCGTGCTGAAGATAGCGTCGGCGAAGTAGTTGGCTCCGTTGAAGCTGGACGTGGGGAACCCGGCAGAGGTGTTGTAAACACCCGCTGGCTCAGCTCCGAAACCGCCAGCCACGGTCAGCGGGGTATCGCTGGATCCGAAAATGGCCCACTGGTAGTCCTTACTGGCGTAGTGCCCGTTGGGCGCCCAATAGGACACCGTATATTTCTGGCCGGTCGAGACCGGGACTGCCTGGCTGAACAGCGCTGATTGCCAGCCCGTGGCCGTCTCATTGGTGAAAGTCACCTGGGCCAAGCGCTCGCCGGTGGAGCTCCACAACGAGCCGATGTGCGTTCCGGTGTTGGCCGCGCTCTTGTAAAAGCGGACACCGGTAATGAAGCCGTCCGCTGAGGCGGTGAAGCGCAAGCCCATCTCATAGGCGCCGCCGTCGCCGGAATCGGCGAGTGCCGGAACCGTTTGTCCGAAGACGCTGTAGGGGCCGTTCACGGTCAGGTTCACCGTTGAGGCCGTTCCGATGTTGGCGCTGTCGTCAATGGCCCGGACCATGATGGTTGCTGTGGATATGCCCTTCTGTATGTAGGTGTAGCTCCACGTTTGGCGGCCCTGGGCGGGGTGCCACGTTTTTCCGCCGTCGGTTGAGGCCTCGACCCCGGCAACCATGCCGCCGACGTCGGCTGCCGTGCCCGTGACTGTGACGCTGCTGCCTTGTGCCAAGGTCGAAGGGTTGGCCGGAGCGTTGATGGTCACTGTTGGTGCGGTCTTATCGCTGCTGGCTGTGGCGGGGACGAGGCCAGCGGCCAGAGTAGCTGGTTGGGCCCCCATGTCTGCCAGGAGATTGACCTGGGCTTGGCGCATTCGAGGATCGGCCGGGGCACCGTTGCCGTCGTGGTTTTGGTCCAGTCCCCACGTCCACTGAACACTTCCTGCGGAGAAGACCAAGGCGCCGCTGGCGGCTTTGTAAAGGGTGGTGTGGTGGGTCGTAGTGCCTGGAGCCACTGTGTTGCCAAAGTCCTGTAGGTATTCGGGAACGCTGCCCACCGTGGTGGATAGGTCAATCAATCCGGCAGGGCGGAAGCCGTTGTCCAGGTCCTCGTCAGATTCGTAGCCGACAGTGTGGGGGGCCAAGGCCGCGGTGGTGCCGGCGGCAAGCGTGGTCAGGGATGTGTTGCGCCAGAGCCGGTTCTTGCCCTCATCGGAGGAGACGGTGACGGCCAGGTCCGAGTGGTTGGACATGTACAGCGTGCCCGTCACTGCATTCTCGGGGAGTCCTGCGCCGTTCGCTTGGGAAGCGAAGCGGGGATCACGCCACGTGCCTGTCCACGTCGTGCTGGGATCGATCTTGGCGTTGGCCCACGTTTCTTTGTAACAGGTCAAGGTACGGTTTGCTGTCCCGTCCACGGAGGATGGTTCAAACCGGGTGTGCCAGTACATCTCATTGCCGGAAAGGAACTGCAGGTTTACTCCGGCGTCCCGGGCTGCCGTGACGTTGGCCCGTTGCGGTCCTGACCAGTATTCATCGTGGCCCACGGACAGGTACACCTTGTGGTTGAGCAACTCCGCACCATTGCGGTCGGCATCGAGCCCGCTGATGTAGCTGACGTCGTAGCCGTTTTGCTCGAGGAAGCGCACCATCGGGTACTCATTGGAGAAATAGAAATCCCTGCCTCCGACCCCGTCCCGGGTGGTAACGGGACGGTTGTAGCTGGCCTTGTATGAGCGCCCGTTTGCAGCGCCTTGGTAGAAGTCCGAGCCGCCGTAGGTGTTGTAGGCCTGCCACGATTCGTCTGCGGTTTGGAAAACCACAGCTGAGTGGTTGCCGTCGTTGCGCACGATGAAGGTGATGTGGCTCTTTGCACCGGTATCCGGACGGGTGAGAAGCGCGATGTAGACCCCGGAGACCGCGGTGGCGGGAACCTGCCAGGTGGCAGATACTGCCCACGTGCCACAGTCGTAGAGTTCGGTGGTGACATCGGTGCGGCATGCCGGTTGCCTCTGGCGCAGGACCGTGGGCGTGACATCCGCTATTTTGCGGGCGCCATTCCCGCCGTACCACCCCGTGCGGTAGATACCGATGGTGTACGTTGCCGCGGTGGTATCGATCTTGAAGTCGAGGGGTTGGCCTGCGTTAACGCTGATGTCCGTGGAGAAGCCTTGGATGGTGTCGTCCCCGGCGCCGTTGATGTCCCATTCCGACTGCGGATTGCCCGGTTTGGAGTTCTCACATGCAATGGGGTTTACCACCGGAGCGCACGGCCCCGCTGCCAGGGCCGGGGGTGCTGTGAGGGGCAGCATGGCAATGACCGTGGCGATCACGGCGGGCATAAGGAAGCCCTTGATGATTGGCCGGGGCCGGACAGCTGAAGAACCGTGCATCAGAACTCCTGGGGTGGTACGCCAATTGCGAATACGGGTCCGCGTTTTTGACGCACGGTCCCTGCTTGCCGCTCCCCAGCCAGGGTCAAACCAAGATCTTCAGTTATGGAACTACGGGCACTTTTCCTGGTTTGTCGTTCCGAAGATCTGGACCGTATCCGGCGAGGGATCGACTGTCATTTCGAAGCCGACGCCGGATTACCGGAACGCATCCGCCAAATAACCCTTGGCAGGAGTGTAGGTGGGGTGCCCTCCCAGCCGCAAGACCTTCCGGCAACGGATCCGCGGTTATCAGCCAAACAGCAGTAGATTTAGGGGACACACACACCCGGACCAGCCAGGAGATCCGAAGCGCCTTGCATTTGAAAAGTTTGACTGTCCGCGGATTCAAGTCCTTTGCGTCGGCTACGACGTTCGACTTCGAACCCGGCGTCACAGCGGTGGTGGGTCCCAACGGCTCGGGCAAATCCAACGTTGTGGATGCCCTTGCCTGGGTCATGGGGGAGCAGGGTGCAAAGACATTGCGCGGCGGCAAGATGGAAGACGTCATTTTCGCCGGCACATCCGGCAGGCCGCCCCTGGGGCGGGCGCATGTCTCCTTGACCATCGACAACGCCGATAACGCACTGCCCATCGAGTACAGCGAAGTCACGATCGCCCGGACCCTGTTCCGCACAGGCGGCTCCGAATACGCCATCAACGGTGCACCCTGCAGGCTCTTGGACATCCAGGAGCTCCTCTCCGATTCGGGCTTGGGCCGGGAAATGCACGTCATCGTCGGGCAGGGCCAGCTTGATCGGGTATTGCATGCCACCCCCGAAGACCGCCGCGGATTCATCGAAGAAGCGGCCGGAATCCTCAAACATCGCCGCCGCAAGGAAAAGACGGTCCGCAAGCTCGAAGCCATGCAGGCCAACTTGGCGCGGCTCGGTGACCTCACGGCGGAAATCCGGCGCCAACTCACGCCCTTGGGCAAGCAGGCGGCGATCGCCAGGCGCGCGCAAACGGTTCAGTTCGATGTCAGGGACGCCCGTGCCCGTCTCCTCGCCGATGACCTGGTTCAGTTGCGAACCACCTTGGAACGGGACGTTGCCGATGAAACGGCGCTCAAGGAACGCCGCGGGGTCGTTGAGGAGCAACTCGCCCTGGGCCGGCACAGGCAAGCTGCCCTGGAGCTTCGGGCTGCGGAGGCAACGCCGCGCCTTAACGCCGCCCGGGACCACTGGTACCAGCTCTCAGCAGCAAGGGAACGGCTCCGATCGCTGGGATCGCTGGCGACAGAACGCCGTCGTCTCTTGGGCTCCTCCGATTCCGCGCCGGATCCAGGCAGGGACCCGGAACAGCTCGAACGCCAGGCAGCACGGGTCCGCGCAGAACAAGCCGCACTCGAGCTGGACATCCAAACCAAGCAGGCAGCACTTCTTGAAGCAACCGTGGCCAAGGACGCGGCCGAAGCGATCGCCGCGGCCGAAGACAAACGGCTCACAGCAATGTTGCGGGCCGCCGCTGATCGCCGGGAGGGCCTGGCCAGGCTTGCCGGCCAGGTTGCCGCAGCCAGGTCCCGCGCGGAGGCTGCGGAGGCTGAACTCGGACGTTTGCGGGAATCGCTCACGCAAGGCGACGAACGCCGTCGTAAGGCCCAGAGCGAATTCACAGCCCTTGAGTCGCAAGTGGCCGGAGCGGAGGATGGCGAGGAAGGCTTGGACGCGGAGTACGAGGACGCCAATGCAGCCCTCGACGCGGTGCTCGCCGAAATCGAAGAACTCAAAGCAGCCGAACGGGACGCAGTCCGTGAGCGCGATGCCCTCGCTGCGCGGCGGGACGCACTGGAACTTGGAATGAGCCGCAAAGACGGTTCCCAGCACCTGCTGTCCGCTGGCAGCCAAGCGATCCTCGGGGCGCTCGCAGGGCAAGTGGCGATTGAGCCGGGGTACGAGGCGGCCATAGCAGCCGCGCTTGGCAGCGCATCGGATGCGTTGATGGTGGCGGACCTGGACGGCGCTGTTGCAGCCCTGAGGATCTTGAAAGACGACGACGCCGGACGCGCGGCGCTGCTGCTGGCCACCGGTCCGAATCCCGAAGTCCGGGAACAAGGGAGCACCCTACAAGCCAGCCCGCTTCCGGCAGGGTGCCGGTGGGCCGCCGACGTCGTCACCATTGCGGATCCCGCCGCCCACGGTGCGCTGGAGCTCCTTGCCCGGACGGTCGTCGTCGACGACGTGGCCGTCGCTGCTGAGGTGGTGCGCGAGCAGCCGCACCTCATCGCTGCCACGCGCGAAGGGGATATCTTCACCGCTTTGACGGTCACGGGTGGTTCGGCAACCGCGCCTTCCGTGCTGGAAATCCAGGCGGCAATGGACGACGCCGCTGCCCGCCTTCAGGAGGTCACGGCACGTCTGGAACGGGGTCGTTTCGCCTTGGCCGGTGCGCAGTCGCGCCGCGCCGAAGCGCAGGAGCGAGCTGATGCGGCCTTGGAACGGCTGCACGAATCCGATGCCCGCCTCGCTGCCGTTGCTGAACGCCTGGGCCACTTGAATTCGGTCCTTCGCAGTGCCGTTGGGGAAAGTGAGCGGCTTGCTGCGTCCATGGCCAAAGCCGAGGAGAACATTGCTACGGCCCAACTGGACCTGGAAGTCGCAGCCGAGCGCCTGGCCGCGGCCCAGGAAGCCCCGGAGGAGGAGCCGTCCACCGATCAGCGCGACGAGCTCGCAGCGCAGGCACGGGTTGCGCGCTCCCGTGAAACAGAAGCCCGCCTGACTCTTCGAACCGCCGAAGAGCAAGTAAGCGCCTTGGTGAATCGGGCCACATCCCTTGAACGGGCCGCAGCCACCGAACGCCGTGCCCGTGAAGAAGCGGCGAGGCGTGCCCAGCGACGCCGGGCCCAAGCCCAACGCGCAGCTGCCGTGGCAGCCGCGGTGGAGCGGACACTCCTTTTCGCGGACATTTCCTTGGCTGAGGCCGGACGTGAACGCGACCTCGCCGAGGAACGGCGCGAACTGGTGGACAAGGAACTGACCGAGGTTCGGGCGGGAAACGAGGCCTTGGCCGGTGAGCTTGCCCGCTTGACCGATTCGGTGCACCGGGATGAGATGGCCCGTACCCAACAGCGCCTGCGCATCGAGGCGTTGGAAAGCAGATCCATCGAAGAATTGGGGCTTTCCGCCGAGCAGCTCGTCACCGATTACGGTCCTGACCTGCCCGTGCCTGCACTGCCGGTTTCGACCCCCGACAAATGGGCGGAACTCCGGGTCCCCGTCGATGAGCACGGCGAAGCAGTGGTGGAGGGAGTTCCGTTCGTGCGGGCGGAACAGGAGAAACGCCTGAAGAAAGCTGAACGGGAATTGGCTGCCTTGGGGAAAGTCAATCCATTGGCCTTGGAGGAGTTCGCGGCCCTTGAGGAAAGGCATCAGTTCCTCAGCTCCCAGCTCGAGGATCTCAAAGCCAGCCGAAAGGACTTGTTGGACATCATCAAAGAGGTCGACAACCGCGTCGAACAGGTTTTCAGGGAGGCATTTGCCGATACGGCGGCACAGTTCGACCACGTTTTCGCCAGGCTTTTCCCGGGTGGAGAAGGACGCTTGGTGCTTACGGACCCCGATGACATGCTGACCACCGGCATCGAGGTTGAGGCCAGGCCCGCTGGGAAAAAGATCAAGAGGCTTTCGCTCCTGTCAGGGGGTGAGCGTTCACTGACAGCCGTCGCTTTGCTCGTGGCGATCTTCAAGGCCCGCCCCTCGCCCTTCTACGTCATGGACGAGGTTGAAGCCGCGCTGGATGACACCAACCTTGGCAGGCTGATCACCATCTTCGAAGAACTCCGTGAATCCAGCCAGCTGATCGTCATCACCCACCAGAAACGGACCATGGAGGTCGCTGACGCGCTGTACGGGGTGACCATGCGGGGCGATGGCGTCTCCACCGTGATCAGCCAAAGGCTCGGTGCCCGCGCATAGCTTTATGAGAGGGTAGTGGGGTGAACGATTTCCTACCCATAATTCTGTCCATTGTCGCTGCGCTCGTGGTGGTCGGCGGACTCGTGCCGGTCCTGGTGAAGGCCCGGAAGTCCGGGGCCACGTACTCCGGAACGCGTGATTCCAACGATCCCGTCCAGTCGTCGGCAGCAGGCGGCGGAACCCTTGTGGAGGACCGCCCCGATTCGGTGACTGCCCCCGCTCCCACCACCTTCGATGGCGCCACCGAGGGCGTCGACGTTCCCGATGACGCCGCCGGGTTGGAGACCATAGCCAGGGATACTCCGGCGCCAGTGGATGGCAGGCTCACCCGCCTCCGTGCCCGGCTGGTCAAGTCCAACAACATCCTGGGCAAAGGCCTCCTGGCACTCCTGTCCGGTGACAAGATCGACGAGAACGTCTGGGACGAGGTGGAGGAGACCCTCCTGATGGCCGACCTCGGCACCGAGCCCACCATGGAACTTGTGGACGCGCTGCGTGAAAGGGTCAAGGTCCTCGGCACCCGCAGCCCCGAACATGTCAAGGCGATGTTGCGCGAAGAGCTGGTCAAGCTCGTGGATCCGGACATGGATCGGTCCCTCAACGTGACACGCAAGGCCGACCGTCCCGCCGTCGTGCTTGTTGTCGGAGTTAACGGCGTTGGCAAGACCACCACGGTGGGCAAGCTCGCGCGCGTCCTCGTGGCCGAAGACAAAGATGTGCTGCTTGGCGCCGCCGATACTTTCCGTGCAGCCGCTGCCGAGCAGCTGGCTACCTGGGGCCAGCGCGTAGGCGTCCCGACCGTGAAGTCCGACGTCGACGGCGCCGACCCTGCCTCTGTGGCTTATGAAGCCGTCAAGGCGGGCATCGACCAGGAAGTGGACGTAGTGATGGTCGATACCGCGGGCCGCCTGCAGAACAAGACCGGCCTGATGGATGAGCTCGGCAAGGTCAAACGTGTCATCGAGAAGCTCGCCGAGGTAGATGAAGTCCTGCTGGTCCTCGATGCAACCACAGGACAAAACGGCCTCAACCAGGCACGTGTGTTCGCTGAAGTGGTCAACATCACCGGAATCGTGCTGACCAAGCTCGACGGCACGGCAAAGGGCGGGATCGTGGTGGCCATCCAGAAATCGCTGGGTGTCCCCGTGAAACTCATTGGCTTGGGCGAAGGTCCGGATGACCTCGCCCCCTTCGACGCAGAAGGCTTCGTGGACGCGCTGCTGAACTAACCCAACGAACCCGTTGTGGATTTAGGCTGTGGGTTCCTCAGCGGTTCGCGGGCCATCAGCCAGGCGGCAGCCGTCAGGATCAGCACTCCGCCGGTGATGCCGAACGCCCACCCGTAGCCGAGGCGATCGGCAAGGAGCCCGGCCACAACGGGGCCGATGATGGCGCCGGTGTCAGAAGCCATTTGAAAGACGGCCAGCACCTTTCCTCCGGAGCGGCCACGGCCAATGACATCGGCGACGGCGGCCTGCTGGGCCGGTCCGAGCAGGCCCGAGCCGAAGCCTGCCACCGCCGAAGCCGCGAGGAAGGCTGGCACACCGGACGTCAACCCGATGACTCCGGTTGCCAGCCCGGTCACAAGCAGGCCGGGGATCAGGAGGGGCTTGCGTCCCCAGGCGTCGGCAAGACGTCCCGAAAAGGTCAGGGACAGGGCGTTTCCCAGGGCAAAGACGGCCAATGCCCAGGCTGCTGTCCCGGGACCGGATCGCAGTGCGGCAGCGGCGAACAAAGGAATGGTGGCCATGCGAACGCCAAAAGTCACCCAGCCGTTGCCAAAGCTGGAGAACACCGCCGCGCGGTAGGCAGAGTCCGCCAGCGCCTCCTTCAGGTTCATCGCCGGTGCAGCAGGCCCTTCCCTGGAGATCTTTCCTTCTCCGCTAAGGCTCGTGCGTACCACGAGGGCCGCCACCAACAATGCACCGGCATACGCGAGGAAGGGAACGCGGAGCCCGAACCCGGCCAAGAGGCCCCCCACCACGGGGCCGAGTACGCTGCCGATGAGGAACGAGGAGGCGTAAGCACCTGAGACCTGCCCCCGCCGTTCGGGCGGGGCAAGTTTGATGAGCAGGCCCATGGCGGCAACAGTGAACATCACCGAACCAGCCCCGCCCAGGCCGCGGAAGATCAGTAGCTGCCAATAGTTTTGGGCGAACGCGCAGGCAGCGGTGGACGCTGCCACGATCAGCAGACCGGACACGTAGACGTTCCGCTCGCCAAAGCGGCCGATAAGGGCGCCACCCGCCGGGGCGAAAATGAGCCGCATGAATGCAAAGATGCTGACGATAACGGCGGCAGCAGTGGCGCCGACGTCGAACGTCGTGGCGAACTGCGGCAGGACCGGAGCGACAAGTCCGAATCCCAAGGCGATGAGGAACGCGGCGACGAGCATCACCTTGATGTCCCGGGGTAGCTGGACTTTTGCGGTCCGGGCCCCTTCAGCCATGCGGGATTCGGGACTGGTGGTCATCGCGGTGTGGTCCTTTGGCTGGCTCGGAAGGTATGGACGGGACTGAAGGTGCGGACGGGACTGACGAAACATATCCGTAACACGTGTGATATGCACCATTTACGTTGGAGAAGTTCTTGTAACAGCCCTGCAATCTAAAACCTTCGCAGGTGAAACACTGCGCAACCAAACTCTTCTGTAGAACGCAAATGCGTTGGGACAGGCGGCTTAGCCCGCATCTTAAGCAGAGAGGACGCAGACATGGACTTCACCGCCGGTCTCGTTTGGCTCCTGGTCGCTTCAGCATTCGTGCTGTTCATGACCCCGGGCCTGGCATTCTTCTATGGTGGCATGACCCGCGCCAAAGCCGCCTTGAACATGATGATGATGAGCTTCATCGCCATCGGCACAGTGACCCTCGTGTGGGTGCTGTGGGGTGCCTCGATGTCCACCAGCAACACGGATAATTTCTTCCAGATTTTCGCGAACCCGTTCAGCCACTTTGGCTTGCACAACTTCACGGACCCGGCTGACCTCCTCCACGTTGGATACGCTGCCACGTTCGCGATCATTACGGTTGCCCTGATCTCCGGTGCGATCGCCGACCGCGCCAAGTTCTCGGCGTGGACCTTGTTTACCCTCATCTGGGCCACGCTGGTCTACGCACCCATGGCCTACATGGTGTGGGGCGGCGGGCTCTTCTCCAAGGATGGCTGGTTCGGACAGACTTTCGCGCCGGTCATCGACTTTGCCGGTGGAACCGTGGTTCACATCAACGCCGGTGTTGCCGGCCTGATCCTGGTCCTGATCATTGGCAACCGCAAAGGCTTTGGCCGCGACCCCAACCACCGCCCGCACAACGTTCCGCTGGTCATGCTCGGTGCAGCGATCCTCTGGTTCGGTTGGTTCGGCTTCAACGCCGGGGCAGCAGCAAACGTCCAACAAGCAGGGCTCATCTGGATCAACACGCTTGCGGCACCTGCAGCGGCGATGCTCGGTTGGTTGATTGTTGAACGAATCCGCGACGGACACCCCACCTCGCTCGGAGCTGCCTCCGGTGTTGTTGCCGGTCTTGTGGCCATCACTCCGGCTTGCGCGAACGTGTCCCCGCTCGGTGCCATTGCGCTCGGCGTGGCAGCAGGCGTTGCCTCAGCCCTGGCCGTCGGACTGAAATTCAAGCTTGGTTATGACGACTCGCTCGATGTTGTCGGAGTCCACCTGGTGTCAGGCGTCATCGGAACGGTTGCCATCGGTTTCCTTGCGACCCCCACCCAGGGTCCCGCAGGAGTGTTCTACGGCGGCGGAACCACCCAGTTGGTGGCACAGTGCCTTGCAGCCCTCTGCTCCATCATCTTCACCGGAGTTATGACGTTCATCATTGCCTACCCGATCCACAAGCTCATGGGCTTCCGTATCAGCGAACGCCAGGAAATCGCCGGTGCAGACCTCAGCCTGCACGCAGAAACGGCCTACGAGTTCGGCGTCGGGGGCCACGGCGGGAGCTTCCAGCCCCTCCACGACCTCATCACCGGCAAGGTGACGGCCGAAGCCGAAGCACCCGTCTCAGGCAAGGAGAGTGTCCAAGCATGAAACTCATCACGGCGATCGTACGGCCCGAGAAGTTGGACGCCATCCGGGAAGGCTTGGAGGCCTACGGGGTGCAGGGACTGACGGTCAGCGCGGCCAGCGGCTATGGCCGGCAGCGTGGTTACACCGAGGTGTACCGCGGTGCTGAGTACAGCGTGGACCTCCTGCCCAAGATCCGAGTAGAAGTGCTGGCAACCGATGAGCAAGCCGACGATATCCTCGACGTCTTGATTGCGAGCTCCAACACTGGCCGTGCCGGCGACGGTAAGGTCTGGACCGTGGACGTGCATGAGGCCATCAGGGTTCGCACGGGCGAGCGCGGCGCGGCAGCCATTTGAGTTCGGCAGCCATTTGAGTTCTGCCTCACGCTAAACCAAACGAACGTAGAAACGACAAACGGACCGGGTGCCGATCAAGGTGCCCGGTCCGCTGTGCGTTCCGACGACGAGGGCCGCCGGGTTTCCGACGAAGTCAGCCAGCCACCGAGGTGGGCCAGTCAGCGGGCCCGGCACTGCCGGCGTCGTACTCTTCCAAGGGAACCGTGCCCCGCTCCCAGGCCCGGAGGACAGGTTCGATGATCCGCCAGCAGTCCTCGGCGGTATCGCCGCGGACGGACAGCAGGGGATCGCCAGCCAAGATGCCCTCCAAGACTTCTCCGTAGGGCAGCAACTCGCTGGCGTTCAACTCAGCGATGAGGTTTGCGCGATCCAGGCTAAAAACGTCGCCGGGGCCGTTGACGTCGACGTCGAGCTCAAGGACATCCGGGCCGAACCCGATCCGGAGCTGGTTGGGGGAGTCCACGCCGGTGAAGCCGTTGGGGAGGTGGGGGACCGGGCGGAAAGTGATGACGGCTTCTTTCCGTTTGGGGCCGATGGCCTTGCCCGAGCGAAGAATGAAGGGGACACCCTTCCACCGCCAGTTATCGATGTCCACTTGGACCTCGGCGAGGGTTTCAGTGTTCCGTTTGGGGTCCACCCCGGCTTCGGCGGTGTAATCGGGGACCGTCCGGCCAGCGAGCTTGCCTGCTGTGTAACGGGCCCTGTGCGTGGAGCGGGCGTAGGGGGCCTTGATGCTGCTGGCCCGCAGGACGGTGGCGACGGCGTCGCGCAAGTCCTGCGCGTTGATGCTGGCCGGGGCGTCGATGGCCAGAAATGCCATGATGTGGAGCAAGTGGCTCTGGATCATGTCGCGGAGTGCACCGGCGCCGTCGTAATACCGGGCTCGGCCCTCCAAAGCCAAGTCCTCGTCGAACACGATCTCTACCTTTTCGATGTGTTCCCGGTTCCACACCGGCTCCAGGAACCTGTTGGCAAAGCGCAGTCCCAGGATATTGAGCACGGTGGCTTTGCCCAGGAAGTGATCCACGCGATGGATATGGTCCTCGGGAACCAGGGCGGCCAGGGTCTTGTTCAGCTGATGCGCTGACTCGGTTCCGGATCCGAACGGTTTCTCCATCACCAGCCGCGTGCCCGCGGGCAACTGATCCCGATGCAGGACCTCGCACGCCTTCTGGCTGATGTGGGGTGGCAATGCGAAGTACACCGCCACGGGTCCTTCCAGCTGCGCAAGGAGCTCTGCCAACGGACCATTGGCAGTGACATCGACTTGGTGGTAATCGGTGGATTTCACAATGCCGGCAAGGGCCTTCCGCCCGGAAGCATCCGCGGCATCGGACGCTTGCTTGAAAGCGTCCGTGACCCTTTCCTGCCACTGATCCGTGGTCCACGCGTCCGATCCGGCGCCGACCAGCTGAAGTCCTGGCGCCCTGCCGCTGGCCAGGAGCCCCGCAAGTCCGGGCAGCAGGAGCCTGCCTGTCAGGTCCCCGGACGCGCCGAGGATGAGCAAAGTTTTAATGCTTGTTTTGTCGGTCACCTTGCCAGCATGCCATCTTGCAGGCCCGGCTTGGTACCCTAGATAGTCGAGTCCCGTAGTTGAGACATATTTGTTGGGGCAAGAATCGTCAAGACTATGGCGTGCCGCATTGGCCGCCATTCGTAGACCATCGAAAGAAGTGCACGGCGCGTGTTCAATTCACTCTCTGACCGGTTGACAGCAACCTTCAAGAACCTTCGTGGCAAGGGGCGGCTCTCGGAGGCCGATGTCGATGCCACCGTCCGGGAGATCCGCCGCGCCCTGTTGGACGCGGACGTTGCCGTATCTGTGGTCCGTGAGTTCACATCGCGCATCCGCGAACGTGCACTCGGTGCGGAGGTCTCTGGTGCCCTGAACCCCAGCCAGCAGATCGTCAAGATCGTCAATGAGGAACTCGTGGAGATCCTTGGCGGCGAAACCCGGCGTATCCGCTTGGCCAAGACAGGCCCCACGGTCATCATGCTCGCGGGTCTCCAAGGTGCGGGTAAGACCACCCTTGCCGGCAAGCTGTCCAAGTGGCTCAAGGCCCAGGGCCACAGCCCCCTGCTGGTCGCTTGCGACCTCCAGCGTCCCAACGCCGTAACCCAGTTGCAGGTAGTTGGCCAACGCGCCGGTGTCCCGGTGTTCGCACCACACCCGGGCGCCACGTCCGAGCTTGAGCACCCGGCCGGGGACCCTGTTGCTGTCGCCAAGGCCGGCGTCGAAGAAGCGCGCCAGAAGCTGCACGACGTCGTCATTGTTGACACCGCCGGGCGCCTCGGCGTCGACGCGGAGATGATGGACCAGGCCCGCCGGATCCGCCAGGCGATCATCCCCAACGAAGTCCTGTTCGTGATCGATTCCATGATCGGCCAGGACGCCGTCAACACGGCACTGGCGTTTGACGAAGGCGTTAACTTCACGGGCATTGTCCTGTCGAAGCTCGACGGCGATGCGCGCGGCGGCGCGGCGCTGTCCGTGGCATCCGTTACCGGCAAGCCGGTGATGTTCGCATCCACCGGTGAAGGCCTGGATGACTTCGAACTCTTCCACCCGGACCGCATGGCTTCGCGCATTCTTGACATGGGCGATGTCCTCACGCTCATCGAGCAGGCTGAGAAGGCCTGGGACAAAGATGAAGCCGCGAGGATGGCGAAGAAGTTCGCTGACCAGGAAGACTTCACCCTGGACGACTTCCTGGCCCAGATGCAGCAGATCCGCAACATGGGTTCCATGAAGAAAATGCTCATGATGATGCCGGGCGCCCAGAACATCCGTCAGCAGTTGGAGAACTTCGACGAGCGGGAAATCGACCGGGTCGAAGCCATCGTCCGCTCCATGACTCCGCACGAGCGGGTAGCCCCCAAGATCATCAACGGTTCGCGTCGTGCCAGGATTGCCAAGGGCTCGGGCGTGCACGTTTCCGAGGTCAATGGTCTCTTGGAACGTTTTGGCCAAGCCCAGAAGATGATGAAGAAGCTTGCCCAGGGCGGCGGGATGCCAGGGATGCCCGGCATCCCCGGTCTTGGTGGCCCAGGCGGCGGCCGTAAGGGCGGCAAGAACGCGCCGAAGAAAAAGCCGCGTTCAGGCAACCCGGCCAAGGCGGCCCAGGAACTGCGCGAGGCTGAGGCCAAGCGGGCCAACGCATCCGCAGCAGCACCTACCGGCGCCGCTTTCGGTCAGAACATGGCAGACTTCGATCCCTCTTCGCTCAATCTTCCCAAGGGTTTCGACAAGTTCCTGGGTAAGTAATCCGGTACATCACTGGATGTCCGGGCCGTGGAATAGGCTGATCGAATGCATAAGCAGCGCGTAGTCTTCGTTCACGGCTTGGGCAGCTTTGGGGCAGCGGCATGGCCGAAGCAGCACGGCATGGCTTTGGCTTATGACGCACTTTTCCTGCGTCGGCACGGTTTTGACGCCCGTGCCGAACCGCTGGCCTCTGACGTCGCGGCAGATGTCGCCATCCTCATCAACGCGTTGAACGATGCCGGTGGGGGCCACGTCGTTGCACATGAGCAAGGCGCCATTTCCGCCATGGTGGCGGCAATTGAACGGCCTGACCTGGTGTACTCGCTTTCGCTGGTTGAGCCGGCCTGCTTGTCACTGACGGCGGAACTCCCGGCCACGGCCTCCCACAGGGCGCTCATGGAGCCGCTGTTCGAGGTGCGGACGCAACTGAACGACGTCGATTATCAACGCGAGTATTTTCGGCGGGCATTCTCTGCCGAAACCGGTGAAGTGGACACCCCGGAGGCCTTGCGCGCTGCCCGGAGGCTCAGGTTGCAAGCACCGCCCTGGGAAGCGCCCCTGCACATCGTTCCCGGGGTTCCTACCTTGGTCCTCACCGGTGGCTGGGAGCCGTTGTATGAAGAGATTGCTGGCTACCTGCGGGAGACCGGTGCCCTCCACCGCGTAGCGGCAGGCGGGCACCGGCCCCAGGATTCCATCGACGGCGACCGTGTCATCCGGTCCTTCGTCGCGGACGTCGGGCGGGCAATGTCAGTTCAGGCGTCCTGAGTCGTCGCCTGCCGCGGAAGGCACTTCAAGTTCGGGCAGATAAACCTTCCCACCCGCAGCAAGGAATTCCTGGCTCTTTTCGCGCATCCCGGCGTAAATTCCCGCGATGGCTTCCTGTGACTGGGCTGAGCCGAATTCATCGCGGATGTCCTGGCTGATTCGCATGGAACAGAACTTGGGGCCGCACATAGAGCAAAAGTGGGCGGTTTTTGCCGGTTCCGCAGGGAGGGTTTCGTCGTGGAAGGACTCTGCCGTGACGGGGTCCAGGGACAGGGCGAACTGGTCCCTCCACCGGAACTCGAAGCGTGCCTTGGAAAGCGCGTCATCCCGCTCGCTGGCCCCTGGGTGGCCCTTGGCAAGGTCAGCGGCGTGGGCAGCGATCTTGTAGGTGATCACACCGGTCTTTACGTCGTCCCTGTTGGGCAGCCCAAGGTGTTCCTTGGGGGTCACGTAGCAGAGCATCGCAGTGCCGTAGCGGGCGATTTCGGTGGCGCCGATGGCGGAGGTGATGTGGTCGTAACCCGGCGCGATGTCCGTGACCAATGGGCCCAGTGTGTAGAACGGCGCGCCCTTGCAGAGTTCCTGTTGGCGCTCAACATTTTCGCGGACCAGGTGGAAGGGGATGTGTCCGGGGCCTTCCACCATGACCTGGACATCGAACTCCCACGCGCGGTGGGTCAGTTCTGCCAGCGTGTCCAGTTCCGCGAACTGCGCGGCGTCGTTGGCATCGGCGATGGAGCCGGGGCGCAGACCATCACCGAGGGAGAAGGCGACGTCGTACTTGGCGAAGATCCCGCACAGCTCATCGAAATGGGTGTACAGGAAATTCTCCTGGTGGTGGGCCAGGCACCACCCTGCCATGATCGAACCACCTCGGGACACGATGCCTGTGACGCGGTCCGCCGTCAGCGGCACGTAGCGCAGCAGGACGCCGGCATGGATCGTCATGTAATCCACACCTTGTTCGCATTGCTCGATCACCGTATCGCGGAAGATTTCCCACGTCAGTTTGTTGGCTTCGCCGTTGACCTTTTCCAGTGCTTGGTAGATGGGCACCGTTCCGATCGGTACCGGGGAATTGCGGACGATCCACTCGCGGGTCGTATGGATGTCATCGCCCGTGGACAGGTCCATGACGGTGTCCGCACCCCACTGGGTGGCCCACTGCAATTTGTCTACTTCGTCCCTGATGGAACTCGTGACTGCCGAGTTTCCGATGTTGGCATTGATTTTCACCAGGAAAGCCTTGCCGATAATCATGGGCTCGGACTCGGGGTGGTTGATGTTGCTGGGGATGATGGCACGCCCGGCTGCAACTTCACTCCTGACAAGTTCCACGTCGCAGTTTTCCCGAAGCGCCACGAACCGCATTTCCGGGGTGACGATTCCTTGCCGCGCGTAGTGCATCTGCGTGACGGTCCTGCCCTCGACGGCGCGGCGGGGCACAGGTTGCGTGCCCTTCCACTCAGCCGAGGCCGCTCCGCGGCGAACGGCGGACTTCCCGTCGTCGAGCAGGTTCCGGCCACGCCCGGAATAGACTTCCGTGTCGCCCCGGGACTGAATCCATGGGGCCCTGAAGGGTTCAAGACCCACCACTGGGTCACTGCCAGGACCCGCCGTGCGGTATACCCGCAAGGGAGGGTTGGGGTCGCCGTTGGGAGAGGACTCCAGTGCGATCTCGGTGACGGGGACCCGGATGTCGTGCGCGGGATCCTCAAGATAGGCCAGCGAGTGTGACTGGGATTGGGCAGGGTTGTGCTGTGTTTCGGTGTTACTCAAGGGACTGCTCACTTCCTTCGCCGGCATTACCCGGACAGGTTCAACGGTCGCAGACTGCATCAGTCCGATCTCAGCCCCTGCAGGGGCACCCGTGTGGTCGTAGACGAAGCTATCACAGCCTTAAGGGACGTCCCAGCCCTGTGGGTCCGGACTAGGCTTTTGCCATGGCCAACATCATCGAATTCTCCGGACCCGTCCTTGTCTCGGCTGACGAGGAACGGCGAGGGCTGTGGTCAGTGGATGGCCAGCTGACTTTTGACCGGCCTTCCGCCCCGCCGGACGCGGTGTTGGACGGTTGGGTCCTGCCGGGATTCGTTGACGCCCATTGCCACATTGGGCTGGGAGTGGGCGGGGCGGTTGATGAGCAAACCACGCTCGCCCAGGCCCAGGCGGACCTCGACGCCGGGACGCTGCTGATCCGTGACGCCGGATCGCCAACCGATACCCGCTGGGTCCAGCAACGGGAGGACTTGCCTCGCTTGCTGAGAGCTGGCCGGCACATCGCCCGGAGCCGACGCTACCTGCGGGGCTTGGGCCATGAGATTGAACCGTCCGAACTTGTCGAAACAGTCCGCAAGGAGGCACGCGACGGCGATGGCTGGGTCAAGCTCGTTGGTGACTGGATCGACCGGGACATGGGGGATCTAGCGTCCTCTTTTCCTGCAAAAACCGTCAAAGACGCCATCGCTGCAGCCCATGACGAAGGAGCCCGGGTCACAGCCCATTGCTTCGCCGAGGGCACCATCGATGAGATGCTCGACGCCGACATCGACTGCATCGAGCACGCCACGGGGCTACTGCCGCGGCACATTCCCCGCTTGGTGGAGCAATCCGTTCCGATCGTCCCCACGTTGGTCAACATCGCGACTTTTCCCGATATCGCAGACCAGGCAGCAGCTAAATTTCCTGCGTACGCCCAACACATGGTCCGGCTGTGGGAGCGGAGGCGGGAACGTGTGGCGGAAGCCTTCGAAGCGGGGGTGGCGATTTATACCGGCACTGATGCGGGCAGCGTTATCAAGCACGGCAGGATCGCGGATGAGATGGCGGAACTGCACGACGCCGGCCTTCCGCCACTGGCCGTCTTGGAGGCTGCAACGTGGGGCGCGCGGAGATGGCTCGGGGCCCAGGGCATTGCGGAACGTGCCAGTGCCGACGTCGTCGTGTGCGATGCCGATCCCAGGCGCCAACTGGACACCGTTTCATCGCTTCGGCACGTAGTGCTAAGGGGAAACATCGTGTTGAGGCGAAACGCCGGTCTTTAGGAATAAATTGAAGCTTCAAGTAATTTAGAAAGATAGAAGGTGCCTAAAGGGCGGCAACCTCGGAACCAGGAGCTTCACATGAGCACATCATCAACCACAGGACCATCCAACCAGGATCTCCTTCCAGCGGAACTCACCATGGGCACCGTCATGCTCAAGGTGGGCGACATGACGCTCATGAGTGACTATTACCAGCGCGCACTTGGCCTGGAAGTTGTGGCGGAGCAGGATGGCGGCCTGTACCTCGGCCGCGTGGGCAAGCCCGTGGTGCATCTGGCGCCCGCGTCGGGGCTGCTCCTTCCCGGCCGTGGCGAGGCAGGGCTCTTCCACACTGCGATTCTCTTCGAAGACCAGCCTTCGCTGGCTGCCACCATTGCAACCGCAGCCGAGTATGAGCCGCGGGCATTCGTGGGCAGTGCCGACCATCTGGTGAGCGAAGCCTTCTATTTCACCGATCCCGAGGGCAATGGCATTGAGCTCTATTACGACAAGCCGCGCGAAGTGTGGCAGTGGGACGGCAAGAACGTGGTGATGGACAATGTCGCCTTGCCGCCACAACGATTCCTTCAGCAGCACCTGAGCGAGGCGGCGGTGACGGGGCAGCGGCAGGCTGCCGCCGGCGTCGGGCATGTCCACCTGCAAGTAGGCGACGTCCAGACCGCGCAGGATTTCTACGTTGGGACCCTTGGTTTCGAACGGACCGCCGGCTGGCACGGCCAGGCACTGTTCGTCTCCGCCGGTGGCTATCACCATCACATGGCCATGAACGTTTGGAACAGCAGGGGCGCCGGACCGCGCAAAGATACCTTGGGGCTGGGCGAAGTACTGATCGAAGTGCCGGCGAATGATGACGTCGCAGCCCTGGCTGATCGGCTCAAGGTGGCCGGAATCGACCATCACCACACGGGCTCCGAGCTCCGTTTTGACGATCCTTGGCGGAACAAGCTGCGCGTCGCTGTTCGCTGAGCCAAGCGTCAGCCCATGGAGGGGGAGGGTGCTCCGCACTGCATTAGGCTGGGCAATGACGTCACCGGACTCCGTGCGGGCCGGATGTCGTCGCCCCGTCAGCACGAACGAATGAGAGTACTCTCCCATGGGCTTTGCCGAAATATTTGTAGCCACCCACGCTGAAGCACTCAAGCGCGCCGCCGCCTTGGACCGGGGAGCTGAAGCTGCCGGTCCCGCCGTCAGGATCAATGGCATCACGGATTTTGAGGTTGAGCAGTTGGGCGACCTTGCCGGCCAGGCCGTGCATGCTGCTGGGGCCGACTACGAACTCGCGCTCGTCGATGTCACCAGCGACGCACTTCTGGGCGTTCCGGAGGCCATGGTCAAGGCCCTCGCTGAACTCCTCACTTACGAGAACGAAGGCGATGGCAATGTCCTCGATGACGTTGCCGTGGCTTGGGCCGAGCAGGATGACATGCCTTTCGACGCCGCCGCATCGCGACAATACGTCCAGCAATTGGCGGCCCTGGCTACTGATGTCGAAAAGACCGATCGTGCCGGTCTCTATGTATGGTCCGTCTGAGCGGCTGTCTCTCCCGAATTAGCGACTTTCAGCAGGCTGTAGTGACCAATCACACATGGCCGTCTGAGGCCTAAGTCGTAATCGTTCCGGTCATCTGGCACAATAGACAGGTACTCGATCGGCGCGGCCCCTCTCTCCGTGCTCGTATCTTGTCCTTCGAACCGTCAAGTATGGCCCGCCCCACGGGTGCAGAACGTCGGGTTCAACTCTTTTCAGAAACAGGAGTGACCACAAAAGTGGCCGTAAAGATTCGCCTTAAGCGCTTCGGTAAGATGCGCGCACCGTACTACCGCATTGTCGTCATGGATGCCCGCGCCAAGCGCGATGGCCGTGCCATTGAAGAAATCGGCAAGTACCACCCCACCGAAGAGCCGTCGTACATCGAGGTCGCTTCCGAGCGCGCCCAGTACTGGCTCTCCGTTGGCGCCCAGCCCACTGAGCAGGTTGCAGCGATCCTCAAGATCACTGGTGACTGGCAGAAGTTCAAGGGCCTGCCGGGCCAGGAAGGCACCCTGAAGACCAAAGCTCCGAAGGAAGCCTTCGTAGCACCGGAGAAGGGTTCCGTTATTATCCCGGAAGCCATCACCAAGAAGGCCAAGAAGGACGAGGCCGCTGAGGCTCCGGCCGAGGCTGAAGCAGAGACCACCGAGGCTGAGTAAGTTGCTGGCAGAAGCGCTCGAGCACTTGGTTCGTGGGATCGTTGACAGCCCTGAGGATGTCAAGGTCAGCGCCAAGAACAACCGCCGCGGGGAGTCCCTTGAGGTGCGAGTTCACCAGGAGGACCTCGGACGGGTGATCGGCCGTCAAGGACGCACAGCACGCGCACTGCGCACTGTGGTTGCGGCTTTGGCCGGTGGCGAGCAGGTCAGGGTCGACGTCGTCGACACCGACCGTCGCCGGTAACGCGCTCAGCACTGCTTGTCTTAAGTCCGGCCCCTTCACCGAATATGGTGGAGGGGCCGGATTGCTTTATCCCTAAAGTCATTACCGTGGCCCCGGCGGCACGGCATACAAGAATTCAGAGGAACCCATGCAGCTCCAGGTTGCCCGGATCGGCAAGCCCCACGGCATTCGCGGCGAGGTAACGGTGCAGGTACTGACCGACGCTCCTGCTGAGCGTTTTGTCGCTGGAACCGAGTTCGTCGTGGAGCCGGCGTCCGCCGGTCCGCTGACCATCCGCAGTGCCCGATGGAACAAGGACATCCTCCTGCTCGGTTTTTCGGAGATCGCCGATCGGAACGAAGCTGAGGCCATCCGTGGCGCGAAGCTCTTCATAGAGACCGAAGAGCTCGACGGCGACGATGACGACGAAGGCTGGTACGAGCACGAGCTCGTTGGCCTGGAGGCGCGTGTTGGACCTCGGGTGGTCGGCAAAGTTGCCGCCCTCACTACTTTGCCGGCCCAGGACCTCCTGACGGTCACGACGGAGGACGGCAAGGAAATCCTCATTCCCTTCGTCGATGAAATCGTGCCCGAAGTGAACGTCGAGGACGGGTACATTGTGGTGACCCCGCCTGATGGCCTGTTTGACATCAACAACGAGACAGGTGAGGAGCCCGGAGACGCTCCCGGGGATGACGCCTGAATGAGGATCGACGTCGTCAGTATCTTTCCGGAGTACCTGGCCCCGCTGGAGCTCTCGCTCATAGGCAAGGCTCGCCAGGACGGTCTCTTGGAGCTCAACGTTCACGACCTTCGCAGCTTCACAACCGACCGGCACCGGACCGTGGATGACACACCATATGGCGGGGGTGCCGGTATGGTCATGAAGCCCGAGCCCTGGGCCCAGGCGCTCGAATCCGTGGTCCGGGCAGGCGATGGCTCCAAGCCGGTACTGATTGTTCCTTCGCCCGCTGGGGAGCGCTTCAACCAGGCGCTGGCCTACGAGCTTGCCGAGGAAGAGCAGCTTGTCTTCGCGTGTGGCCGCTACGAGGGCATCGACGAACGTGTCATCGATTGGGCACAAGACCACTTCCGGGTACGTCCGGTCAGCCTTGGCGATTACGTGCTTAACGGCGGCGAAGTGGCTGTGCTTGCCATGGTCGAGGCCATCGGACGACTATTGCCCGGGGTTGTCGGCAACCCCGAATCACTCATTGAGGAGTCCCACTCCGATGGCCTATTGGAGTACCCCGTGTACACCAAGCCGTCAGCGTGGCGTGACCACGATGTCCCGGCCATCCTGCTGAGCGGGAACCACGGCAAGATCGCCCAGTGGCGCCGGCACGAGCAGTTCCGCCGCACAGCCGAGCGGCGGCCGGACCTCTTGGCGGAATACGACGCCGGTTCCTTGAGTCGCGCGGACAAAAACGCACTCGCCGAACTGGGATACGACGTCGTTGATGGCCGCCTGCGGTCCCGAGCTGGCGGCGAGACGGACAACTAATCCCGAGGCGCCGCCGTCGAGCCTTTCGTTCGAGCGGTGTCCGAGCAGCCGGTTGGCCGGATGCTCCGTCATATGGCAGAATTAACCCTTGTGTCTGCTGGGCTGACACCTGCCACAGGGGGAGTTCAGCCAACAGTTGGACAACCGGCGACGCTAATCAGTAGCGGCACCGGTCACAAAGAATCTTCGGCGGAGATTTCCGGTAGGCCTTCGTGCCCCGGGCTTGTCCGCCGTAACCCAAAGTGAATGACCTGTGGCGTTCACCAGGAGTGGATTAATGCATATCCTCGATAGCGTAGATGCAGCCTCGCTGCGTAGCGATGTTCCGGAGTTCCGCGCGGGCGACACTCTCAAGGTTCACGTGAACATCATCGAAGGCAAGAACTCCCGTGTCCAGGTATTCCAGGGCTTCGTCCTGGGCCGCCAGGGTGACGGCGTGCGCGAAACCTTCACCGTGCGCAAGGTTTCCTTCGGCGTCGGTGTAGAGCGTACCTTCCCGGTACACTCCCCGATCATCGACAAGATCGAGGTCGTCACCAAGGGTGACGTCCGCCGCGCCAAGCTTTACTACATGCGTGCACTGCGCGGTAAGGCTGCAAAGATCAAGGAAAAGCGCGACTTCGCCAAGTAAGTCCTGCGACAATCGCAACGGGTCCAGGAGTAGTGCCCGGTTGTTCCGGAGCAATCCGCAACGCAACAGGGATACGAGTCATGGACACAGCAAAACGCCAGCCCCGGAAACAGGGCTGGCGTTTTGTTTTGCTTGCGCTCGTTCTGGCCGTCGCTATCAGTGGGCTGGTCCGATCCCTGTGGATCGACGTCTACTACATTCCTTCAGAGTCCATGGAACCGTTGCTTCGCACGGGGGACAGGATCCTGGTCTCACGGACGGCTTTCGCGTCCGAGCCGATCCGCCGGGGCGACGTCGTAGTGTTTGACGGCAGGGGTTCGTTCGCCCCGTTGAGCAGCGGAAAGGGACCCTTGACAGACGCAGTTTCCGCCGCGGGGCAGTGGTTCGGCTTCACTGGCAGCGATACCACGTATGTTAAGCGGGTTATCGGACTTCCCGGGGACCATGTGCAATGTTGCGACACCGGCGGCCACCTCACAGTGAACGGTCAGGCACTTGAGGAACCCTATTTGTACCCAGGGGATGTGCCGAGCCTCCAAAAGTTCGACGTCGTTGTACCCGAGTCACGGCTGTGGCTGATGGGCGACCACCGCTCCCGCTCTGCGGATTCCCGCGGCTTGCTAGGAGCCCCCGGTGGTGGAATGGTTCCCATTGACAGGGTTATTGGAAGGCCGATCCAGATCGTCTTTCCACTTGATAGATTTGCAGGAGTGCCTCGCGCCACGCAGGCCGTAACACCATCGAAGAACGGACAGTAGATGCCGGACCAAGCTCCAGAGAACCCCGAGCTGCCCGAGGACGACGCCCGGCTCCGTGAAGGGACGGCCGCTGTCGCCGAGGAAGGGGTACCTGCGGGCAGTCCAGGGGGTGCGCACGCCGCCGGGAAGCCGCAACGGAACGCCGCGTGGGGTTGGCTGCGGGAGATCGGCACCGTGGTGGCTATCGCCGTCGTCCTGTCGTTCCTGATCAAGACTTTCCTCTTCCGCGCCTACTTCATTCCTTCCGAGTCCATGGAAAATACCTTGGACGTGAATGACCGCATCTTCATCAACCTCCTTGTTCCCCAGGCTTTTGGTTTGTCCCACGGGGATGTCATCGTGTTCAAGGACGAACAGGGATGGCTGGCACCGTTGCCGAAGAAGGCCCCAGGCCCTTTGGATTGGGTGGGAGAAAGCCTGGTGTTCGTGGGGCTCATGCCGGACGACAACGAACAACACTTGGTCAAGAGGGTCATCGGGTTGCCCGGCGATCACGTGACCTGCTGCGACGCACAGGGTCGGGTCAGCGTCAACGGGGTCCCGCTGAACGAGACCTACATCAACCCCGCCGAGGTGCCCCAGCCGAACCCGTTCGACGTCGTAGTCCCCGCCGGCAAGGTCTGGGTGATGGGCGACAACCGCAACCACTCCGCCGATTCACGGAGCCACGCGCAAACCAACGGCGGCTTCGTGAACATTTCCGACGTCGAGGGAAAAGCCACGATCATCGCATGGCCCTTTAGCCGTTGGACGGTACTCGACAACTACCCGAACGTCTTCCGCAACGTTCCCGCGGCCAAGTAGTTTCAATGCCGGCACCAACCCAAACCCACACCACGGCCAAGTCCCCGGGCGGAGCGAAACCCGTGGCCAAAAGGGCGTCCACACCGGCCGCCACGACGGCGGCCAAAAAGAAAGCACCGCTGAAGAAGAAGGCCCCGGTCGGCGTTCCCACATTAGATACCGAGCGATCCTTCCTTGCACCCGGCGTTACCTTGCTGGCAGGCGTTGACGAGGTAGGCAGGGGAGCCTTGGCAGGTCCCGTGACGGTGGGCATCGCCGTCGTCCATCTTGAAACCCATGGCCTGTTGGCGGATGTTCGCGACAGCAAACTATTGAAGCCCGAAGACCGTGAGCGACTCGAACCCATGGTCCGGGAGTGGGCTGTGGCGTGCGCCGTAGGGCACGCTTCCGCTCGCGAGATCGATGACATCGGCATCATTGCAGCCCTCCGCCTGGCAGGCACCCGGGCGTGGTTCGACATTGTTGAGGCGGGCATCAGCCCCGACGTCGTGCTCCTTGACGGTAGCCACAACTGGCTCTCCCCGGACCCGCAAGCCTCCCTGTTCGATACGGCAGCCGGTGGGCCGTGGTGTGAGGCGCCGGTGCACACTCGTATCAAGGCCGACATGAGCTGCCTCAGCGTGGCCGCTGCAAGTGTGGTGGCCAAGGTGGCCCGCGACAGGATTATGGTCGATCTCCATGAAGAGGCTCCGGCCTACGGCTGGAACGTGAACAAGGGCTACGCTACGTCTGCCCACAGGGAGGTCATTCGTTCGAAGGGTCCGAGCACCTACCACCGGACCAGTTGGCACCTGACCTGATCCGGTTTCACGTCACTGCACTGAATGGCGCGTGGTGCTGCGGAGATAGTGCAAGATGGAACCATGAGCGCCGAGGACCTTGAGAACTATGAGACCGACATGGAGCTTCAGCTCTACCGCGAGTACCGGGACGTGGTCGGTTTGTTTAGCTACGTTGTCGAAACCGAGCGGCGGTTCTACCTTGCCAACCACGTTGATTTGCAGGCCCGAAGCGCTGACGGGGAAGTCTACTTTGACCTGACATTGCAGGACGCGTGGGTATGGGACGTCTACCGGTCGGCCCGGTTTGTGAAGAACGTCCGGGTGATCACGTTCAAGGACGTCAACGTGGAGGAGCTGCCTCGGAGCGAGGATTTGTCCTTGCCGAAGGATGGCGGTCTTGGGGACTTGGGCGATCTCGGTAACTAGCAGCGCAGGTGGTTGGGTCGTTGCCTCCTACTTGTCCTCCACATTGCCCCGTTTGGCGGGAGTTGCCCACATAGCGCCGTAGGGCAGTGTCCGAGTCCGTTGCCAGCCTGAATGCTGGTGGACGGAGGTGATGCTCGTGCGAGCAAAGGACATACTGGGCCAAAATGGTGAGGCCCTGGCGGCTGAGTTCCTGGAGAACCAGGGTATCCGGATTGTGGACCGCAACTGGCGGTGTGCAGAGGGTGAAATCGATATTGTGGCCATTGAGGGCGATACCCTGGTGGTCGCGGAAGTGAAGACGCGCAGCAGCTTGGATTATGGTCATCCCTTTGAAGCAGTTGGTGCGGCCAAGTTGGCGCGGCTTCATAGGCTGGCATCGGCGTGGAGCAGGGACCACGAGTTAACGCTTCGGCGGTGGCGCGTGGACGTTGTCGCGGTGGTGGCCGACGGCGTTGGGGATCCTGTTCTTGAACACCTGCGGGGTGTGGGTTAGATGGGCGTGGGGCGCAGCTATTGTGTGGCATTGGTTGGGCTGAACGGACACATGGTGGAAGTCGAAGCGGATATCGGCCAGACCCTGCCGAACTTCGTGATCCTTGGACTGCCTGACGCGGCCCTGAATGAGGCCAAGGAGAGAATCCGCTCGGCCGCACAGAATTCCGGTATCCCCTTGAGCCGGCGGAAGATCACGGCGAATCTCATCCCGGCGTCCCTGCCTAAACGGGGCTCTGGTTTCGATTTGGCTATCACCATGGCTGTCCTCCGCGCCGCCGATGACATCCGTTCGGTGGACGGTACCGTGTTTATCGCGGAGCTGGGACTTGATGGCAGGCTCCGGCCTGTTCGGGGGCTGCTTCCAGCGGTCATGGCCGCTGTTCAGGCCGGGTTCCCGGACGTCGTGGTCGCTGAAGCGAATGTTGCTGAGGCATCCTTGGTTCCGGGGGCGAATGTGCGCGGATACAAGACGTTGGCCAGGCTCGCTTTCGACTACGGGGCCGATCCCAAGGACCTCGCCCTTGATTACGATCCCTTGGACACGGAGCCGGCGGATGAACACGGCAGTGACGGCGTCCCGGTTCCGGATCTTTGCGATGTTGCAGGGCAGTCGGAAGCGCGCCGCGCTTTGGAAGTCGCTGCCGCTGGCGGGCACCACATGTTGCTGACGGGCCCACCGGGTCTATGTCCTTAACCATGCATGCGTGAAGGCGCGAGCGGTGGCTGAATTGCAGTCAAAACGTGCTCGTGACTTTCATCGCGGATGCAGCGCCTGCACGAGCCCGGCCGAGCTGCTGCCCTCGCCTGGGCGGCGGTCTCCGGCAAGACGGTCAGATCTAGTGAGATGGGTCCTGATCAGTCACGGAGGGGTTCATTGGTCATATGAGGCAACGTTCTCGGACCCACCCCTATTGCTAACAGTGTCTGGTCTTCAGATGGTACTGAACTCCATCAGCCCTGGGCCTCGGCACATTCTTTCGCACGCCTGCATCGACCCCGCCAGGACGACCGGGCCAACGGTAAGAAGGATGGTAGGCATGAGTTAGCAGCTTGCGCCACGGGTGCCAGGGGTAAGGCGGAAGTGGTCCATGGGTGGGCTGTGCGCTCCAAAGGGGAGAACGTCTTCGCCCCCATGTGTCAGATTGCATTCCAGGACCCACTCGTGTCCTTGTCAGGAAGGAAAGAAGAGGACTCTATTGTGACAGGACCCGGATGGGGCGCTGACGTCACGTTGGGTGTACCAATCTGATAGTGGTTGAACTGCCATCCATTCGGGGCTTCGAGACCGGTCCTGCTAGGTCCGCTGCCTCAAGTGAGGCGTGGGCCGCTCCGGAAGCCCTCCGAGCTGCGCCCGGGGCTACCCCAGGACCTCCAACTCCTGGAGCTTTCCAAGCGCCACGCCCGCCATAAATTGTGTCTGGTCGACGAGGACACTGTCGTCAAACACTGCCCTGGGCGAGTGCATGGGGGCCCACTCCATGGGGTCGATATCTGGAGACCCAGCTCCGAGGTGCCCGTACGCTCCTGGGACCTCCACGAGGACACGGGAGAAATCGTCAGAGCCGGTCCTGGGGGACGGGCTGGGCACGAACCGGTGCTCTCCGAAGAACGTCCGTGCGGTCCTGCCCCAGAGTTCGGCGTCACTTTCGTGATTGACGGTGGCCGGCATAACCGGAGTGAACGTTGCCTCGGCTGTCAGTTGATGAGCAGTCGCCAGTTGCCGGATGAGATCCGGCAACTCCTGTGCGAGCCGCGCTTCGACACCGGGGCTGAAAGACCTGACGCTGGCCCTGAATTCCGCCGAATCAGGTATGACATTAGAGGCGGAACCGCCATGGAATTGGCCCACGGACAGTACCACGGGATCAAAAACGTTGAATCGCCGGGTGATGTACGTTTGGAGCGCGCCAAGCATTTCAGCAGCTACCTGTATGGGATCCAGAGCTTGGAAGGGGCGTGAACCGTGCCCGCCACGCCCGATAACCTTGACGGACAGATCTCCGAAGGCAGCCATGTAGGAGCCGGCACGGGTCGTGAACACGCCTGACGGGATGTCCGAAACGACATGCAAGGCGTAGGCAGCATCCGGTCGCCTGCCGGCTGCGTTAAGAACGCCTTCCTCCAGCATGATGCGGGCCCCCTCATGTCCTTCCTCCCCCGGTTGGAACATGAAGATGACGTCACCGGTCAGGCTGTCACGTACGGACGAAAGCAACCGGGCGGCACCAATCAGGCCCGCTGTATGCAGGTCATGACCGCAGGCATGCATCGCTCCATTAGTCGAGGCAAAGGGTATTCCCGTCTTTTCTGCCACAGGAAGGGCATCCATGTCACCTCTGAGCAGTACAGTGGGACGGCTCCCGACGGGGGCCTGGGTGGCCCCGCCGCGTAGTACCGCAACCACGGACGAGGCTGCTTTTCCCAGGCTTATTTCGAGGTCGAGTCCCTTGAGTGCCTCAAGGACCCGGGCCTGGGTGCGGGGCAGATACAGGCCGACTTCAGGATCGGCGTGCATTTCCCTACGGAAATCGACCAGGTCGCTTCCATAGGCCGGGATCGCCGCTGTGGCGTCCTCAAGGAAACTCAGCGGTGAAAACCGCACCGTATCTGTCGTTGAAGTATCTGTCATTGAAGGACTTTCTCGTCTCATGTTGCCAGGCTCTGGCCTGCTGCTTTCCCGAGAGGACGCGGACCCCCGTCTTAGCCACGCGTCACGTTCCCGGACTGTTTGTCGCAGGCCCCCACGGGGCCTGGCCTACGCTTGTTGGGGTCGGATATGGCGCCTAGAGCGGGGAATCCGTCCTGTCCACGCCAACCACGCGGTCGCCGGTGAAGAAGCGGACGCCATACTGCGGACCGTGGCCACCGATACCGCTGGTGCCCCAAAAGCTCTGGCGTGAACTGCCGGCGAGGTCGCTCATGAATGTGCCGTTGATGCGGACTTCACCGGCACGAATACGGGATCCCACTTCGATGGCCCTTGCTTCATTGGCACCGAATACGTAGGCATCCAGGCCGGTTGCGGGGCCGTTCGCATGGGCAAGTGCCTCCTCGACCGAATGCACCGGATGTACCGTTACCAGCGGCCCGAAAAGCTCTTCCGTGGCGGCCTCGGCGGCACATCCGACGATCATCCCCGGTGCCATGAACCAGCCGTCAAGACCCGGCAGCTCGCCGCCAGTGACGAGCTTTCCCCCCAGCTCGAGGAGCCGATTCACTGAGGCTTTCAAGCCATCACGCTGCCGCTGGAATGCCAGGGGACCCACTTGCGTCGACTCATCCAAGGCGTTTCCGACCCGAAGCTTACTGAGTTCAAACTTCATAGCTTCAACGAAACGGTCGTGAATCGACTCGTCAACCAGTACTTTGCCTGGCGCCTCACACCACTGGCCGTTGAGACGCGTCATGCCCTGCACAATGGACCGCGCCGCCGAGCTGACGTCGGCGTCATTCAGAATGATCACGGGATTGTTGGATCCGAGCTCCATCTGCATGACCGCCAGGTTGGACGCGGCAGCCTGCGCAACCGTCCGGCCTGCGGAATCGCCACCCGTAAATGAAAGAGCCTCGATCCTGGGGTCCGATGTCAGCAGTGCTCCTGTCTCCGAATTCCCATGAATCAGCTGAAACGCGGCGCCCGGGTATCCCAGTTCGGTCATGGCAGACACGATCGCCTCAGCGAAGAGCTGGCAACCGCTGGGGGCGTTCTCGGAGGGTTTGAGGATGACGGGGCAACCGGCCGCCATGGCTGCCGCCACCTTGCCGACCACGGTGAACGTTGGGGCATTCCAGGGGCCGACGATGAGGGCTGGGCCGAGGGGCTTGCGCAGGATGACCACAGACCTGGCATGGTCAAGGGTCTCCGATTCACCAAGCTGTTCCGCTTCAGCAATAGTTCCGCGGACTCTGTCACCCAGTGCACCGGCAATCAGGCGGGTGGTGCGGATAGGAACCCCGGTGTTGATGCTGTCCTGGAGGGCGACTTCTTCGCTCTTCGCATCGAGGGACGCGGCTACCTTCGTCAAGAGCTCAAGGCGGTCCGGGAGTTTGATGTCTTCAAGTTTCCCGGACCTGTGAAGGGTCGCTGCTGCCGCGAGTGCCCGCTCGACATCATCCTTTGCGGTCTTGCGCATCGGCTGCCGGGGTTCGCCAGTATTTGGGTTGGTAAGGTAGCGGCCGTTTTCCTCGAGCTGCAGCCATGTGCCATTGACAAAGGAGCGTTGCTCGACGAGGTCGGGGGCAATATCAGTCAGTTGGGCTAGTCCTTCAGTCATTTAAGGGTTGCTCCTCTGGTTTCGTTTGTGGGTTTTGTCGTCCATAACCAGTGACGGCAGGGGCTGGCCCCCGATGTTTGCTGTTCATGTTCGGAAGGCTGTGCAGCGGCCTAACGTTCGTTCCGGCCCGGCTGTGGCGCAAAGCAAGATCGCGATCACCGGTAACCAGGCCGACGCCGCAACGATCTACGCAGTTATCTGGATCACGATTGCCTGTTGGTCATGTTCAGCACGACGCGGATCGTCGACGCATCCGCCATCGCTTCGAATCCCTCGTTGATGCGGTCGAAGGGCAGCTCTTTGGTAACCATTCCATCGAGATCCAGCCGATTGTTCAGGTAGTGGTCGGTGAACATGTCGACATCGCTGAGGAACCTGTTCGCACCCATGTACGCGCCTTGGAGGTGTCGGTCGCCGTAGATGAGTGCATCTGCGGGGATACGCAGTTCGGACCCGGTGGGCATGAGACCGAGTATGCTGGCGGTTCCGTTCGGGCTCAGGAGCGAAAAGGCGAGTTCCGCTGTCTCACTGCGGCCGACCGCCTCGATTGCATGGCTAACACCCTGGGGAAGAAGTGACCGGACCTGGATGAGTGTTTCTGTCGGGTCAGGTGATGAGAGAACTGTGTCCGTGGCACCGAAGTTGCGGGCGAGCTCCAGCTTCGCGGGCACGGCGTCAATGGCAATGATCCGTCGAGCCCCAGCCAGCCTTGCACCCTGGATGGCGGCTATTCCGACGCCGCCGCAGCCGATTACGGCGACAGTATCCTCTGGCCCTACTTTTGCGCCGTGAATGACCGCGCCGACTCCTGTACTGATGCAGCAACCGAGAAGACATGCCACCTGGGGAGGCAGGTCAGAGCCGACCACTGCAACGGATGCCTCTTTCACCAGGAAGGCCTCCGCAAATGCGCCGATACCGCCGAGCGACTCGACGCTTGATCCATCATGTGAGATGAGTCTGGGCCGCTGCCGCTCACGCATCGAGTCGACCCGTTCGCACTGGGTCGGGCGCCCGCTGATGCAGTTGCGGCAAGCGCCACAGGACGGGGTTACGGTTGTTACGACGCGGTCTCCAGTCTTAATTCTTGTGACGCCGGAGCCGACGCGCTCGACAATGCCTACGACTTCATGTCCGAGGACCGCCGGCAGGGAGATATCCAGGGCCCCCTTCAGGTAGTGCAGATCGCTGTGGCAAAGGCCAACTCGCTCCGTCCGGATGAGGACCTCATGGTCCTCCGGATCATCCAGCAGCAGCTCGCGGATCTGGAGAGGTGTTCCGGGCTTTTCCAGTACGGCGGCAAGAATGGGTGTAGGCACTTGGCTTCCTTGAGGGTTTAGGCATTTGCAGATGGATCGCTTCGACCATCTTCGGCCCTGGCAGAGTTTCAAAAGTGTGTGGAGGGAACAGCCTTTACGGCCACTATGTGCAAGGTGACCAGCGTCGGCACATGGTGGAATGACAGGGATTAAAGACAGCTTCCGCTTCCAACTCGGGATCCGCTCCGGCTGTCATCCACAGCGGCCCACCGCTCAACATGGTGTTCCATGGCGCGAAGGGCTTCCTCCAGCTTCGCCAGCAGTACCCGGGTCTCCTCTTCGCTGATCACCAAGGGCGGGGACAGGATCACCGCGTTGTTCAGCGGAGCAATGCCTGCCGGATAGACAATAAGCCCCTGGGCGAGGCATTCCTGCACGAAGGTGTTGGCCGCTCCGAGCGCAGGATCGGGCGCCTGCTTGCTTTCCTGGTCCGTAACGAACTCGAAGCCCCACAGCAGGCCCCGGCCACGGACATCGGCCATGCAGTGGTACCTGGCTGCCAGGGAGAGCAGTCCTTCTTTGAGCTGCTTCCCCCGCTGCCGGACGTTTGCAAGGACGTTCCGGCGTTCCATGAAGTCCAGGACCGCCAGGCAGGTGGCTGCCCCCAGGGGATTCCCCGAAAAGGTGTGCCCGAACGGAGCGACACCGCTGCCTTCCCTGAGCGCCTCGACAACATGGCCTCGGAGCAGGACGCCGGCAACAGGGGAATAACCGGCACTTAATCCTTTACCGATGAGAAGAAGGTCCGGGACGACGTTCTCGTAGGAACTCGCAAACCAATCTCCCGTCCGCCCGACGCCCGTGATGACCTCATCAATGATCAGCAGCACATTCAACCGGTCACAGATTTCGCGCAACCGGGAGAGGTAGCTAGCCGGAGGCGTCAGGACCCCGCCGGCGGCTCCAACGATCGGTTCCACGATCACTGCTGCGACCGTGCCAGGGTCCTCGTTCCGAATGGCATCTTCGAAGGCTTGCGCAGCCCGCAGCGCGTATGCTTCTTCGTTCTCGCCCGGCTGCGCGAAGCGATACGCGTAGGCCGGCGGGGCGAAGGAGAACGCATGCAACAACGGCCCGTAGTCGGGGCGGCGTGCTGCATGTCCCGACATTGACAGGGCTCCCATGGTCATGCCGTGATAGCTGATGTTCCGGCCGAGAACTTTGACTTTGCCCGGGAGCCCCCTTTCGCGCCAGTAGCTGACTGCTGTCCGGATGGCGAACTCGGACGCCTCTGATCCGCTGTTGACGAAGAATGCCCAGTCAAGGTCTCCCGGTGCCAGATCGGTGAGCCGCCTTGCCAAGGCCTCGGCGGGCACATTCGTGAACTGGGTTCGGTAAGTAAAGGCCACCCGGCATGACTGCGCCTTCATCGCCTCTGCAACTTCTTCTACGCCATGGCCGATGTTTGCAGTCATGGCCCCGCTGCACCCGTCCAGGTACTGCAGACCGGCTGAGTCATACAAGTAGACCCCCCGGCCATGGGTGACCACCGGGTATGTCTTATCAATGGTCTGCTTCAACAGAGCGCTCTCAGAAATGGAATACTCCTTTACTGTCCTGGCGAGCCTTCTGAGGCGTTTGTACCAGGGCTGATAGATGGTCGCTTGCCTCAGTGGAGGTCCGGCGGTGTTGCACAGGCCTCAGAAGATGCAGGCCGGGCCATCGAGTTGACCCCGTCAGGTATGACCAGAAGTGGGGTGATCAGAGATCAACGGGTTCGGCACTGCTGTGGTGACGTCGTTCTGGAGGTCACCACAGCAGTGCCTCGGGCCCGGCACGAGTCCGGAATCCCGGGGGGTTAGCTCTTGTTTTCCGCCGTAGCGCAGTTCTCGCTTTTGGCCGGTTCGTGCTCCTGGCTTGATACCGGGGGCAGAAGCGCGGCGTATGCTTCGGGCCGTTTTGAGCGCATCACCAGTGCGGTCACCAAACCGCCGACAAACAGGGCTCCCATGACCGTTAGCAGGATGCCTGCAGCCAGGTCACCGCCGACAAGAAGCCCAAAGTTCTGCACGACCAGGAAGACAATCGCGCCGAGACCGATCACAGCAAGAGCGGGAGCAAACAGCGTGGCCCACAGCTTTCCTGTTGCCTTTCTCCGGAAGAACACGAGCACCGAGAATGACGTGAGGGCCATCAGAACCACCACGCCGAGTGTTGCTGATCCCGAAAACCAGGTGTACGCCTGCGTCACCGGGTCTAGCCCGAGGAGCGCCTCGACCCCAAGCAGGGCAATTGCCACGACCGACACAGTCAACGAGGCCCTGGAAGGAGCTCGGTGTCGGGGATGGACCGTGCCAAGCCCGGAGGGGAGCACGCCCTGCGTTCCGAGGGTGAACAGGTAGCGCGTCAGCACGTTCTGGAACGTGAGAATGCAGGCGAAGAGGCTGCTGATCAGGAAGACTTGAAGGAGAGTTGCCAGGACAGGGGAGACGTACTTCGCGGCCAAACCGACCACGATGCTGGTGGGATCATTCGTAGCCACTTCAACGATGTTGCTGTCACCGATACCGGCCTGCATGGCCCATGCGGTGAACGTGTAGAAGATGCCGACAGCGAGGACGGCGATGTACGTTGCGCGCGGTATTGTGCGGTCGGGGTCACGCGCTTCGTTGCGGAAAACAGCGGTGGCCTCAAAACCAATGAATGAGAAGAAGGCAAACATGACGCCCAGCGGCGGGACACCTTCACCCAGACGGGCGGGGGACAGTGAGTCACCGCTCAAACCTTCCGCACCGCCGTGGACAACCACCCCGATGTTTACTGCCAACAGAACGACCGTTTCAATGACCAGGACCACACCCAGCACCTTGGCGGAGAGCTCGACGTCCCGGTACGCAAGAGCACCGCAGATCGCCATCAGCACCAGACTGCACAGCCACCAAGGCAGATCCGGGCCGCCCAGATCGTGAACAGTGGTCTGGGCCGCTGATCCCAAGTATGAACACAGCGCAAGAAACAGGAGCAGGTAAGTACCCAGTGCAAAGGTGGAAGCCCCTAGCCCCATGCCCCGGCCGAGGCCAGTCTGTATGTAGGAGTAAAAGGCCCCCGCATTTTTCACGAACGGCGTCATACGCGTGAAGCCAATCGCGAACAGAAACAGGATCGCCGTGGCGATGAGGAAGAACAGTGGACCGCCCGTGCTTTCCGAGGCAGATACCACCACAGGCCAGCCGGCCACGACAGCTGTCATCGGTGCGGCACCAGCCACAACCATGAACACGATTGATCCGACACCTAGCCCGCGGCCGAGTAACTTGTCGGGGGTCAGGAGTCCGTTGGGTCCGGCATCCACCGGCTCAAATTGAACATTATTAGTTGCCATTCGTCCCTCCCGGACGTTTGAAGCCTAGTCATTTCACGATGCTTTCGACAGGGCGAAAATGAGTAGCACCGCTGAAATCCAACTGCAGTCGTGGCCCCCTTGCCACGGCTGCTGTGAACTGGGTTACAGCCTAAAGTCGCTCCTTACACGCTGCTGTGTCAGCTCTGCACACTATCCCCACCGCTCATGGTCGCAATGCACAGTTTTGGCGCATGTCACCCCGGTGTGCAGGTTGCACATGCCTGACATCGATGTGGTGCCCGTCGCACTCGCTCCCTGGCCGGAGCCCGGGCATGCTCGATACCAACGGAGCTTCCCAGACTCCACATGGGACTAGGAATCTTTGACGAAATCCACTCTCCTGAAGGAGCACCCGAGTATGAGCAGCATTATTTCCGTTTACAACCCCGCTACAGAGGAACTGATTGGTGAAGTCCCTTCGTACGACTTGGCTGAGGTTGACGCGGCCGTCGAGCGTGCCCGGAAGGCGCAGAGCATTTGGGCGCGGAAGCCTATCGCCGAACGCCGTGACGCCCTCTGGGCCATCGCGGACGCTGTCATCGCGCACACCGACGAGCTGGCCTTGCTCGAATCAACCGACGTGGGCAAACCGCTGGCCGCCGCCCGGCAGGAAGTGCTCGGAGTAGCCGAATGCTTCAAGTACTACGCGGGCATTATCGACAAGATCCTCGGCGACACCATTCCCGTCGACGGTGGCATCAGCATGACCTTCCGTGAGCCGATGGGCGTCGTAGCCGTCATCTCCCCGTGGAACTTCCCTCTGCCGATCGCGTCATGGGGTATCGCACCTGCCCTCGCCTGCGGCAACGCCGTAATCGTTAAGCCTGCGGCCCTCACCCCGCTGTCCACTGTCCGTCTTGGCCAAATCGTGAACGAACTGGGCGTCGTCGGCGACGCGCTGCAGGTCCTCACCGGCTCTGGGGCACGCGTCGGTAACGCCCTTGCCGAACACCCCGGCGTTAACAAGGTCAGTTTCACCGGTTCCACCGAAACCGGCCGGTCGATTATCCAGGCAGCGTCCAAGACGATGAAACGGGTCACCCTCGAACTGGGTGGCAAGTCCGCCAGCATCGTCTACAACGACGTAGACCTTGCAAAGTGCGTCCAGGCGGCGCCTATGTCTGTCTTCGACAACACTGGTCAGGACTGCTGCGCCCGCAGCCGTTTTCTCGTTCAGCGGGGAGTCTTCGACGAGTTCGTTGAAGGGTTCATCGAAACGACCCGCGCCCTGAAGATCGGTAACCCGCTCGATGCCACAACAAATCTCGGCCCTCTGGTATCGGCCAGCCACCGCGAATCCGTGTCCAGCTTCCTCGGTGACGGACTGAACGTTGTCACCGCAGGCGAGGCACCGGAGGGTCCCGGCTTCTGGATGGCACCGCGGATCGTTATTGCGCCGGACCCCAAGAGCCGGGTGGCAACTGATGAGATCTTCGGCCCCATCGCCTCGGTCATCCCCTTTGACACCGAGGAAGAAGCCATCGCCCTGGCAAACAGCTCCATCTACGGGCTCAGCGGCTCCATCTGGACCAACGATGTAGGCCAGGCACTCAGGACAGCACGGGGAGTGGAGTCCGGGGCTCTGTCCGTCAACTCCAACTCTTCGATCCGGATGCAAACGCCCTTCGGCGGCTTCAAGCAGTCCGGCATCGGCCGCGGACTGGGCCAGGCAGCCATCGAGGCCTACACCGAACTCAAAACCGTCTTTGTAAGGACTGATCGTGACAACTGAGACAGGGGAACTGGTCCGCACCGACCAAGGCATCTCTTCCGAAGTTTCCGGTGCAACAGACAGTGCTGTGCAGACCCTGAGCGTGCTTTACGGCAGCCAGACCGGGAACGCAGAATTCCTGGCATCCAAGATCGTGGACAAGGCAAACGCCCAGGGCTATGCAGCCGAGCTGATGAGCCTGGACATGCTCACCCCCGAAGATGCGGCGCGCAAGGACCGGCTGCTGATCGTTACCGCCACACACGACAACGGCCACATGCCCGATAACGCGCAACCGTTTTGGGATCAACTTCAGAGCGCTGGCGCAGACCTCTTTGAGGATGTGCCCTTCGCGGTCCTTGCCATTGGCGACTCGATGTACGAAGACTTCTGCAAGGCCGGCATCGACCTTGACACACGTCTTGGCGAACTCGGCGGCAAGCGGATCCTTGACCGCCTTGACTGCGATGTCGACTATGACCTGACGTCGGGCAAGTGGATCAAGGGCATGCTTGAGACCTTCAAGACAGTTGTTCCCAAGAAGCCAGGCAAAACCCCGCAAGCCTCCTCCGCCCCGGGAACAACGCCCGCTGAGCAGCCCAAAACCACCCGCCGGGAACCTGATACGGCCACTGTCGTCGAGGCCCGCCTCCTGAGCGCTCCGGAGTCTGAAAAAGAGGTCTGGCACTATGAGCTGGAGGTCAGCGGCGACGGCCGCAACTACCGGCCGGGTGACTCACTCGCCGTAATCCCGGCCAACTCCGGCGAGCTCGTCGATGACCTCCTCGCCTTTCTGGGCCTCGAGGGAAGCGAGGTGTTCGGTAACGACGGCAAGACAGTACGCGAGTCCCTCCAAAACGACTATGAGCTTCGGCTGCCTCATCTGGGCATCGTGGCCTGGCTGGTTGAAGATCTCGCGCCCGATCATCCCGTGCGGAACCTCGTCGAGTCCGGTGATCGCCTGGCGTTGGAGAATTGGCTGTGGGGACGGGACATGCTGGACGTCCTGCAGGAAACGAGATCAACAGATGTTGATCCGCACGAGTTCATCCCAATGCTGCGGCCTTTGCAGCACCGGTCTTACTCCATCGCATCCAGTCCACTTGCTGACGGTGACCGTGTCCACCTGACGGTCTCTTCCGTGCGGTACGAGGCTGCCGGGCGCCGGCATTCGGGCGCTTGCAGCGGTTTCCTCCAGTCCGCCGCGGAAACCAAGACGGCCATGAAAGTGTTCCCGCTGCCGGCCCACGAGTTCCACCTGCCCGACGACAGCTCAACTGATGTGATCATGATCGGCCCAGGCGTCGGAATTGCCCCGTTCCGCGGCTTCCTTCGTGAGCGCGAAGTCTCACAGGCCCGGGGACGGAACTGGCTGCTCTTCGGGGACCGTCACGAGAAGCCGTCCTGGCTCTATCAGGATGAAATGGAAGAACTGCAGACCAATGGAGTGCTGGACCGGCTCAGCCTGGCGTTTTCCCGGGATCAACAGGGCAAGGTCTACGTCCAGGACAGGATCCGCGAGGAAGGTGAAGACGTTTTTGCCTGGCTGTCGGGCGGTGCTTCGGTCTACGTGTGCGGCGGCAAACAGATAGCACCTGACGTTGACGAAGCCTTGCTGGCCGTGCTCATCAGCCACGGTGGAATGACGCCCGAATTGGCGCACGACTACCTGCAGTCCATGAAAGGCGAAGGACGTTACGTCAAGGACGTCTACTAAGCCTGCCTGCCCGCTCGGTTCCGGGGATTTTCGCACCCCTGGAACCGGGCAGGAACACAACAAAGCCTTGGCCTGAGTGCAGGGACGCGGTCTCAAATGTGACGTGGCTTACCGAATGCATGTAGCCGGCAATCATGATGTGCACTTTGCACATACGCCCGCGAGACCCCGCATTTAGTGTCTTTAGTAACCGATATCAATGAGGATAAAGAGGTACACAGTGAATCCGATCACACAGGTCCCGGAGGACCTCCAAGAACTCGAGGCAATCGACATGCAGGATAAAACCGCCGCAGGGTCAGCCCACGACGAACTGCAAAAGTTCGTCTCCGAAAACGACATCAAAACCTTCAAAGTGGGCGTCGTGGACCTGGACGGTGTGTGGCGCGGCAAGCGCATCCCCGCCCGGTACTTCCTGGAAAGTGTCGCTGAGCGCGGCACAAACATCTGCAACATCATCTTCGGCTGGGACATTCAGGATGAGATCATTTCTGATCTCAGCTACACGGGGTGGGACTCGGGCTACCCTGACGTGACCCTGCTGCCGGATCTCAACACCCTGAAGGTTGTTCCGGGGGAACCTGGGGTCGCATCCGTCATTTGCGATGCCTACGAAATGTCCGGCGAGCCGGCGGCGATCTGTCCCCGGAGCATTCTTAAGCGGGTTGTGAAGAAAGCCGAAGACCTCGGTTACTCGCCGGTCTGCGCCTACGAGTTCGAGTTTTACCTGTTCAAGGGGACTCCAACCGAGCTTGCCGCCAACGGCTGGCGTGACCTGACTCCCATCACGGCTGGCAGCCACACCTACAGCCTCGTCAGGGACACAGGCACCGAGTTCCTCATCGGCGAGATCCGCCGCCGCCTGTCTGAGCAGGGTATTTTCATCGAGGCCAGCAACAGCGAAAACGGCCCGGGCCAGTTCGAGATGAACATCCACTACTCGGATGCTCTCGCAGCCGCGGACAACGCCCTCCGGCTTAAGGCCACCGTCAAGGAGGTCGCAGCTGAAGCCGGCTACACGGCATCGTTCATGGCCAAGATCAACCCGGAGTGGGCCGGCTCCTCCGGGCACATGCACCAGAGTCTCTGGGATCCGGAATCCGGCAAGTCAGCTTTCGCCAATGCCGAGGAGCCCGGCGAGCTGAGCGCCGTCGGGTACAACTACCTGGCGGGCGTCGTCGAGACGGCGCCGGAGCTTACCGCCCTCTACCTGCCCACCATCAACTCCTATAAGCGGACCGAAGGCGGGCAATGGGCCGGATCCAGCGCCACCTGGGGCCTGGACAACCGTACGGTTGCCATCAGGTCCATCCCGTCAACGGGCAGTGCTGCGCGCATCGAAAACCGGGTACCTGGCGCTGACGCCAATCCTTACCTGGTCATCGCTGCCAGCATCGCCGCCGGCCTGCACGGCGTGGACACAAAGATGACCGCTCCCAAGCGGGTGGTAGGCAACGCATACGCCCTGGAGGAGGGACACCAGGTAAAGGAGCTCCCCGCAACACTCGGCCAGGCCATCGAACAGTTCGAGAAGAGCGAGGTCGCCAAGGAGTACTTCGGTGAAACCTTCGTCACGCACTACGTCCAGACGAGGCGCTGGGAGCTCCGCAAGCTTCAGACCAGTGTCACCGACTTCGAAATCGCACGTTACCTGGAACGAATCTAGCGCCCAGTGCAGCGCTGAGAAGCGTTCAATCCACCATTTTCCTTACCAAGAAAGAAGAAACACCCAATGACTACTCACCCCGGAAAGATCGCCGCAGTCACCGGAGCCGCGTCCGGAAACGGCCTTGCCATCGCAGAAAAGCTGCTCAAGGAGGGCGCTACCGTCGTAGCCCTCGACCGTGACGAGGCCGCGCTCGAGCGCCTGGTTGGCCAGCACCCGGAAATGGTTCCTGTTGTTATGGACGTCGCCGACGAGGCTTCGGTCGGCAGCGGCATGGCCGAGATCGATGCCAAGTTCGGCCGGCTCGACACCCTCGTCAACAACGCAGGCATCGTCAAGGGCAGCAACTTCGATGACCTCGGCGTTGCCGAATGGGACCAGGTCTTCGCCGTGAACTCCACAGGCCCGTTCCTGGTCAGCCAGGCTGCACGTCCGCTGCTGGAGAAGGGCGCCGCCGCCCGAGGCGACGATTCAACCAGCGCCATCGTCAACATCACATCAGTCGAGGCCCATATCGTCATCGCCAGCAGCGGGCACCCCCAGGTGCATTACAACGCTTCCAAGGGTGCACTCCTGATGTTCACGAAGGCTTTGGCCATCGAAACCGCGGCTTCCAAGATCCGCGTCAATGCTGTTGCCCCGGGCTTCATCGAGACCCCGTTCACCAAGTCCGTGCTGGAGAACCAAGAGGCCGTGAAGTTCCTCCTTGACCGTACGCCGCTCGGACGTATCGGCCGCCCGTCCGACGTTGCCAACGCCGTCGCGTTCCTGGCCAGCGACGAGGCCAGCTGGGTGACCGGTACCACCATCCACGTCGACGGTGGCTGGCTGGTTTACTGACATGAGGGCGCCCCTTATTGCCATTTCAGCGGCTCGGCAAACCGTCGATACCGCCTTCGGCCCGATGCCTTCAACAGTCCAGAACATGGCCTACGCCAACGGCGTCCTTGCCGCGGGCGGCCGTCCTGCCATTCTTCCGTCAACGGCAACAATCCCCGATGCGGCCCTTGAAGGGTTCGACGGGCTCATCCTCACCGGCGGCGGCGACATCAGCCCCCGACTGTATGGCGAGGACCCGATCGACACGGTCTATGACGTCTGCGATATCCGGGACGATTTCGAGATCGAGCTTTACAACGAGGCCATGCTTCGTGGCATACCGGTCCTGGCGACCTGCCGGGGAATGCAGCTTGTCAACGTCATTCGCGGCGGAACCCTGGTCCAGGAAGTAAGCCCGGACCGAGGGCACTGGCAGGACAACCCTTCGCACCAACCGTGGCACAGGGTGCAGCTGGAACCTGATTCCGAACTTGCCCGGATCGCTAAAGGCCTGAGCATCCCGGTGAACAGCTACCACCACCAGGGCCTGGGAAGGCTCGGGAAAGCCCTTCGCATTGTGGGACGGGAAGGCGATGTTATTGAGGCAATCGAAGCCGATGATGCCAGCCTGATCGGGGTGCAGTGGCATCCCGAACACATGGTCGATTATGACGAAGCCCAGAAGGCTCTCTTCGTGGATCTCGTGGAGAAGGCCGCGGCACACGCACAGTCAGAGCAACTACTTCAGGAGCAATTCTCATGAGCACAGAAACCGAGCGCGGGCTCAGCCACAACAAGTCAGACTTTGACTTCCACGGACGGGCACTCGACAACATTTTCGACGACTACCAGGACATGCTCGCCAACGGTCCTGTCGGTCACAGCGACAAGTATGGGGGCTTTTGGTACATCACCAAGAGCGAAGACATCTTCAATGCAGAGCAGGATCCTGACACTTTCGCTGTCGGTCCCTCCATGCTCCTCCCTGCCTTCGGCACCGATGTCCCCCTTATCCCGATTGACATCGATCCGCCGACCCACGCTGACTTCCGCAAGATCCTGCTGCCGATGTTCACTCCCATGAATGTTTCCAAGCTGGGCCCGGGAATGCGGGAGACCGCCCGGCAGCTCTGCCAGGAGGTCCTCGCGGCGGGCGACGTCGTTGATGTCTCGGCGAAGCTTGCCCGCCCGATGCCGACAATCATCTTTAGCCGCCTGGCCGGATATCCGGAGCAGGACTGGCCGATTTTCGACCGGTGGATCGATGAGATCATCTATGAGCGCACGGCCCATCCTGAAACGGCCTACGCGGCCGGACGCGAGCTCAACGATTACTTCGACCGCCTTCTCGACGAACGGGAAAAGGCCGGACCGGAAGCAGAGGCCAGCAACGATCTGATCACCCAGCTTCTGAAAGCGGAGGTGAAGGGACGGAAGCTCACGCGTGAAGAACTGCTGTCGTACTGCTACCTGCTCTTCCTGGCCGGGCTGGATACGACCGCCTGGGCAATCCGGTCCGCCCTTTGGTACCTTGCCGGCAACCCGCACGCCCAGCAGCAGTTGCGTGAAGACCCGGACCTGATCCCCACAGCTGCCGAGGAGTTCCTGCGGACGCTTTCTCCGGTCCAGGCCATGGCCCGCACAGCAAAAGCAGACACAGTTGTCCGTGGCCAGGAGATCAAGGCCGGGGAACGCGTCGTGCTCGTCTTCGGCGCGGGCAACCGGGACCCGGAGGTCTACGAAGAACCCAATGAAATCAAGATTGACCGTGAAGACAACCGCCATCTGGCCTTCGGCGGCGGTATCCACCGGTGCCTTGGATCGAACCTTGGCCGCGCCGAGATGGTTATTGCCATGGAGGAATTCCTGAAGGCTGTCCCTCACTTTGAACGGGCGAATGACGACGAGCCGTGGCACGGCGTCGGCCCGCTTACCCTCAAGATTGGAGCTTGATCACTATGGGAGAACTTTGGGTCGATGGAGGGCGTTGCCAGGGCCACGCCCGGTGCTGGGCGCTGGCACCCGAAACCTTCGAGATCGACGAGGAAGGCTATGCGCACGTCATTCCTGGCCGCGAAAACAGCGGCGACGAGCCGAACGTCCGCAAGGCCATCCGGAACTGCCCTGAACGGGCAATCCTTGAACGGGAATCGACCGAGGCCGGCGAAAAAGCCGCAGAGGTTTCGGCGTCGTGACACATCTGCCAGACCGGGTCGCGATTATTGGCGCTTCGGTTGCATCGGCGATGCTGATTGAACGCAGCCGTGAGCTTGGGTTTGCAGGCGAATTTATCGTCATAGATTCCGACCCGAATGCGCCTTACGACCGGCCCCCGCTGTCCAAGCAGTTTCTTTTAGGCACTGGTTCCGTCGAACCGGCCGAGTGGTGGCCGGAGGCTACGCCGATCCTCAACGCAAAGGCGATCGGGCTGCTCCCTGACAAGCGGACTGTTCTGCTGGACAAGCTCGGAGAAGTGGCGGCTGACGCGGTCGTCATCGCATCCGGAGCCGGTTCCATCAGACTGCCAAAAGAGCCGGCAGGCGTTCTCAGCCTGAGAACCGCCGAGGATGCCCTCGCCCTGCGCAATGCCGTGGATGCAGGGGCTGCCAGTGCGATCATCATCGGCGCCGGAACCATTGGTGCGGAGCTCGCCTCCACACTGGCCCAGCGTGGGCTTGCGGTCACCGTAGTGGATCTGGCTCCGCAACCAATGCAGCGCTTCTTTTCAGGACATCTGGGGGAAGAAGCAAAGGCATGGATGCACTCGGCCGGTGTTGTAACCCACTTTGGAGTTGCTGTGGAGTCCATTCAGAAAACCGATGCCGCATGGACAGTCCAGGTCAGCGGCCTGGACCTGCACGCCGACCTTGTTATCAGCGCTGTCGGCGCCCGGCCCAATACTGAATGGCTGACCTACAGCGACCTCGACATTTCCAACGGAGTCCGTTGCACTGCCGACGGGAAGGCGCTGCTGACCAGCGGTGAAATCGCTGACGGGATCTTCGCTATCGGAGACGTTTCGGCACGGCAGGCCGAGGACGGAACGTTTCGGCGGTTCGAGAGTTGGACTCAGGCGCAACGGCACGGTGCAGCCCTGGCTGAATACTTCGCCGGCTTCGAATCCATGGAACTGGAACAGGCTCCGTACGGATGGACGGAGCAGTTTGGTCGAAAGGTCCAGGTACACGGGATGCTTCCGCCGGAAGGCGAACTTGTGCAGGTCTACGCTGCCGAGGAACGCAACGCCGCCTTGTACCGGATCGGATCCGCGGAGGAGGAGGCGGCCTGGATTGGCGTCAACGCGCCAAGGCAGTTCAGTCGGGCCTCCATGGGCATGAGCCTCCTAAGCTGAAAAGATGAATACCCCTGCTGAGCCCGCGGCGCCGCAACCGAACGAGGTCCTGCCGGCTGACTATCGCCAAAAACTCCAAATAGCAGAGCTCCGGGCAGATACCCTGTCTGAGCTCACGCAGCTCATGATGGAAGGACCCGATCCGCTCGCGCTTGCTCAAAGGGCAGTGGACCTGGTTGCCAGGGCAACAAACTCAGCAGGGGTTTTCGTCTACCTGTGGGATGAACAGGAACAAGTTCTTGTTATGCGTGCAGGTACCGCTGGAGTGCAGAGCCAGCAAGTTGGAAGGGTCACCCTTCGCCTCGGCGAGGGGGTAACCGGCTGGGTGGGGCTTACCCGGCAGTCAGTTGTCCTTAACAAAAACATTCAGCAGGATCCGCGGTTCGTCAGCATCAGCGAACTGCAGGAAGAAGATTTCAACTCGATGCTGGTAGTCCCGATCGTGGCTCCGACCGGGACGCTCCTGGGTGTATTCAGCCTCTGGTCGTATGTCGAGGAAACCTTCACGTGGGAGTCAAAGCTGATTGCCGACGAGGTGGGCATGCTGCTTGCCAGCGGCCTGCTGCAGGCTGAGACTGTTGATGACTTGCGGCGTCAGTCTGCAGCAGCACATTTCCTTGTAGATTTCCCGATCAACTCCGCCACTTCGGTTCTGCAATGCGCTCAAGTGGCCGCCCAGTCGATCCTCAAGCACATGAGCTCCGACGGTTGCGTCATCGAATATTTCGGTCGTGGTCCAGCCACATCCCCGCCCACTGCCATCGCAATGGACAAGGGCGAGCGAAGCGGAACAGTGGTTCGAACCACTCACTCACGAACAGCAACCTCCGAATTTATCGAATCCAACTTCGCCGGACATGAGCGGATATCTGTTTCCTTCGGCCTGACGAGCACCCGGGGCATCGTCACCTGCTACCGTCCACGCCGCTATTCCGCCAGGGAACTTGACCGACTCAGCGCCATTTGCTCCCAACTGGCCGCCCTGTTTGAAGCAGTAGAACTGGAATCGGTAGGTTCCTCCCATGCTTCACGCCTGCTTCGAAGCGTCGGCACGAGCACATTCGCCCGCATTCTGGAGGAGTCAGGCTGGTCAAAGGGCCGCACACTGCCTGTCCTGGTACGGGTGAAACGGCTGAAATTCGACTCGGATGCGGTGTCCAGGCGCATTGCCCCCTACCTGCAGGAACTGGCCGGCCCACGGTCCCTCGTCTTCACGGAGGGACCCCTCAGCCTGCTCTTTATTGATACCCCCTCCGGTACGGGAGAGGAGATCAAGGCGAAGCTGGAGACAACTCTTTCTGAGCTCGACGAACACCGCGGCGTCTCAGCCTTCGCCGGCCTCGGTCCGGTGGCCCGCGATGTCGCTTCCCTGCAGCCTGCGCTTTCCGACGCCGAGACCGCACTGGCATGGACAGAACTGGTTGCCAGGACGTCCGGGAGACGGGTCACCTCTTTCAGCGAAATAGAACATCTGCAGGACGTGCCGCTCGTAGGGGAAGGGATGTCTGCGGAGATCAAGGACGTGCTCGCTGAACTCAGGTCCCTCATGCGCTACGACGCAGAAAATGGAACCCAGTTGGCCGAAACAGTTGCCATGCTGCTATCCAACAAGGGATCCATTGCGGACACGGTCTCCAAGTTGCACATCCACCGCAACACGCTCCGGCAACGCCTCCAGCGCGTAGAGCAGCTCATCGGTCATTCCTTCGAAGAATCCGGAGACTGGCTACCCACAGGCATTGCCGCACGGTTGGCGGTGCGGGAAGGCCAGCGCGCGGTTCTTCAGTGACGGCAACGGCCGCCCAAACTAAATTCCTGTTCAAGGACCGTCCCATGGTGTGAATAGTGTCGACCCCAGCCATCCGAAGCGCCAATGCCTCAGCTCTGCAAGCACACACATTCGGATCTCCATGTGCAAATGGCACTGCGGTCGCGGCGATGCCGTTCGCTACCTTGAAGTATTGGAAACTCCGATCGCCCGATAAGGAATTCGAGCATGACCTACCAGCCAGATCTTTCCCGAGGCGCCGGCACTTTGCAGGCCCTCGTCATACAGCCGGATCCCTATTGCCCGATCGACCGTCTCGGCCTGTGGCTGCACGATGAGGGTATAACCACCAGAATTGTCCAGCCATTTAATGACGACGTGATCCCGGAAATACTTCGGGAGGACGCCCTGGTGGTCCTGGGCGGTGACATGAGCTCGCTGGACGACCATGTCTATCACTGGCTTGCCCACATCCGCAGCCTTATGGCAGCTGCTGCCAGCCACAGGAAGCCCACACTTGGGATATGCCTCGGAGCTCAGCTGATGGCACAGACTTTCGGCGGTACGGTGACCAGGGGCGACCAGGGCCTCGAGGCGGGAGTCGTAGAGGTAGCATTACGGTCCGAGGCGGCCGGGGATCCCCTGATGGCCGGGTTACCGGGCCCTTTCTGCGCCGGGGCCATGCATGGGGACATGATCGACCACCTGCCACCTTCGGCGGTCTGGCTCGGGATGACCGCCCAATATCCGCATCAGGCTTTCCGGGTAGGCGAAATGTCGTGGGGAGTTCAGTTTCACCCTGAGCTGTCGCCGGCGGTCTACCGCCAGTGGCTATCCCTGGTCGACGAGAATGACGCGGTTGCCATGGAGCGGGCAGGGCATGGTATGCAGGCGTTCGAGAATCAAGACCAGATTGTGAGGGAGCATACTGAGGCAATGGCACGACGCTTCGCCCACCTGGTCCGAACGACCGCAACAGTGGCTTCCCAGTAGACCAAGTGGTGTGGCGGCGCTGCCGTTGCGGCTTGGACGTGTCCTGGACATCCGGCGCCGCGCCTCCTGCCCCCGGCACCAGTCATTCCAAGGGGGCGGGAACATGCCATATCCGTCGTGATCGGATGCGCCAGGTATGTGGCCCTTCGCAGATGAGCGTGGTTAGTGCTGGCTGAGACTGTCCCCGCCGGGCATTGGATGTTGTCGGTGCGGCGTGGTGCGGTGGGAATAAGGTCAGGGCCTCTTTGAATTGGTTGCGGCCAAGCAAACCAACACCCAAAAGAGACCCTGACATGAATAACTCTATGTCTTGTTCCGGTGGCCGCTGGTGCACGCGCGCCGGATGCGCTGCTCGGTGTCGAGGGCCTCCACATCAACTCCGTCACAGCAACCGCCAACGGCCTGGTTCTGCACGTCGAAACCGGTGAAACCCTCAGTGGCTGTCCGGGCTGCGGCGTCGTCGCGGTCGGGCACGGCCGCCGGCCGGTTCGTCTCCATGACACCCCGTGTTTCGGTCGTCCGGTGCGGCTGCTGTGGGCCAATCGCGTCTGGCGCTGCCCCGACCCGGACTGTCCGGGGGAACACCTTCACCGAGGAACACCCGTTGGCCGGGCCGCGGGCGAAACTCACCGCCCGGGCAGTGGCATGGGCGACCGACGCGCTGCAGCGTTTCGACACTTCCGTTTCAGCCCTGGCCCATCAGCTCGGCTTTTCCTGGCACACCGTCTGGGACGCCATCAAGGCAGAGGCCACCAGGCGCATCGGCATCACGGAACGGCTGGCCGGCGTGAACGCGCTCGGCGTCGACGAGCATGTCTGGTCACACACGGGCCCGCCGGGATCCGGCATGGTCACCGGGATCGTGGACCACACACGGGACGCCCGCGGCATAGTTCACGCCCGGTTGCTGAACCTCGTTCCAGGACGGTCCGGGAAGGCCTACGCCGACTGGCTCAAAGAGCGCGGTGCCGCCTTCACCACCGGCATCAAGACAGCGGCCCTGGATCCGTTCCGTGGCTACGCGAACGCAATCCGCGATGAATTGCCAGAAGCCATCACCGTCCTGGACGCGTTCCACGTCGTAAAACTCGGATCGGCCATGGTCGATGAGGTCCGCCGCCGCGTCCAGCAGGACACCCTCGGACACCGCGGCCGCAAGGGCGATCCGCTCTACGGCATCCGCCGGGCGCTGCAAGTCGGCGCCGAACACCTCACCGACAAACAAACCGCCCGGCTCGACGCGAAGCTCACCCTCGGGGACCCGCACCACGAGGTCACCCTGGCCTGGCAGTGCTACCAGAAGCTCCGCAACATCTACCACGCCAGACCCGAGCGAGGCAGGGAACTAATCAACGAAGTGATCGCTTCGTTCCCGTCCTGCCCGATCCCGGAAATCTCACGACTGGGCCGGACGCTCAAACAATGGAAGGCAGCGATCCTGGCCTACTTCGACACCAACGGCGCCTCCAATGGACCCACCGAAGCGATAAATGGCGTCATCGAAACCACCCGCAGAATCGCCCGTGGCTTCCGCAACTTCACTAACTACAGACTTAGATGCCTACTCGCCGCCGGCGGCCACCGCCCCTACCGGATCAAACAAACGAACCATGCCTAAACGCGAAGGGCCAGGTATGTTGAAGCGCCTACGTATCTTGAGCTCCTTGCAACAAACAAACGCACCCGTGTCTTCAGGTGTTTCCCAGCACCGGCCCCAAGCGGTGTCGAACAGGTTCCCTCAAAGACGACGTCACGGTACTTTCACGAAGGATGGTGCTCTCATGGTCAGCGGAGCCAGGGTCTCTCCGGCTGAGTAGCTGTCTGCGAAGACAGCCGCTCCTGCGCTGGTCAACGCTACCTGGACATTCGCCCACATGGTTACGCCGTCTTCCACCGACACCGCCGGCAAACGGAGATCGGCGAGCTGCACCGTCTCGTTTCCTTGCTCGATGGACAGGCATGCCCCGTCCGGCCCGACTTCTATTTTTGGGTTGCAAATTGCGACCGACATAAGCCCATGGTGGGCGAGGAAGCGCGCCTCCCCACCGAACTGGAGCACAAAGTGGTCACCGGCAGACTGGTCCAGGCTCTTGAACGGGAAATAGAACTGCCGGGTATTGGTCACGGCAGCACCGTCACGCAAGAGTATGCGTCCGTCATGCATGGACTGCACGTAGCGGACAAAGCTGTCTTTGACCGCCCATGCCATGCCGAGATCTGCTCTTTCAACAGTGAGTTCGGACATCAGGGTTCCTTTGTCGTTGCCAGGTTGCACAGGGCCGGTGGCGCTCCCCGCTCTCTGACACACCAGGTAGGGGAGGGGCTTGCGGCTGTTCATCTTCGACCATTTTCGTGGCGGTTCAGGTGATCGACATGTACTGCGGGCACATCATTCGCGCGGACCGTGTGCCTGGCGCCCATCGGAAAGGACGGTCGTTGAGGTTACGAGCCTGCTGGGGGAGCGCTGATGGGCGCGGCCCGTCAGGCCGGGTCTGAATTAGAGTGCCATATTCAGTCGTTCAGACGCGATGCACTCGTAGACGAGCCCGGGAGGAATCCGGTGGCAGAGCTCCAGGGTGTAGGACCAGGGGCCGTGCCAGGTGACAAGAACACCTGACGCTTCACTGTTGTCCCGTTGGGAACGCAGCCTGGTGATTGCTGCTGACAATTCATTATCACTGTGAAACCGTTCCCGATGCTGTACGTATCCAGCCGCCTTGGACTGCCCGCCCCTCATGATGCAGCCTCCCGCTGGAAGTCAGGGCAACGGCTGAACCTCTCGGTTTCCCACTTGTAGTCGACCCACACGTTGAAACCGTCTGCCCGGTGAAATAGCCGGCGGGGCTCAGCGCCGTCACTGTCGAGCCACAGGATTTGATCATCGTCGGTGACTGCATCGACAACTCCGCGCCGGATCTCCTCATCCTGAAGTTTAACAATGACCGGCTGGCCAATCAGCGGCTGCCACTTGGGTTGCAGGTGAAATGCCATTCGATGCTTTCCCTTCCTGTGAAGCGGGCCGTGTCTGCCTTCTATCGGGCAGACACGGCCGATGCCTTAAACCGTTACCAGGTCCTGCCAGTCGGCGAGGTCATGCCCGTGGGCATCGCTGACAGACTTGTGGGTGACCTTGCCTGCCGCCACGTTCAGACCGCCGGCGAGAGCGGGGAGCCGGTCGAAAGCACCCTTGACGCCGTAGTTGGCCAAAGCCACCGCGTAGCGGAGCGTGACGTTGGTCAGGGCGTAGGTGGAGGTGTTCGGGACAGCGCCGGGCATGTTGGCCACGCAGTAGAAGATCGTCTCGTGGACCTTGTACGTGGGTTCCTGGTGCGTGGTGGGGTGGGTATCTTCAAAGCAGCCGCCCTGGTCCACGGCGATGTCAACGAGCACCGAGCCGGGCTTCATCCGGGCCACGAGGTCGTTGGTGACGAGCTTGGGTGCCTTGGCGCCCGGGATCAGGACGGAGCCGATGACGAGATCAGCATCGATAACGGACTTTTCGATCTCGTATGAGTTGGACGCTACGGTCTTCAGGCGGCCCTGGTACTGGGCGTCCAGCTCGCGCAGCCGGTTGATGTTGATGTCCAGGATGGTGACGTCGGCGCCGAGGCCGAGCGCCATGGCCGCGGCGTTGGTGCCGGCGACGCCTGCACCGAGGACGACAACCTTGGCGGGACGGACGCCCGGAACGCCGCCGAGCAGCACACCCTTGCCCCCTGCCGGCGCCATGAGCGAGGTCGCACCGACCTGGACGGAGAGCCGGCCGGCCACTTCGGACATCGGGGCGAGCAGCGGCAGTGCCCGGCCTTCCTGAACGGTCTCGTACGCGATGGCGGTGACACCGGATTCGACAAGCGCCTGGGTCAGTGCGGGTTCCGCTGCAAGGTGCAGGTAGGTGAAAAGTAGCAGGCCCTCACGGAAGTGCCGGTATTCGGATGCCACGGGTTCCTTGACCTTCATCACCATGTCGGCCCGCGCCCAGGCCTCCTCTGCGGTCTCGACGATCTCGGCTCCGGCAAGGGCGTACTCCTGATCGCTGATGCCGGAACCGGCGCCGGCGCCGGTTTCCACGAGCACGTCGTGGCCGTTTGCTTTGAATTCGTGGACGCCGGCGGCAGTGATCGCGACGCGGAACTCGTTGTTCTTGATTTCCTTGGGGACGGAGATGATCATGACTCATGCTTTCTGAGGGGATTGATGCTTGTGGGCAAAAGAATGACAGAAAATGCGGAAACGTGAGCCCTGCTCGCAGGATCTGCGGCAGAATGGAAGCAGCTCATTAATTCCTGCATTGTGAGGAGCGTTACAGAGTGTCGGACTCGCAGAAACTGCAACAGGTGCCATTGGACGAAGTGGACCACAAGCTTCTTGGCCTGCTGTCCAATAATTCAAGGCGTACCAATCAGTCGTTGTCGGAGGCCCTCGGACTTGCGCCGTCAACCTGTCTTGCCCGCCTCAAGGCGCTCAAAGAGTCGGGGGTAATCAAGCGCTTCACCGTCGAAGTCGCACCCGAAGCAATGGGCCTGCCCCTCCAGGCCCTGGTCAGCGTGCGGCTTAGGCCTGGGGCCCGGCACCTGATGAATGCCTTCGGAAATGAGTTGCGGGACCTGCCCGAGATCAAGCAATTCTTCGTTCTTGGCGGTGCAGATGATTTCCTGATCCACATCACGGCCAGGAATACCGAGCACATCCGTCAATTCGTACTGGACCATCTGTCATCGAATCCTGCCGTCGCAGGCACCCAGACCAACCTCGTGTTCGAGCATGGCCACGGAACCGCCTTCGGACTCTAGGGATCTGGGACAAATGCCGCCGATGGCCCAAGCCAAAGGGCATCCCCGTTTTTCCCGACATCTGCGGCAGGCCCTGGTCGGCGAAACAGCAGGGACGCTGACTCCTTCCAGTCCATGTATTGCACTAGTGGGGGGCGGCCCCACCTGCTGCAATGGCAATACGAGACGCGAAAGAGTCGCTCATCAGGGAAAGGAGTCGAAGTGTCATCCTCAGATGCACATAACCCCGACTTTCAGAAAATCTTCGAAAGTCTGCCGAACCAATACATCATCGTCACCCCCGACAGAACGATCGTCGCTGCCACTGACTCGTTCCTTGCATCTACGGGAAAGAGCCGCGAGGGAATCGTCGGCATGGACATCCTCGAGGCTTTTCCGGACAACCCGGACAACCCTGACGCCAAGGGAACAGAGATTCTGCGCAGCTCCATCGAGCGTGTTGTCGAAACCGGCAAGATCGATATTCTTCCGCCTGTTCGCTATGACATCGAGAACTCAGACGGGATTTTCGAGCCCCGGTGGTTCCAGCCCCTGAACGCTCCGGCTTTCGACGATGACGGCAAGCTCGTCTATGTCCTGCACGGGGCGGAAGACATCACGGCTCAAATGACGAGCAAGAGCTGAACCCCGGCCGCCACCGACCCGATAAAGGACTGAAATTATGGACGACGTCAAAGCAACCCTCATTGGAGGACCGACCCTGCTCCTCGAGATCGCCGGCTACCGGATGATCACTGACCCCACCTTCGATTCCCCCCAGGTCTACCACCACCCAATCGCCGGACCCGTCATCAAGAAGCTCGCCCCCAGCGCCACCCCCGAGGAGCTTGGCCACGTTGACCTGGCACTCGCCTCCCACGAGCACATCGACAACCTGGACGTGGCCGGCCGGGGTTTTCTGACGATGGTGCCGCTTGCCCTCACCACGACGGAGGCTGCGAAGAACTTCGGCCCCAACGTCCGCGGGACCAGCGACTACGAGACTCATACCGTTACGCTTCCCGATGGCAGGCAGATGAAAATCACGGCAGTGCCGGCGCATCATGGCCCGGAGGGCGTGTGGGACGCACTCGGGCCCGTTATTGGCTTTGTCCTCGAAGCAGAGGGCATGCCGACGATTTACATCAGCGGTGATAACTCCGAGCTGGATATCGTGCGCGAAATTGCGGATCGTTTTCCAGCCATTGATATCGCTGTGCTCTTCGTCGGCGGCGCAAAATTCGATGTGATCGCAGATGGCGCGTACATCACCCTCAGCAATGACCGGGCCCTGGAGGCGGCCAAGATCATGGGTGTCAAGAAGGTCGTTCCAGTGCACGAGGATTCGTGGGAACATTTCAGCCAGAATGCGGACCAGATCAGCAAGCTTTTCGCCGATGCCGGGCTCAGCGAACTCCTCATCGCCTTGAAACCGGGGGAGTCTGCAGACATCCGGCTCTAGCAAACGGACCGCAGAATCGAAGGTTGGACGGTTATCGGCCAACCTTCGATTCTTGCTTAAAGGCAGAACCGGTGAAGGCCTGCGACGGACAGGCGGGCATCAACTTATGTGCGTGGCGCACACACAGCACCTCGAAGGGTCGGGAAGAATGGTGGCAGCACAACTCACGGATCGCTTGGAGCTCAGGGACGATGACGACCATTGCGGAGCAGTTCACCCGGGAACAAGACGACCTGGCGAAAACAGCAGGGCGCCCGAGTGCCGATTATTGGTCGATATCACAAGGGCTGCGGCTGCTGGGTGACCGCTGGTCCCTATTGATCGTGCGCGAACTCCTCTGCGGTGAAATGGGGTTCAACGATATGTCCCGGGCCCTGCCTGACCTTTCGCGGACACTGCTTTCCCAGCGGCTCAAGCGCCTGGTCCAGCTGGAGCTTGTCGTTCGCAACGATGAAACCGGCCCCCGCGGCTCACGACGCTACAGACTGACGCCGGTCGGCTACGCGCTGCGGCAGACCTTGGAGTCGCTGGGCCTCTGGGCGAGTCATTGGCATGCGCCCTTTGAGAATGACCTGCGGACAGGGCTTGGCACGCTGCTCGAACACATGGGCCGCAGCCTTGTGACAGATTCCCTGCCCAGGAAGTCGATTGTCCTGGGGTTCGAGTTCGACAACGTCAGGGGAGCTCCCCTTCATGGCTGGATCTGCACAGAGAACAGCAAGACAACCGCGAGCATCGGCCGCGCAGAACGTGTCCCGGATCTTCAGGTTCATGTCGCCCCGCGGGTGCTCTACGACCTCTGGTGGGGTCTGCGCCGCTGTGAGGAGGCGCGGCAGCTGGGCTCCATCGGGTTTGTTGGCCCGCAAGAGTGGGCTGCGGACTTCTCCGGCTGGTTCGCCCCTCGGGCAGCTTCCTAACGGTCAGCGCCCACCATACGGTGCCCCGCGGTTGACAGGCCCGCCGTTTCCCGGCTTCCTGCTATACAGGTACGTTGCACTGGGTCCTGTTTCTGGATGCCATGCAGGGATATGAAACAGGGTCTACACCCCTTAGCCGGGGGAGAGTAGGGTCAAGTAAACAGAGGTGCCGTCGCCCAAGCGTGTCTAAGAGACCACGTTGTGCCGGCGCTGCTTTCTTGGAGGAACCAGGATGGCTGGATGGAATGCTGACACGGCTGCCGGCCCAGTAGGGGCAGGGACCGTCACCCTGGTCGAGGAAACCTCGTTCTGCATTTCTTTGCCCAATGGCGACATTCATCCCGAGCACCCGCATGGCCTGTTCGTGCAGGACACCCGATTCCTGTCCCGCTGGAACCTGACAGTCAACAGTCATCCGCTTGAGTCCCTCGCTGCCGAGACGCGCGAGCCGTTCCGGGCCCTGTTTGCAGGTCGCGTTCCCCGTTCCGACGGATATGCCGACAGCCCGCTGATCGTGGAGCGCCTGCGGGAAGTCGGCGCGGGTATTCAGGAGCGACTTACCGTCCGCAATTATTCAACCAAACCCGTCGAATGCGCGATTTCCCTCGAGGTTGAAGCTGACTTCGCGGACCTTTTTGAAGTGAAGGAAGCCCGGATCCAGCGTGCGTGGGACGCAACCCGGTACGTGGATGGGGACCAGCTGACCATTTCCGGTGTCTGGCAAGGCATGCGAAAACGGGTCGTCATTCAGGCTCCGGGAGCAGAGGTGAAGCCGGAGGGGGTCACCTTTCTGGTATCTGTCCCACCGCAAGGGGACTGGAGCGCTGTCGTCAGTGCCCGGGTTGAGGTTGAAGGCTCTGGCCGGAGCGCCACCCTTGTCCACCCTGAGGGGGAGGAGTTGTCCCCCAGTGACCGGCGCCGCAAGGAATGGGTTGCCAGGATTCCCGTCGTTCGCATGGGTAACCGATCCATTGAGCGTACGTTACGGCGGAGCTACGACGACTTGGGTGCCCTCCGGATCGAGGATCCGGATCATCCCGAACGCGTTGTGGTGGCGGCAGGTGCGCCGTGGTTCATGACGCTCTTTGGCCGGGATTCCCTGTGGGCCTCGGAAATGGCGTTACCGGTGGATCCCTCACTGGCTTTGGGGACGCTGCAGACGCTGGCGGACCGGCAAGGAACCATCGTGGACCCGCTGACCGAGGAGGAGCCCGGCAAGATCCTGCACGAAGTAAGGCTTAGCCTCAATGCCGGTTTGGCCCTTGGAGGCAACTCAGCCTACTACGGGAGCGTCGACGCGACTCCGTTATTTGTGGATGTGCTCGGAGCCGTCAGCCGGTGGGGATTCGGAGCAGATATTATCGCCGGTTTGCTGCCCCACGCGGACCGCGCCCTGGAATGGATACGTCACTACGGGGACAAGGACGGCGACGGTTTCGTCGAATATGAACGGCTCAACGACCAGGGCCTGATAAACCAAGGCTGGAAAGACTCCTGGGACGGCATCAATTTTGCCGATGGAACACTTGCGGAGCCCCCGATCGCGCTCTGTGAAGTCCAGGCCTATGTCTATGCTGCGTATACCGCGCGTGCCTGGATGGCATACGACGCGGGCGACACGGCACGGGGAGATGATCTCGCCGATCGGGCGGCGGAACTGAAGCGGAGATTTAACGAGCAGTTCTGGATGCCGGACCGGGGGTACTATGCAATCGCACTCGACGGCAGGAAGCGACAGGTGGACGCGTGTGCTTCCAACATGGGCCACTGTCTGGTCTACGGACTCGTAGACGAGGACAAGGCTCCGCAGGTTGCCGAGCGGCTTATGTCTCCGGAGATGTTCAGCGGCTGGGGTATACGGACCTTGGCCAGCAACATGGGCGCATATAACCCGGCCAGCTATCACAACGGCTCGGTATGGCCCCACGACAATGCAATCATCGCTGCCGGTCTGTTGCGATACGGCTTCGTGGCGGAAGCACAGCGCATTACCACTGCGATATTGGAAGCCGCCGAATTCTCGGGCGGGCGCTTGCCCGAGCTCTTCTGCGGCTTCAGCCGTGATCAGTTCGCCGAACCCGTACCCTATCCAACGGCGTGTTCGCCCCAGGCTTGGGCAGCAACGGCCCCGATCCTCCTGGTGACGAACCTGATGCGGTACGACGTTCATGTCTCCCGTCGGGGACTGTGGATGGATCCTGTGCTTCCGGAAGCCTATGGTGATCTGCACATCACCAACGCACCTGTGGGTGGCGGCCGGATCACCATCGACATCGATAGGTCCGGCCCCTCTATTCAGGGCCTGCCTGAGTGGATGGAATTTCGACGCGGACATCGGCCATGGATTACGGAACTGGTCGAACAGGCAGACCGCCGACGACGGAAGTAGGCAGCCTGACTGTCGTCGACACCCTCGATGTTACAGCGCCGCCATCCCCTCTGGGACGAAGCCGGCGAACAGTTAGATGATGACTTCTGGCACGCCTCCCGTTAGGCGCGGCGACTTGCCCAACGGGAGACGTGGCATGATGAGCGCTATCTTCAGCGCTCATCGTGCCCGCACTTCACATGGCGCCTACGCGCCCGCTCAGTGCTCCGGCCAGTAGTCGTAGACGTCACTGGTCCCACGCATGAATTCGATAAAGACGCAGTCCCTGTCCCCGACGGTCCATGCTTCATGCTCCGGCGGCAGCATCATAAGATCTCCGGCTGAGAATTCCTCCTCGGATCCGGTACGCTGGCGCACCCCCAAACTGCCTTCCAGGATGTAGGCGACATGCGGCATGGGACACATATCCGTGTCGAGAATTCCGGTCTTGACCGCATCCTCCGTCACTGATGCTCCCACCGGGAAACGGACGAGAAGGGCGCTGGCCCCGTCAAGGGTCACCATCCTTTTCGTGATCCGCCCGATAGTAATGAGTTCGTACTTGTCCTCGTCGACAAAATTGGCCTTCTGCATACGTGTGAGGTCTACAGCCATAGTTCTTCCTCTGCTCCTTCGTCGTGTAAAGCGTCCGCAGTGACGCCTTGTTTCAATTCAGCGACCTGCTCTCTCTACCGGACAAGTACGAAAGCTGTACTGACCCCCATACCGCAGGCACGCATAAACGGCGCTCAAATCTACCCACGTTGCGCACTATACCCCCGGGGGGTATAGTGGATGCGTTGTCAGTGACAAGGCATGTCCCGGCCGGTGCCAACACCCGCTTTCACGGCCCGTCAACCCCAGCGCCCATTGATGCTCCATCAAGGAATGGAAACTGACATGTTTGAATCTGGAAACCGCACTGAGCTTCCCCTCGCCTCGAGTGCGGGATGCAGTTGCTGCACAGCCAACGTCTTTTCGCAGCCCACCTCCTCCGCTGCTGAGCTCACTCTCGAGGGCCTAACCTGCCGGCATTGTGCCCAGACAGTCGAGAAGGCCGTCCTGGTCCTTGAGGGAGTGGATTCTGTGGCTATTGAGCTCGTTCCTGGTGGCCTTTCCCGCCTCCTGATGGGCGGCAAAGCCGCCGCGGCTGCTGTACGCCAAGCCGTCATTGCCGCCGGTTACGTGGTTAGCGGCTAGTAATTCCCTGGAACTTCACGCCGCAAAAACGGCCCAGAAGTTGGCGCCCCCTCCCGAAACAGGAGGCATCGAAGCGCGCCCGCGGGCGAATGAATCCCTCCACAACTGGCCAGCGGGGTCCACCCGAACCCCAGCAGGCCGCGCAACCCCAAAAAACACCCGACTCGGGTACCCCCTGAACTTTCTGCGGGCTCTGCTGCCCGCCAATTTGTAGAGGACATGCTATGACCGGAAAAACAGGACAGCGGCGCGGATTGGTGCCGTTGCTGGTGATCGCGACCGCACAGCTGATGCTGGTGCTCGACGACTCCATCGTGAACATCGCGTTGCCTAGCATCCAGCAGGAACTCGGGGTGAACGCCGTGCATCTGCCCTGGATTGTGAATGCTTATAACCTCACGTTCGGGGCTCTGCTGCTCCTGGGCGGTCGGCTTGGCGATCTCTACGGACGGCGGCATGCATTGCAGGCCGGTCTCGCCCTCTTCGTCATCGCATCGCTGGCCGGGGGTCTTGGCCCCAACAGCGAGACCCTCATCGCCGCCCGAGCGGTTCAGGGGCTGGGAGCAGCACTGGTTGCGCCCAACGCCCTGGCCCTCATTGCGACAACCTTCTCCGAACGCAAGACCCGTGATGCAGCCCTGTCGCTGTACGGCGCGATGTCCGCTCTCGGAATTGTGGTGGGATTGCTTCTTGGTGGCGGCCTGACCGACACCCTCGGCTGGCGGTGGGTCTTTTTCATCAACGTACCCATCGGCATCCTCGTGCTCCTGGGCAGCCGGACCTTGGTGAGCGCAGGACGGCACGCCGGGAGTCTCGATGTCAGGGGCGCCGTATTGGGAACCAGCGGCATGGTCGCCCTGGTGTACGCAATTACCCGCTTTGGCGAGGAGGGTTTCGCTGACCCTCTGGGCCTTGGTCTGGTAGCCGCTGCAGCCCTGCTGCTGGCTGCCTTCATCGCCCTGCAATCCCGCAGCAGCACGCCGCTGGTCCCACTGGGGCTGTTCCGGGACCGTGGCCGCGCTGGCGCATACGCCTCCATGCTGCTGCTAGCCATTGGTCCCATGGGCAGCTTCTACGTGATCACCCTCTATCTCCAGCAGGTTCAGCATTACGGCCCTCTGCGGACCGGTGCCAGCTGGCTGCCGTTCGCGGCAGGGCTGGTGCTCGGGGCAGGGGCCGCGCCTAAGCTGCTGCTGAAGATGGCCACGCGCCTCATCGCAGCAGCGGGGGCACTGCTCAGTGCCGGGGCTGCCTTCTGGTTCTCCTTCATCCAGGTAAACACGAACTACTGGCTGCACCTGGCACCGGCCATGTTCATCCTCGCCCTTGGGTTCGGTCTCGGCATTATCGCCCTGACCCAGGCCGCCGTATATCACACGAAGGAAACCGAGGCCGGAATTGCCTCTGCGCTGCTGAACTCGGCCCAGCAAATCGGCGTTGCCCTCGGACTGGCCGTTTTGGCAGGCGTTGCTGCAACGGTCAGCAACAGCAGCCAGCATTCGGCCGTCACCGAGGCAGGCCAACTGGTCGCCGGATACGGCAGCGCACTTGCCGTCGCGGCTGGGCTGCTGGTGGCTGCAGGAATACTGGCTGCAGCTACCTTGCCTTCCCGAACCGCGGCACAGGCCAACGCCCCCGCTGCGGCCGGAATTCATTAGGCGGACCCGGACAGGGACTGTCTCCAGTGACGAGAAGGTACAGCATGCGCGCCCCTGTGCCTGGGCGCGCATGCTCGGCGACAGGTATCGTCCGCTCGAAAAGCGCAGCTAGAGCCTCGCCTAGATACCACCGGGTCACCGTTCAATAGCCGGCGGACCTCGCGAAACGCTTCGAAGCGGCGGTTGACCCGGGCTTCCCCGCCCCTGTGGGCAGTATTCCTGGCCGCTAACAACCCGGTGCTGCGCTTCAGGGGATCCTCCTCCGACTTTGTGTTCCGCCAGCCTAGCCCTGGTGTATCCCCATTCTGGAGGACATGCAACGGAATTTGTAGGTCTGCGGTACCCACGAGAACCCCAGAGCTGGTCGGACCGATCCTGGTTACCGTCCACCAATCAGCCAGAATTTCGATGTCAGCAGGGCGCGCACACATGGTCTTTACGCTTTCCTGCCACGCTTGCTGGTCCACCCATCGGTATGCTGAAAGGCGTCGATGACGTCCTGGTACGCCAGGTAAGTGACGTCCAAATCAATGTGATCATCATGGTCGGCCCGCAGGCGTTCCAGCCAGGCGGAGCCCGGCCGGGGGCATCCTGACCGTCTCAGATCGAGAGTCGTCACAGCCGAGTGACAGTCCCAAAACCAAGGAGAAGCATCCATGAACAAGAACGAGCTGGCCCAGTTGGGCCTCGACACGGATGGCCTTACGCCGGACGCCGACTACGTCCCGAACCCCTTCACCGCCGATGACGGTGTACACGTCGACCTCGTGTACCGCGCCTACCTGCAGCTCGAGCAGATCAACGCGCTGGGCGGCATCAACTTGCTCGGCGGCTCGCGCGAGCGGCTGGAGGAGATCTATGGCGGACTTGAGGATGGCATGGATCTGATGACGGCGGTGACGCGCTTTGGCGACGATGAGCAGCAGCATCGCGCCCAGCAGCTCATCGCGGCAGGGAAGATCAGCGGCTCCTGACAGGCCTCGACGGAACCCCGACAGCCCCGGCTGTCGGGGTTCTTTCTTTCGTCATGCAGACCGGACTGGCAAGAACCCTTGGATATGCCGAGGCCCGGCATGCGTCGCGCGGACATCAACTGAACCAGGCGAGGCCCACTCTTCCCCTGGACAGGGACCGCGGGAACCTCAGCATTTGGTTCCATAGCCGCTCATTATCCGTCCATGCCGCGGCTCCTGTCTCCCGGCGCGTCCATGCGCCTAAGCAGGAAGAAGTCCGACCCTGGTGTTCATGTGGTGTTCGCACCGTTCTGCCTGATAATGCAAGAATCGCAGCACCCTCGCTCACACCGTTATTCGCTTTCCTCCGGGTCTATCCCCTTAAGCATGTATGCGTGGAGGCGTACGAGCAGTGGCCGATTTGCCGTCAACCATGCGCGCGACATCTCGCGATCCTCCGGGAGATCAACGCCGTGGTCCCGTTTCAGGGAGAGGTTGGAGGACCCGAAAATCGTTGTCTGGTGTCACTCCCGCCGACCTTTGCTGCAGGTCCCGGCTAGGATGACGGTAATAGTTCTCAGGTCAGCTGGGGGAATGGCGCAAGAGTTCATCGCGGATCGGTATGCGGCGATCAGGGGTAGCCACAGGCAAGGTGGACAAGGCGATGTCTTCAAGGCCGTCGATCTGGACAGTGGTAAAGAAGTCGCGGTTAAGGTCATTCCAGGCACAAAGGATGCGGTCAACGCCATCTTTTTCACGAGGGAGACGGATGCACTTGCCCGACTCGACCATCCCAACGTCGCCCGGCTCCTCGACAAAGGCTTCGACGCCCAACGTGGTGACTACTACATCGTCCTCGAGTGGATTCCAGACTCCCTGACGGAATGGCTCGCAGCCCTGGGCGAGCCCCCAGGGTGGGATGATCTGTGCGAGACTATTGGGCTCCCCCTTTCGAGCGCGCTAGCCCACGCCCACGCCAACGGTGTGTTGCATAGGGATATCAAACCCACCAACGTCTTGTGGGACGGCCATGGACCGCTGCTTGCCGACTTCGGCATTAGCAAAATTAAGAACCAAGTGGCTGCACCGGGAGATGCCACAGTCGTGGACCACGCCTCCACGCCTTATGCACCGCCGGAAAAGGTTACGAAGGCGGCAGCGAACCGGGACGTCCACGGGCTCGCAGCCACGTTAGTCCGCTGTCTCGTCCCCTACGAGCTGCGCAACTATGCAGACATCTCACGAGCCTTGTCAGACGACGTAGACGGCATAGATGTCCCTGAACAGGTTATGGACCTGTTGAAGCGCTGTCTGAGCAATGACCCGAGCAACAGGCCCAAAGATGGCCAGGTCCTGGACCTCGAGCTCCGTAAGCTCCACTCCAACCGCAGCCGGAAATGGCGCGCCCAAACCGAGATGGCAGTCAACCTCACCACGCAGGCCCGCACGCAGTTGCTGAAAGCACGTGCTGACTCGATCCCTGAACGCTCGATCGAAACCCTCATGGGAACAGCCACGTACGCCGTCCCCCGCAGAGTCCAGAAGGGTTCAGCGGTCATCCTCAACCCGGACGAGTTCGAGCTCGTCGGCGACGAGCTCTGCCTCGTCGTCAAGTTCACGCAGGGAGGCATGGTCTGCACGCGAGCCGACGTCCGCGATTTCTACGAACTTGAGGCACGCCGTCGCTCGCCAGCAGCAGTCCTCCTGCCGTCAGATCAGTACATCTGGACCGCCCGGCAACCGGCGAGCCCGCTGGCTGCATACCGCGCGACCAACGAGCTTCACGAACTCCTTCGGCAGGCCATCCAGGATGCCGAGGACCGCGACAGCGAACGATTCCGCCAAAGCCGACTTGACGGCTGGTCACGACTCATCGAGGCCAAGGAGGAACTCGACAGGAAACTCGAAGACCCTGTCGGATACAGGCTCAACTCCCGTCACTGGAACACCGCAAACCTCCAACTGGACCACGAACCGCGTGAGGAAATCCTCGACCAGGACCTCTTGGCCCGCGAAACAGCCCGGCCTACGTCCGGAACCGCTGTTTCATGCGTCGTGGAGGAGATCGACGGAGACGAGGCGACCGTCCGAATCTCAGGAAACCCTGCCGATTTTCCTGAAGACGGAGTCCTGGTCAGGAACCGGACAGCCTCGAACACCGCAGTGCGGCGACAACGGGAAGCACTCGGCTCGCTCCGCGACCAAAGAAGCCTGCGCCCGGACCTTCGCGACCTGGTACTGGACCCCGCGTCGAGCTCTCCTGCCCAGCCAGTGGAGTTCGCGCCCATCAACGCGGACCTCGACGACGACAAGAAGGTCGCAGTGGCAAAGGCACTCGGAGCCTCTGACCTCTTCCTCGTCCAAGGCCCACCGGGCACCGGAAAGACGTCCTTCATCTGCGAGCTCGTCGCCCAGCACCTGAGGGCCCGTCCAAATGACAGGATCCTCCTCGTCAGCCAGATGCACGTTGCTCTTGACAACGCCGTAAGCCGTCTCGACAGGGCAGGAGTGGACGGCCTTGTCCGACTCTCGACGCGAGAAGACCAGGTAGCCCAGGAGGCGGTCCATCTCCTCCTGCCGAACAAGATCAAAGCCTGGACGGAGGAAGTGAGGCACAGGGCTGGCCAAGGGCTCGAGCAGCTGGCCGCTGCCGCCGACGTCTCCGCCCTGAGCCTCCGATTGGCCTTCGCCGCAGAGGAGGCCGCAGCCGCGCTGCGGCTCCGGGACCAGCGTAAGGCAGAACTCGAATCATTCGACCCACAGGACAGCGACGACGACGTCGAAAACGAACTGACGGATCGGCTGGACAGGGCTGAGAAGGCGGCAGCCCTCGCCTTGGACACGGTTCGACAGCAGGCCGGTGCCGTTGATGCCAATGTCGCCGAACAGGAAACCATCGAAACACTCACCCAGCTTTCCGCAGCGTGCCTGGATAGTAGGCCCGACGCTGCCCGCCTCCGGGACATCATGCGCGCCCAAGCCGACTGGCTGGCAAGCCTTCAGGATCCCCGCGCGGCCGAGCTGCTGTTCCTTCCGAAACAGTCCGTCATCGCCGGGACGTGCATGGGATTCTTGGGAAACCAGAGCGTCCGCGATATCGACTTCGACCTCTGCATCGTCGACGAGGCGTCACGGGCAACTTCCACCGAACTCTTCGTCCCCATGGTGCGTTCGCGCCGGTGGGTGCTCGTGGGCGACACGAAACAGCTCCCGCCGATGCGCGAAGAGGTCATGGACCACAGTGAGCTTGTCGATACCTACAATCTCGACGAACTGCTCGGCTCCGACTCGCTGTTCAGCATCCTGGTTGCAGAGTCACCAAATGACTGCAGAGAGAGCCTCGTCACGCAGCATCGGATGGCTCGCCCCATCGGACAACTGATCTCCAACACCTTCTATGACAAGCAACTGGTGCACGATCCGCATCCTTCACTCGACGGAGAAGCCCTCAGCGGGCAACCTCGCGTGGCGTGGTTCTCGACAAGTCGTCGCGAAACCCGACATGAAGACTCGGCCAAGGCGAAAAGCTCCTCGAACTCGACCGAGGTCGACATCGTCTGCCGACGACTTTCCCGACTGGAAGAAATGGCCGAAAGAGGCGAGCTCCACCGTCTGGACGGCAACCGGATCGAAGTCCTTGTCCTCACCGGATACCAACGACAGCTCCACATGCTGGACCGCGCAGTCCGGGCCCTTAATCTTCCCCACCTCGACACCAGCGTCAAAACGATCGACGCCGTACAGGGCAGAGAAGCGGACGTCGTAATATTCTCCGTCACCCGGAGCAACGCCCGACTCGAAATGGGTTTCCTCTCCGAGTCCTTCGGGGAAGGCCGCATCAATGTGGCTCTTTCACGCGCACGCGAACTCCTCTGGATTGTCGGAGACTCGGAATTCTGCACTGCGAAAGACGGACCGCTGAAAAGAGTGCTCCACCACATAGAACACACCGACGATTGCCGAATGGAGTTCGTGTGACCGACCCCCTCGCCCTCGCTGCCCGACGCCACGCCCACGTCATCCCTGGCCACCTCTTGGTGTCCGCAGAGCCCTGCGCCATCCCAGCCTCAGTGCTCACCGTCGACCTGCTGGCCGAAAGAGCCAGCGAGCTCGGCGTCGCCGAGCGATACACCCTCCGGGCCATCAAATTAGGTTTGAAGCGGATCGAGGAAATCTCCTGGTTCCTCGGACTCGATCAAGACGATACCGCGAATGTGATCGGGGCCCTGCTGCAGAGGGAGATGATCGACTACAGGGCGCTCGACACCGACCACCGCCACATACAACTCCTGCCCCCTGGGCAAGAGGCACTCGAGGATACTGTGGCAGAGGCTCCGAAAGTCGTCACCCTCTCGGTCATGTTTGACAGGATCGTTCGCAAACCAGTCGCCTGGACTAAACGATCCCTCACACGCGCAGCCGAGGTAGGGAACCGTGTAGGAATATTGGTCCTGCCGCCAGCGTCAGGCGAACCTGCAGCCGTAGACGAACTGTCCGCCGCCGACCTCACCGCAATTCTCGGGGGCAGGAACCAGGTCAACCGGATACTCGGCACTCTCGGTGTCACCGAGAACCGGAAGTACTTCAAAGAAGCCATCCTGCTGATCTATAAAGGAATCGACTCCGACTCGGTTCGTCTGGGCCTAGACATTGACGGTACGTGGAGTCCGGCCCACGAGGTGCAACTCGAGCGCCTTCAGACCGTCGATCGACTCGGCATCAGAATTGAAGGACCGCAGTCGCCCGCCGACGGCCAAACACGGACCGACTCACCGGAGCCCGGCGTTACCCCGACGATGGCGCGAGAAGAGGTTCTCACGCTCCAAGCGATGGCAGACGGTCCCGAAACCGGGACAGTGGGACCCCATCCGGATACCGGCGCAGAAGCCGGCCAGACTGTCGATTCGGCCGCGATACGGTGGCTCGGCACCTATGAGCATCCCTGGATTCTCGATGAAGCAGTGACAAAGGCCCGGCGGAGACTCCTCATCATCAGCCCGTGGATCACAAGTGCCGTGGTCACAAAGACCTGGATCAGGCAAATCGAGAAATTGGCTGCGAAGTGCCCTGTCATCATCGCCTGGGGATATGAAGACCAGCCTAAGATCGACGAGTCCCTCACCGAGCTTCATTCGGCAGCGCGACGGTCAAAACAGCTTGCCGTAGTGCGATTGAAGAACACCCACGCCAAGGTGCTCGTCGGCGACGACTTTTATGTCACGACAAGTTTCAACTGGCTATCGTTCAGAGGGGACAGGAGCCGACGGTACCGAATGGAGGAAGGAACGCTCGTCCGTGAACGCAGGCTTGCCGACCTTGCCTATGAGCGGTATCTGGACCAGGTCAGAGAGCAGGCATTGGAGGTGGTCGGCAACCTTCCCAACCCGTCCGGGGCCGCTCTTCCCGATGCCAGCACCTCGAGCACGTCGCCAAACGCTGCATCCGATGCCCAAGATGACAACAGTGAGGGCCACAGCAGCCGGCCACCACGGCACCGAAAGCCGAGGAAGACGCCTCCAGATGAGGCATGGGCACGGCTTCGCACCGGAGAGACGATTCCTGGCCGGATCCAAGGCTTCGCCGTCTTTGGAGTGTTCGTCACCCTCGAAAACGGCATCGTGGGCCTCATCCACAATTCGCGACTGCCGTCCACCATGCGAAGGCCGGAGGGGAACGGCCTCGCTATCGGAGGACGCGTCAATGTCCGGATTCTTGAGGTCCAACCCGAACGCAAACGCGTCTCGCTCGCACTGCAGGGCTAAAACACGGCCCGCTTCTGTATTGGCGGATCTAGGTGCATGGCTCCAGATCTGATTTGATCGACCCATGAGCCGCAAGTAGAAGCGCAATTCAACGCGCCCTGCCAATGGGATCCAATCCGACGTAAAGGTGGTCGCCAGTTCACCTGAGACGAAAAGGATAGTTGCCGTTCTTGGCGACATCGATGACGAAGCACACACTGCCGCACGGCACAGCTGGCCGGATCACCCGTCCCGCGAGTACGACTTCGACGCGGCGATCCTCACTCGCGGCATCAACGCGCTTAAGGGCATCCGTATCTTGGTTGAGAACGGGCATTGGGAGCTGGCACAAGGCGTGCTGCGCCAGCTGTTCGAGCTGGTCGTGAACATCGAATACCTCCACCATCAGGAGGACCGCGGCGAGGCCATGCGGCGGTATGTGAAGTTCGGTGTCCTGGAGAAGCTCGAAGCCCGTCGCGACGAGATGAGATACGACGCACAAGCCGGACACCCAGTTAACCTTGCGAAGCTTGATGCCTTGGAGAAGTACCTAGAGACTTCTGAATTCGATGAGTTCCGGAATAAGAAGGGTGATTTCATCACCAGCTGGGCATCGCGGAAAATCTGGGAAATGTGCGAGAAGTCGCCGTTGAAGATGCGCCAGCACCAGTACAAGCTTCTCTATAGCGCATGGTCCGAGCACGCGCATGCGACTCCGGGAGCCCTGGTCGATGCGATCCTGCGGAGCTCCGGACCTGGTTGGGTGGAAGAGGTCATGGCCGACGATGAGGCCAATATCCAAGAGTGCGTTCGGATGGGTGTCGCACTGTTTGTTGAGCTGCGAATGTACTTGCCTTGCATCGAACCGATTGTTCCCGAGATGGCCAATGGCTGGTTCCATCGGGTTCTTCCCTCCGAGCTTCGGGGTGGTGAGCATGGTGCATCCGTATGGGGTCCAGTCGCCCAGGTAAACATAAACGCCAGCGGTCTCGACCAGGTATCCGTATCCGAGAGCGGAGACTAGATTCGAGGTAAAAAATCCCCCAAGTGCGCATCGTTAAGGAGCGTGGGGGATATGTCAGCAGTACGAGCGTGTGTTCTGGCCGCTCTTCGTCCCCGAGGCCAAGAACATGCTCCGCTGGCGCGTCCGGCTGGAGTGCGGCTGCACTCACGAGGTCTTCACGCACGGGGAGGACGAGTTCCCGGACGATCGCAGCCACCTCGACCCCATCACCCGATGCCGACTTCCCGCCGGCGAGTATTGGTGCCCGTCCGACCTACCCAGATGCCCTACCGCGACATCGTCGAGTGGGTTGACAGGAAAATCACGGAGTTCCCAGCCCGATGCTGAGGAACCTGACTACGACTGGATGGACGCAGAGACCTGGGCGAAGATCCGAAAACCCCGGCCACACTCGTCTGCTTTCTGGAAGGTCAAGCTCGACTGCGGGCACCATCAGCAAGTCTGCACTGACGTGGATTGGAAGCCTGAGATGAGCCCAAGTTGTTGTCCGAGGAGCGCGTCGCGGAGATCCGCCGTGATTTCGAGGAGAGTTGGGCGACCCAGGGGAACACTGGCTGGCCACACGAGGGCCCCGAGCGCGACCACATCCGGAAGATGATCGGCGGCAGCCTTCATCAAATTTTTTCACTGCTCAAGCATGAAAGCCCGGTACGACATCCGGAGCTCCACTATGGTGTGAGACCGAGCCTCACCAAGGCCGCGCACGTGATCAGCCCTCCCCCTGCGACAGAGGCGAGTATCAGGGATGACTTCACGAGGAGGTGCTTCGTCCAGGCAATCTTGCTCATGCGGACCATCTGATTGGATAGGATTGGCAGCATATCGGCGTCTTTGATCTTGGCCGGCAGTTGTTCCAGAGGCCAGAACTTCAGGTGTCCGAAGTAGATAAAGTTGTCTCTCCACTCCTTCTTAACGTGCCACATACGCAACCGGGGGATAACCACCCACATTGCGCAACCGGCCGCCAGTATCAGGGCAATTCCAGCTCCGTAGTATGTGATCTCTTGGACCGGGCCTTCGAGGCGGTTGAACAGACGGTCCTTACCCGAGAGGGTAACTAACATCGCTAGGCCGGCTGATTCGAGTGCAAACGCGAAGGAGGCCTTCGCGTCAACCTTTCCAGTCCAGTCGACGAGAGCGCCGTGGATACGCCAGGCAGTATCCAGCGCATCCTTGTCGCTTTTGCCTGATCCGGCTTCTGCATTTTTGCCCCGACGCATCAGACCGACCAGCGATACGAGGATTTGTAATAGGAGTAGGTCTTGCCACCCATCGCGTAGCTGAACGGGCCGTGCCACATATTGACTCCTTTGCTCAGTTTGGCGGAGTCATTCAGGCCGTCATATGCGCCCTTGCCGATGAATGTGGTGAAGTGGTCCTGCCGTATGTCGCTCAGTTTCGCCGCAAGGTTTGGGGCTGTCCCCACGGAAATCATGTCGTCACTGCCCCTGAACCCTGCTCGGACGAGGAGAGACTTGCCGCTTGCTATTCCGCATGCGTGCTTGAGCTGCCAACCATTCTTCTTGATAGATCCAAACTGGCTCGCTATAGCGGGCTGCACCAGATTGTTCATAGCCCACTTGATCTGCAGAGCTGACTTGGCCGCTCTTGTGTTCCTGTCCGTGCCAGCAAAGATCCCCATGACCCGATCTCCATCAAAGCTGCGGATGTGGCCGTTGTTGGCGCGGATGATCCGCGTACTCACAGATAAGTAGGCTTTCATGACCCTGGCTACTGTGTCGGGGGGAGCGATGGCGACGAGCCCGGATGAATCCGCCATGTCAGCGTAGAGGTAAGTTGATGGCAGATACACACCCTGTGAGTACCCCATCTTGGCTGGATCAGGAACGGATTCAATAACACCGTCATTCCTCACTGTCGTCGTGAGACTCGTGTTGACCGTCTTCACGATGTCATCCTCGACGGCTGATCTCAGCGTCATGCTTCTCCTTGCTTCGCTATCTAGTAATGGATCCAAGCCTATGGGGAGGGGCTGACACTAACCGGCGACTTTGATTCATTCCCGGGCGGTCAGAGAATCTTGAGGCCGTAGTTAGACGTTCTGATCTCTTCTACGCGGCCACCACCGATATCTTTCGGGTACGCCAGACTCCACATAGCATTCCCCTCCCCGCTGCTATAACACGTTGAATAGGCCATCTCTTTCCACATCCGGTCAGTGATGGTCGTGCGTGCTCCGTGCAGGTCACTTAGCTTCGCGGCTATGTTCGGAGCGTCCCCGATGGAAACCAGGTCGTTACTGTTGCGAACGCCAGCACGCACAACGAGCGCATCTCCAAGATCGATTCCGGTCCTGCTGCTTAGCACCCAACTTGATTTGAGGTACTCGCTGAGGCGGTATGCCAGGCTGGGCCTGACTATCTCGTCCACTGCCCATTTGATTTCCAGGGCCGTCCTTGCAGCCACAGTCGGGGCGTTGTCTCCGATGAAAATGGCCATTACGCGGTCTCCGTCGTAGCTTCGGATCTCACCTTTGTTGTCACGAATTACTCGCGTGACAGCAGCCAAGAAAGCACGCACGATCTGAGCGGCCGTCGTAGCGGAGTGATTCTTGGCCAAACCGGAAGAGTCTTCCATGTCTGTGTAAAGATAAACCGCTTTCAGCCAGACACCCCCGTTGTTCAGATTTATTGAATCTGAGGTCGGCACCACTTGGCCCCGCCTTGTGTCCAGCTTGGTCTTGAGGAGGGAGTCTACCGCTGTGCTGTAGTCATCCTTGCGAGTCATGATCCCCATTTCAACGTAGCGAGCGAAAGCTTTAACAGCCTACTAACTGTCATGTTCTTTGGGCCTTGTGTCCAGCCGCCGGGGCCGAGGGCTTCCAGCGACCAGCGACCAGCCCATGCCCTCGATGAAAGCCACAGCGCGCTCGAACATGGCCGGGCTTCCCACGGACAGCTCGAGCCAAAGGCCCGGCCATATCCGCCGAGCCTGCTGTGCGTGACAGGGGAGGGGACGAGATATCTGACATCGCCTCAGTTTTCCAATCGCGGGAACCGAGCTCGCCAACCAGTATGTATGTGGTGATCGCACTGGGATGGGCCTGTTTGTGCTGATTTCGCAGGGATCTTTTCTCCTCGCTAAGTGAGCGTAAAACCTACCCTTCACATGGACCCCCGGGGACATGTCCTTAAGTATTCGCGTGATGTGTTCACTGTAACGACAGGAATTTCCTCCACTCGCACGTGGTGCTCATCGCTCCAGCGCTGCCCACTTAACGTGGGAAGTTGGGTTTGGTTTTCCGGAAGTCTAAGTGTCTATTGGCTCGCTGGGCACGCCTGCAAGCGATGCGAAACGCCGATCGTACGCGAAAAGTTCATGAATCGCTCCAGCCACTTTTGCCCGGTTTGCCAGCAAAATCGCTAGCTTGAGCGTCAGCGGAGGCCGATGAGCATATGGTGATCCAAGGGCGCGCGACCGTCACGTTGGGGATCCGGACGTGGCCGTGCTCGACTGCTCTTCCCATTGACATTCATGTTTTGCCGGCCGAGTGGTTGAGTCAGACTGGAACGAGGCATGATCAGTTTCAACGTCAGTGGTCGCGGCTAATGTCCATAACATCGAACGAATGGAGGAGGTACCATGGCGCTGAAGACGTCGCTGGCAGGGCGGGTGCGGAACACGACACTGCCGAAAACCCATGCGCTGCTCCCGCTGCACGAGGCGGTCGTCAACGGCATCCAGGCGATCGACGCGCGGTTCCCAGACGATGCCGCTGGCCGAGGGCGTCTCACCGTCCGGATTCACCGGGAGCGGCAGGGCGCGTTCGACCTTAGCGCGGGCTCTCCCGGCCGCGCACCGCTCAAGATCATCACCGGTTTCAGCGTCGAGGACAACGGCATCGGGTTCACGCCCGACAACATGACGTCCTTCGAGACGCTCGACAGCGACTACAAGGCCGGTATGGGTTGCCGCGGCGTGGGCCGGCTGCTCTGGCTGGTGGCGTTCGATCGCGTCGAGGTGCGCAGCGCCTATTACGAGGGTGGGACCCTTGCGGGACGTCAGTTCAGGTTCTCGGTCAGTCAGGACGTCGTGCGCGACGACGCGCCCGACGGACTGACCGATGCCGGCAGCTCTGTGTGTCTGGAGGGCTTCAAGAAGCCGTACCAGCAGAGCGCGGCGAAGACGGTTGAGGCCATCGCGCGCGAAATCTTCGAGCACTGTATCTGGTACTTCCTCCGCGACGGCGGCGCTCCCGACGTGTTCGTGTCTGACGACGATGAGACGTTCTCGCTCAAGGACTTTGTCGAAGAGCTCGGGCACTCCGAGACTGCAGCGTCGTTCGAGGTCAAGGGCCAGACGTTCGAGATGCTCAACCTGCGCCTCAAGACCTCGGCCCGCAACGCGACGCCGCGCCTGCACTGGTGCGCCGCGAACCGGGTCGTCAAAGACGAGAGCATCGCGGGGAAGCTGCCGGGCCTCTACGCGCGCATGAAAGACGGCACCTCAACCGAGTTCACCTACGTCTGCTACCTGTCCTCGACCTACCTCAACGACCACGTCAGGGCCGACCGCACGGACTTCGACCTGCCGGAGCGCATGGCGGGCGACGCCCTGATCGACGAGCCGACGCTCGACGACATCCGTACAGGCGTCCTGCAGGAGGTCTCGAAGGCGCTGACCGAGCCGCTGGCATCGGCGCGGGTCGCGAGCAAGGAGCGGATCCACCAATACGTGAGCACCAAGGGGCCGAAGTACCGCCCGCTCATCAAGCGCATCGAATCAGCCGGGATCGTCGTGGACCCGTCGATGAAGGACTCCGACCTCGAAATGGAGCTGCACAAGCATGCCCAGAGGATCGAAACCGATTTACTGGCAGAGGGCCAGGCCGTATTCGCGGATTCGAGCGGAGACAAGCCCGAAGATTACGACGAGCGCCTCGCCAAGTACCTCGTGACAGTGAAGGATTTCAACCAGTCCGACCTGGCGAACTACGTCGCCCGACGACGAACGACCCTCGACATCCTCGCGAAACTCATCGAGTCGGACGGCAACGGCAAGTACGCCCGCGAGGACCGTATCCATGAGCTGCTCTTCCCGATGCGGCAGGACTCGAACGAGGTCGGGGTCGACGCGTCAAACTTGTGGATCCTCGACGAGCGGCTCGTCTTCCACGACTACCTCGCGTCCGACAAGACGTTCAAGAATATGCCCGTCACGGACGATGCCTCGACGAACAGACCAGACATTCTGGCAACCCGCGTGCTCGAGCCGGACTTGCCCGTGCTCGCGTCCGAAGGACAGAAGCTGCCGCTGCAGTCGATCGTCGTCGTCGAGCTCAAGCGTCCCATGCGCAATGATGCGACGGCGGAGGATAAGAACCCCATCGCACAGTGCCTCGACTACGTCGCGCGCGTCCGTGAGGGCAAGGCGGCGACTGCAACTGGGCGACCGATCCCGTCGAGCGCGCAGGAGCCGCCGGCTTTCTGCTATGTCATCGCCGACCTGACGCCGACGATGGAGCGCATGTGCAAGCTGTCGACCCTGACCAAAACACATGACGGGCTCGGGTACTTCGGCTACATCGAGCCCTACAAGGCCTACGTCGAAGTCATCAGCTTCGACGGTCTCGTCAATGCGGCCACAGAGCGGAACAGGGCGTTCTTCGATAGGCTCGGCCTGCCGTCGAGCTAGGCGACGATCAGCGACATGCTCCTCCGCGTAGCACGGCTGCATGTCCGATGTTGTGGGACCTTCGGGGAGGTGTGCCAGAGCTAGTCAAGTGATGGAGGTCCCGATCGGCTGATCGTCAGGCTGGAGGCGTTGGACGGCAAGTTCGACCCCTGGCGTCCGGCGGAGATCCTGCTCCGCAATCCGGCGAAACTGGAGAAGCTCTCCCAGACAACGCTCCAGTGCCGGGGGTATGTCTTTAACCGAGTATGCGTGAAAGTGTGCGAGAGGTGGCTTATGTCGCGGAGGCGTTGGACCTGAGGTCTTGAGCCGGTGGGTAGGTGTCAGCGGTACCAGCCGCGGCGGGTGGGTACTTCTATCCGCGGGATTTCGTGCGGTTTCAGCGGACGTTGGGGAACCGGGCGGATGGTGTAAGGGGTGATGCGGTCCTCCTCGTGCTCCCTCTCGATCATTTCTGCGGTGCCCTTGTCAGTCCTGCGGATGTGGTCCACAGCCCATGTCAGGAGGACGTCGAGGCGATTGACTTCCGCTTCTGCAGCCAAGAGCCGTTCATGGGCCGTCACCGAGCCGTAACCGCACCATTGGCGGAGGATCTCATGAACGGGCTTTTGGCGGCGCAGGTAATAGTCGTATTCAAACTCGGCAGAAGTCGTTAACGGTTCCCGGGTTTCCCAGTTTTCAATTGTTCCGCCCCGTTTGGATTTTTCTCGAGCCACCGCTTCCTGGGCCATGACGAGGTCCAGGACCGGGGCCGGGTTCCTGCGACAGGCCAGCTCCACGACAGCCAGCGCCGCACGCGGCGATAGGAACACCTCGCCGTCGTGAACCAGCCAGGAAAATCGGGCTTGGAAGGCAGCCACGGTCTGTCCGGTGAGCGCTTCGAAGGCGACGTGATCGTGGACCGTCAACGAATCGTCGCTTGAAGCGACAGACAGCTCGGCGACCTCCGAAGGTACAACCAGCTCAAGGGCCGCCCAAAGGGCCGACGCCTCATGTTCGTCGATGGCCTCGGCCTTGAGCCGCCTCCAGCCATCCATTGCGGCATCGTACGGGACTACGTCTTCCCACGGTACCTTGAGCCGCGAGCGAGGGACGTTCTCCTCCCTGCCCGGTGGATGGCCGTGCATGTGACGGATGTCGACCCGGAATCTTCGACCCTCCTGATGCACCGCCACGATGTGCACCCGCTCGGACGGCGCATTGTCACGCTGCCTGTAGGCCCACTCTTCCCCCGGGCAGGGACTACGGGAAACCTCAGCATTTGGTTCCATAGCCGCTCATTATCCGTCCACACCAGGCTGCTGTCTCCTAGCAGATTGGTGCCAACAATTAGCCGAACGAGAAACCATCAGCTGGAACTGCGCAGGACCGGGCTTTTGTTCAAAGCTACGTTTTCGGGATGATGTCCGGCTTGTTCCTAGACTTGGGTGACGCTGTGGACGAGCATTGAATAGTGAGCGCCGCCGACACTGCCCCGGTCGATGACCAGACACGTGAATCCGCAAGACTGCTGAAGCGAGTACCTGGGCGGGCGCGGCCTCAGAAGGAGGCCCTCCGGGAGTTCGAGGAGGGTGTCGCCCAGTTGCGTCAGCATTACGACCCGGTATTCTGGCCGCTCTTCGTCCCGGAAGCCAAGAACATGTTTCGCTGGCGCGTCGAGTTGGAGTGCGGATGTAAGCACGAGGTCAACACGCACGGAGAGGACAAGTATCCGGACGATCGCCGCTTCCCCGACCTCATCAGTCAGTGCAGGCTTCCCTCCGGGGAGTTCTGGTGTACGACTGACCACGGACCTGCTCAGAAGCCGTATCGGGACATCGTCGAGTGGGTCGATCGCAAGGTCACGGAGTTCCCGGCGGACCCTGTGGAGCCGGAATACGACTGGATGGACGCCGAGGACTGGGCGAAGATCCGGAAACCCAAGCCACACACGTCGGCGTTCTGGCGGGTCAGGCTCTCCTGCGGGCACTATGAGCAAGTCTGCACTGATGTGGATTGGAAGCCCGAGGACGGGCCCAAGCTGGTGTCCGAGGAGCGCATCGTGGAAATCCGCCGTGATTTCGAGGAAAGCTGGGCGGCAGCGGATAACCCTGGATGGCCTGAAAAGGGTGTCGAGCGAGACCACATCCGGAAGATGATCGATCTGCGCTGGCCGCGCCCCGAGCCCGAGAGGGACTGCTTCACGTGTACGCAGGTGCGGCGGATCACTGGCTATCAGCGGATCGGCTGGCTCGTTACGAGGACGACGCCGGCACCGCGTCCGTCGACGAACCTCGATCGGGAGAAGATCGAGGCTCGACTCGCCGCGGCGGAGGCTGAAGTCCAGCGGCTGCGCAAGCAACTCGACAACCCAGGCAACGCTTGAATTCACAACGACGCGATCTTGACTTCGTATTTTGGGAAGGGTCGCAAGAACTACACCCCCGATGGGAACGGGAAGCGGACCAAGGACGCCTATGACGAGTTCAGCGTTCGGCAGTTCATCGCGTTCACATCAGGGGATGTTCTATGAGTATTCGTAGGGCTATCCTCGGCAGATGAACCAACATGCAGTACCGACCGAACCAGGTCAATACATATTTGCGTTCAGCCTCAGCCGAGGGTGGCTTCGGATAGCTGGGACGTGTGCAGTTGCTGCGGTGGTTATGGCCGTCGTGGCAAACGCAACAGAGCCGTTCCGAGCCCCCTTGGGAATCGCGCTAGGCGTCCTCGCGATAACCCTACTCATCGCACTTGCCATCAAAGGTTCATCACGACGGCAGGCGCAGGAACCAGCGGCAGCCCGAGCCCGCACGGGCGGGCATCGGAGGTTGTTTGGCAAAATGCGGGGCAGAAGGTCCTTAGCGGCAGAACTGGCTCTCCTTGCAGAACTCCATGCGAAGGGTGCACTCTCTGACGAGGAATTCAGCGCCGCCAAGCTCCGTACCCTTGCGGACTGACATCCAGCGGCTGCTTCGTCAGTCTCTTAGCCACTTCAGGGGCAACTTCGGCCAAGAATTCGCCCATCGTGCCCCGCAGTGAGGGAAAAGAAGGCCCACCGATGGGGGACCGGCAGGCCTTCAGCACGCCACGCTACAGCAGCGCGCATGGAACATCGACTGGACTAAGAGGTGAAACAAACGAGTTCCAAGTTGTCGTTCTTCTCTTTGTCCGGGGCATGGATCGGGGTTGTTTCCGGCGTTGGAAACGCCGCCCGCCGCACGGGAATAACGCGTCTGTTCGGCTGCTGCTATCTGCCCGGCCATGGGGCTGGGCGCTCGGTCGTAGTGTCCCGGACGCTTTGAGGGGACATTGATACTCTGGGCAGAGGGGAAAAGGGGGAACACGGAAATGGGTCTTAGAAGTCTTTTTCAACGAAAAGCCGCAACCGCGGCACCCATAGGTCCAGTCGTGGCCGCAGGACCTGTCCCAGGCGCGCCCATGTCACCTGAGCTCCAAGCGGAACTGCGGGAAGCGTGGGCAGAACTAACTGAGGCCGCCAAGGCATCGAAAGTGACAAACTTCCACGCCTGTACACGTACGGCCCGGCACTGGACCGAGGACCCGGCGGCAGTCAGGGCCATAGCGGCCACACTCCGTGAATTCCCGGATACAGACAGCCAGCAGACGACATAGTGACCTACGGGCGTTCGATCGTAGGTCACTACAGCTCACCGGAAGGCCGGCGGTCGACATTTTCACTCAGCTCCTGGGACGGTTGCAGGGAATTGACATGCGGTGGGCGAGGATTGAGCCATGGTAAACGTATCCGCGGTTTAACCGCCGTGATCTACAAGCAGATTGAGTCCGTGTCGATGCTCCACCCTGTGTCCTCATGAAGAAGATGAGGCTCCGGTACGCCGGAGCGTGTCGGCTGTGCGGTGCATCTCTTCCGGCCGGGACGGAAGCGATCTACGAGAGCGAGACGAAGACCGTCCGATGCTTGGAGTGTGCCACCGAGACCCCGGAAACAACCCCCGACCTGGAACGACTTGGTGATGTGTCGTTGTCGGCTGTATCCGGAGTAGCTGGCTCGTCAGCCCGACGCGAGTATGAGCGTCGCAAAGCGAAAGACGAGGAAAAGCTCCGCGAGAAGTGGGGTCCATTCGGCGGCATCGCAGTCACCCTCTCTGACGAACGCCAAAGCACCAAGTCCTGGGATCGAGGCGCGATTGGCGAGGAACGCCTCGGCGCTCGGCTGGATGCCCTGGCCGCTGATGGCCTGGCCGTCCTTCACGACCGACGCATCCCCGGATCGAAGGCCAACATCGACCACATAGCCATCACTCCCAGTGGAATCTGGGTCATTGACGCCAAACGGTACAAGGGACGGCCTGAACTGAAGGTCGAGGGTGGCATCTTTCGCCCCCGCGTCGAGAAACTCCTCGTCGGCCGACGGGATTGCACGAAGCTGGTCGATGGGGTGCTCAAACAGATCGACGTCGTGCGAGACCTTATTGGGGATGTTCCGGTCACCGGGGCGCTGTGCTTTGTTGAAGCCGACTGGCCCTTGATCGGGGGCGCATTCTCGACCCATGGCATTCATGTACTCTGGCCGAAACGGCTGGCCAAAGTGCTTGTAGAAGAGCCCGCCGGCGACGTTGACGTGGCGAGGATGCGTGAGACGGTTGCCTCCCGGTTCAAGCCTGCTTGAGTCAGGTGGCCGCCTCGCCGTCGGAGCATCTTCCGCTGTCGCCTTCTACGCCATGCGTTGCGGTCTCCGAGTCGGTAGCACCAAGGTTCGCATGCTGTGTCGGTGCCGGACAGTATCTTTATAGCAATTGCTGACCACATTCGAAGCGTGCACTCAAGATCCAGGAGAACCTCCACATGACGACGATAGTCGGCGACGGACAACGCTCCGCGCTGCACCAAATGAGCCGAGGCACTGCGAATGCCCTGAGCGGTGATGTTCACAGCTGGACTCCTGATGTGCACGGAGCCATATGAACGATCGCCGCATGCGCCTAGGTGATTTCTCTCAGCTCGCCCGGCAATGCCGTGAGAGCGGGTACGGATTCGCCGAGTTCCGGCAGCTGGAGAGGGTCCACCAGCTTGGTTGGCCGGATGATGTTCTGGAGCAATGGGTATTTGACCACGCCGAGAATGTCTCGTTCCTGAATGACTACGGGGAGGTCGATCTCGCCCAGATCGATTGGCAGGTCGAAGTATTGCCCGTCGACGATTTCATGGTGATGCCGACAGGACCGTCCGACCGAGGAGCCATAGAGGATTTCGCAGAGAATCCGGACCACTGGGTCGCCGTTCGCAGGTACGGCGTACACATGGGTGTGGGGCTCTGTTGGGAAGTCCACGGCACCTGGAAGCGGTGGCCGATCGTGCTGGACCGGGACCTAGTCAACCCGGGAGATTTCAGTCTTCAGCTTGTCGAAGGGCGCACCCGTGTGGGCATCCTGCGCGGCCGTCGACTGTGTGGGAGTGTGGTGGCAGACCGGCATCTGGCATGGGTCGGCCGCCGACGAGCATGAGCGGCCAGACGACTGCCCTTGGAGTGGCGATCAATTCCCATCATGAGATGCCACGATGAAGTCCTCACCTATCCGGAAGCCCTCCACCATGACCTCGCCAGCCCAGCTCGCCACGATGATCCGCTTCTACCTCGAGACCCTTGGCGAGACCAACGCGCATCACCCGTTCGAGCAGCTGTGTCTCGGTCTGACCCGCCGTCGCATCGTCAGTAACGTCTTGCCTGCGACGGGCCCGGTCTCAGCCGGCGGCGACGGAGGACGTGACGCCGAGAGCTTCTGGAGCATGGTGGCCAAGGAGCTGCCGGACACGTCACTCTTCACCGCTCTTGCCACTGAGGATGCAGTCGTTCTCGCAGTAACTGCGCAGCGCGAGAACGTTCCGTCCAAGATCCGGTCTGATCTTGCGAAGATCTGCGGCAAGGGGGAGCCGGTCGACCGTGTCATCTATTTCACCGTCGCGCCTGTCGACACGGCGAAGAGGCATGAGCTCCAGGCACACGCGCGCGAACTGCATTCGATTGCACTGCAGATCTGGGATGCGCAGGCGATCGCGAACGAGATCGCCAGTGCGGACCTGTTCTACCTCGCCGTCGACTTCCTCCATCTGCCATCCTCCCTCGCGCCCGCGCGCGAAGAGTCCCGTGATGAGCTCCCTGACTGGTATATCGAGGAACGCAATCGCTGGCGAACACCTTCAGCCCGCTCAGGCTCGATGGGGGAGTTCGTCGACCTGCGGGAAGGCCTTCGGTTCTCCAGCCTGAATCCGGAGGCGCGTGCCGACCTGCCCGACTGGCTCGCTTCGGCGCGGGCACTGAGAGATGAGGCACATAGAAGAGACGATGTGCTCAACCGCATCGACTACGAAATCGTCCTCGCAACCGGGTTCGGGCTCAACACACTGAAGCCGGTCGACGGGATCCTCCGCGGCTACTTCGGGCGGCTAACCTCCCAAGCATCCGACTCCGGCGTGCTGGTCGACGCCATCACCCTGCTGCGCCTCGTGCAGGCGACGTTGCCGCGAGGCGGGACCACCATCACATCGGATGAAGCGGAGGCATGGACCGAGGACTTGGAGAGGGTGCTTGAAGCCAAGCTGCGTGCAGCGCCCGGGATGAATGCGAAGGCGGGCCTGCTGGCAGCCGGTGCGATCCTCGCTCTCGGTCCCCGGGGCTTCACGCCGGAGGAGCTCGACGAAGTCTCCGGACCTGGTCCGTTGATGTCGGAGATCCACCAGAAACTGAGCGCCGCCAAGCGGGAAGGACGCGGGCTTCCGGGTGTGCCGTCCGACGCGGAGCTGCGCGACCTCGAAGCAGGCATGAGGCATTTGGTCGACCTCGTGGAGACCCTGCCGGAGGCTCCGATGGTACCCCTGGATGAACTCATGTCGATCTTCGATTTCACATCGCCTGCCCTGATCGACCACCCTGACTATCTCAAGGTGCGCCAAGCGCTGGACGATGTAACGATCGAGCGCTCGGGGCGGGCTTCGGCAGGAGATCGGGCACAAAGCCGCGCCATGGCTCTGCTCCAAGGAGGCCGGGCCCTAGACGCCCTTCGTGAGATTCATTCCGCGAAGTTCAGCTGGCTCAACGGCGACGCTGCCGAGGGCGCGGCCATCATGATGCTGCTCGCGTCGGCCGTATACAGCGACCTCGGACTTCCGCTGGCCGCGAAGCAGTACGCGATGAGCGCGGTATCGGTCGCAAGAATGAGCGGCGGCCCCGATCTCGCCGTCCTCGTGGCCCGGGGCATCATCCTGACTGCGACGTACGAGCACCAGGCCGGCCAGTGGCTAACCGCCACCGAAACGTTCAAAATCGGGATCTGGGCGCAGGCGCAACTGGCGGGTGATCCGTGGAGCTTCGAGCGCTATCCGTATTTCATGGACATGCTGATCGACCAGTGCCACGTCCTGCGGGCCGCGTCTTCGCTTCGCCCCGGGCTGTTGCCTGCCATCGAACGCGTGGTCCAGTCCACCGAGCTCGATGAGCTCGTCGCTCCGATGCTGGCCTCGGTCGCGCACATTGAGCCCCCCGGAGAGGATGAGACCGCAGACGCGGCGGACCGCGGGGGCCTTGGGCGGCCCTTCTCCGATGCAGGCCCGGTGCGCGAGTACAGCTGGGCCGCGCTCGGCAATGTATGGGTCGTGACCGCCCCGAACGAGCGGGCCCACGTACTCGCGGCCGAGAGATTCGTGGCGGCTGTGCAGATCACCCTCGCTGACCTCGCCGGCGAGGACCTCCTTCTCGTGCCAGGTGAGATCCGCGTCGAGGTCGAAGTCTCGGACCGGCCCGTGGAGCCCGGATCGGTGTTCACCGCGGAGTCGGAGCGCGACCGTGGCACAGTCGGGCATCGGGTGATCCTCTCCCGTTCGGGAGCCTTGGCACCCGAAGCGGACCAGCTCGAGGTCACCTCCGCTGTGCTCCAGGCGATCGTCACCCAGTCGCTCCTCGGGCAGCCGGCATTCATCGCCGTGATGGAGCGGACCTTCGAACGCGGGCTTCCGCACATGCTGACCTGCGTGCGTCCCTACGACGACCTCGTCGACGTTCACAAAGATTCGTTCTACGACGGGATCAGCGGATTGTCAGGGGGTCTCATCGGAGCCGACAGGCCGCGGTCGCCAAAGCCCGCCACCGGACTGCGCAGGAAGCTTCCGGAACATGCATCGGCCTACGACCGTGCCGCGTCCATTGATGCGATCGCCGCACGATACGAGAAAATGCTGCCACCGGTGCGGCTGACGCTCCCGCGGCTTGCTGGGGACACGGACTTCATCAAACTTGTGACATCGCTGCGTGCCGAAGGGTGGAAGGACTGGCACCTTCTCCTCGCGGTCGTCAACATTGTGGTCAATGGACGCGCAGCGCAGCGCGGCCTGAACATGACAACCTCGATTACCAAGGCCGACGTCGAACGAGTCAGTTTGCTCACGCAGGAGGAGGAACGGGAGGAGGACCCGGAGCCGCCGCTGAAGATTTTCACCGAAGACAGGATGTGGTTTCACCTCTCGAACGCCGCGCTCACGACCGTACGTCGGTGGGGACTGGAGGTGCGCCTCAACCGTGTGGACCCACGATCGTTCCTCGGACTCCTGGGCGACCGCTTCAACTACTGGGACGACGACGTTGAACATGAGCCAATCTTCACGACGCCGCGCTGATCTTCCTGTCGCATGCGTCTCCTGTTCCGGCCAGACCCTGTTCAGCCCGTCAGCTACTGACAGCTGTGCGGGTGGCCGACTGTTGGGAGCGACGCTCGTGATGTGCCTGCAGAAATCGACGCGTGCCGCCTTGTGCTCATGCCGTTCGCCACGAACCGGACCAGCGGCTCGGCATCGTTCGTCAGCACGTCCAGAACCTCATCGGGCGTGTCAGGATTCAGTGCAACGAGCAATGCCAGGTCGACGCTGCGTGCCGCCAGATCAAGAAGTACGCCGGCAGGCGTAGCGCCGTTGAAGGCGACTGCCTGAAGAACAAGCTCGTCGCTGTCTTCGGCGAGGGAAGCGAGCAGGTTTGCCGGCGAGTGAGGATTCGCAGCCACGGCTCGTCGCACGTGTGTGCTTCGTCGTTCTCCGCCGAGGAAGGAGAGGATGTCCGCGTCTGCGTTCGGGTCAAAGGCCACCAGCAGCCGCACTTGGGCCCGGCTGTTCGCAGCCATTTCAAGGAGCATGGCGCGGTTCGTCGGTGTCGGGGCTTGTTTCTGGTTGAATTCGGCAACGGCATCATCGAACGATTCACCCCGGCGGTGGAACACCTCTCGTGCTCCAGGATTCGCTAATGCAATTTCCCGCACCTCTTGTGATTCGTCATTCAGCAGGCGCTCCAGCACGTCGAGAGGGAGATTGGCCCGGTCCGCTACGCCTTGACGCACCCTTGGCGACGCATCATGCGATAGTGCAATGATCGTCGCTGGCAGAGTCGATTCGTTTCCTGAAACCCGTGTTCGGACGTACTCGTCCGGGTCCATCGAGAGCTTCTCCAGAGCGTCGACCGGCGTGCGTGGGTTTGCCGCGACGGCCGCCTGGATGTAGCGGTCCGCAACGCGGGCGAGCCTGGTCAGCACAGCGGGCGGTGTTCGCTCGTGACTCGCTGCAACGTCGCGGACATCGGGGTCCCGATGACGGCTCTTGGACAGACGGACCAGAGCCTCCTCGATCACGCCCCCCGGTACCTCCGAAGACGCCAGATCGATAACCGCGGCGAGCACACCAGGAAGACGCCAGTCCGGCGCGTCGTGCAAAACCGAGGTCGCCGTATCAGCGATGAGCTCCGTGGGCGTGCTCGGGTTCTGAAGAACCTCAAGGCGCACCTCCCACTCCGGGTCAGAAGCAAGAGCAACCATAGCGCTCTGGGGGAGCCGTTCATGCCGTGCGACGGCGCAACGGACATCGAAGTCATCATCGGCGGCCAGCCGCATGAGCACGCCGAGCGGGAGGTCATCAAGCTCCGCAAGGAACACCCGTGAACCTGCATCCCGGCTCTTGAGCATCTTCTCGATGAGTATGCCTCGGTCCTCCGCGCCGACGGACGGGTTCGCCACCAGTCGCGCACGGATTGTCGGCGACGTGCTGGCAAGCAGCTGCTCCAGCACGTCAGGGGGAGTGGAACGATGCGAGGCCAGAACCGACAGCACCTCGTCGTTGTATCGTGCCCGATCCTGACGATCCATGTTATTGAAATCGCTGGATCCGTGCGTGCGGAACTGCAGCCGTGCAGCGCGTGATGTTCCGAGCTCAGTAAGCAAGGAAGCGAGGTGGTCGTCGACCTTGTGCACCGTCCGGCAGAGCGCGCGCCAGCGGATGGCGGGGTCAGGATCCTGCAGCAGGGCGTCACGTATTCCGTGATGATCGACAGGTCGTTGCCATGCTGCCGCTCTCCGCAGCTGCGCCGGACGGTCGGCGCTCATCAGATCCGATGCGATGTCATTCGGCAGTCCTGCCCGGAGCCATGCAGGCACCTCAAGCCGGCGTTTCGCCTGCATACCCCAGCGCCAGCTCGCGTCCGGAATCGGCAGTCTAGTTGCCCATATCGCTGACGCGCCGTTGATCATCATGATGAAGTTGCAGAGCCACGTTGCGTCCGACGTCGGGCTGACAGGGGCCCTGTCGATGCTCATGATGGTGCCCGCCGGAGCGGGCATCCCAGAAGGGCGCGCTCCTGGCTGAGACAACAGGACGACCGCTCCGTCGTTCGAGCGCGCCGTCCACTGCACGCTGGCGTCCGGATCCGACGCCAGGGCTTTGATGACTTCATGCTTCGCACGTGGATTCGCGGCGACAGCGCGGCGGACCGCGACGCTCTTGTCGCGCGCAAGAGTCAGCAGGATGTCATCAGGTGCCGCTTCGTTCATCGCGACGCCTTTGCGGACACTCCATGCGCGATCCGCGGCAAGCGCACGCACCGTTGCCTCTGGTGTGACAGTGTTGCGCCCGACGCGGCTCCGGATGCTTGGGTCCTCGCTCAGGGCCAGTTTGTCCAGCTTCTCAAAGTGCGTGTGCCGATTCTCGGCGAGGATCTGGTGTTTGTGGCGCTCGGGCACTGGCTCCTTGAGCGCGATCTGCTGGTTTCCGGTGGTGCGCACAAAGCCTTCCCGCAAGGAGGGGAGGAGCATCTCCGGGTCCCCGGAAAGCAGCCGCGTGAGGCTCCACGTCGGCATCAGACCCTGGCGCGGAAGCCAGATCCCGACCTGGCGGATGCCGAGACGGTCGTCGAGGTCGAGCATGACGTACCCGAGGAGCTGCAACAGGAAGCCGCGTAGCTCGGACACGCTGAGCCGGTTGTACACCTTGCAGTCGATCAGAGTGTCGCCGATGATCCAATCAGCGTCCGCGCCGCCCACGAGCTCCGACCCCGCGAACCCGGGGTTCGACGCAAAATCTGTTCCGTCTGCGATCTCGCCGCACCATTCCTCGAGCTGCATCCGGCCGGCCTCGACGAGAGAGCCGATGTCGGCCACCATCATCGGGCTGATCTGGTCCGCGAAAGAGGGTCCGTCGCTGGCATTGTCCAGCAGCTTCCCGGTTCTGCCGCTCAGCGCCCGTGCCCCGGACCGCAGGACACGCTCGCAATGGGCAAGAAGGACTGAGGCCCGATCAAGATCAGTGTCATTCGCCGGATGGTGCAGCAATGCCTGCGCGACGTCGAATGACTCAGCGAGAACTGACACCCGATGGTGACCGTTCTCGACCCAGGCAGTGTATTCGGCTGCCCGGGCTACGCCTGCCGCGGCGGCTGATGCCCGCGGATCGAAACCACCGAGTTCGATCCGTGCACGGAAATCGAAAGCCGTGCCTGAAAGTGTGCCATCAACCCCGGCCGCCCGCGGGATAACGACTTCAGCGTCAACGAGCGCGGTGAGTCCGAGTTCGCCGGCAGCAATCCGCGCGCCCGCGGTGTTGCCGGCCGAAGCTTCAAGGCGCGGTGAGACCCGCTCAAGGTAGGCCCGCACCGGTGAGCCGGAATCCTTCAAACAGTCAGTGAGGCTCAACTCTGGTCACGCTCTAAGAAACTTGGCCGTTGGTTCATGCCCTTAGCGTACGTGGGCCCTACGACACGAGAAGATCAGGCTGCCGAAGTCTTGCGTCGTCCGAGCACCGACTTCGCCGATTCACCGCGATGCTGATCTACCCATGAATCTATGATGATCCCGTGACGATTCCTGACTTGAGCGCACTTACTCTTTCTGAGCTGCTCCAACTGCAATCGCGCATCGGACAGGAGATTATTCGCCGCGGTGTCTCCCGCACATCCGGCAGTATTCAAGGTGAGGTCGGCGAAGCTCTGGCGCTGGCGGTCTACGGTGGCGTCCTTGCGCCCCCTGGGACGAAGGGATACGACCTAACTGACGCGCTGGATCGCAAGATCCAGGTGAAGACGCGTACGTTGCCGAGGGGAGTGGACCGCATGTTCCAGTTCGACTCGCTCGACATCGATCTGGCTCTGTGCATTAGATTCGACCGGGAAACGAACGCGTTGGATTGGGCGCTGGAGTTTACGGGCGAAGAGCTCCGGAATCTCGTCAGCCCTCACGCCCGTGGTCCGAGACTTCCGATGGTTCGGGCGCGCCGCAGTGGGATCGACGTGACGGCGAAGTTTCGGTCGGCTTACGAGGCACTGGCTGGCATGAAGGGTTGAGGTGTGCCGTTGATCTTCCATGATTGCTCCGCACCAGGCCGATGCTGCTCTCTCATCACCGACTCCACCAACGGTAAGCAATACATCGGGAAGGCGGACGGGGCTGAGCGTGTCCTCGGTCGGTGGACGAGCTACGCTGGCGATGGTCACGGCGGAAACGTCGCTCTCCGCGAACTTGCCTACGACAATGCAGCCGGAGAGACTACAAAGACAGACCACGCCCGGCACTTTGTCTTCAACCTTTGAGCGTTTTCGGACCCAGCACACCTTCCACGAAAGTGGATTCAGCGGAGTCGCACTACAAGGACGCGCTGATGACACGACAATTCGGCCCCGACAGAAACTGATCAATAGATGACACCACGTCCACGCCGTGCCTGGCGGGCGGCAGCAAAAGCCAAGCAGGAGTCCAAGGAATTGGGGGAGCTGCACGCGGTTGAACCAGCGTCGCGCCGTAGCGATGGTTCACCCAGGGTAGGCCCGGGCCAGGTTTACGCGGTGAGCTCGGGAAAGGTCTATCACCCGGCCTGGTGTAACTCAGTGGGCAATGTCTGGGACGAAAACCCGAAACGGCTTCTGGTCGTCGAGGAGACCGGTGTTGGCGGCCGGAAGGCCTGCAAAGCCTGCGACGAACCCTTGCAGGCCTGACTTTCTACATTTGGCGGCTAGCCGGAACACTAAGATCTTGTCGCTTCGTAGGCGGCTTCCTGGATGCCCCTAAGTATCTCACTGGTGCAGCGTCCGTTCCGGGTGGCTTGTCCTAGCGGTCCCGTGAGGGCGGAAACACGACAATGCCACGGACCGGGATGGGGCTGGACGGCGGCTAGTATCCAAGGATGGTCAAACAGATGAGGGACGCGGCCTTCAAAGCTGAGCAGTTCGCCGGTGTGCACCTTCCACACGTCACTGCAGTGAACCAGCTGGTCGAGTCCCTCCGGGAGCCTGAGCCTTCGACCGGCCGGGGGTGGGTGCCGTACGTCGCGCCTCTTCATGGGGGCTCGGAGGCCCGGATCCTGAGCATTTTGCGTGATCCCGGGCCGATGACCCACGAGACCATGGGCTCCGGAATGCTGTGCGTGGAGAACGACGACGATTCCGCAGCCCTCCAATGCCAACTGCTCGCCTCGGTGGACCTGACGCCTGCTGACCTGACCCCTTGGAACGCCTACCCGTGGTACCGCCACGATCAGTCCAGCGGTCTGAGGAGCCCGCAGATCACGGAAGGGCTGAACCCTTTGGCCCGGTTGATCGACTTGATGCCAAAGCTCGAAGTTGTACTCCTCCAAGGCGGCGAAGCGCAGACCCTGTGGAAGCGGTTCGCCCGCAAACACCCCCGTGTCGCTGCCCGATATGCAGCAGTGGAAACCTACCACCCCGGCAGGACGGCACTCAGAGACCCTGATCCGACAGTTCGGGAAGCCCGTGCCAACCGCCGTTTCGAAGCTTTTCGCGAGGTTCGTCAGATTCTGGACCGCGGGCAGGATGCCCGCTAGGTCGGGTACATGTGCAGCCATTTATCCATGCCCTCCACGAAGCCATCTGACTTCGGATACGGCAGAGCCAAGCCGCTAGTTGCGCTTTTCGGCCGGCCGGTACCTGTCACCAAAGGCGACCAAGGAGCTCTGGAGCAGCGTCATGCTGCCCAGTATGTCCACTGGCCGGGAACGGGTTTCTGCCGGCAGCGGGCTGACCATCCAGGCGGCGAACACGTTATGAGGAATCTTCAGGATCATCGCCTGATCAAAGAGACGCAGCACAGGTTCGTGGAAAAGCCCATCTTTGAGCTGGAAGCCCGGGCAGAAGGTTCCCTCGCCGATGAATACCCGAACTGCCCGGCGCATGGCCTCCGGGTCGCCGAGGGATTGGAAATGCGTCTCCAGGTCTGCCGCTGTCGGCAGGGTGAATTCTTCGCGGATGCTGTTCCAGATATGCTCCGGAACAGCCGGCCAAAACCGCTCAGCCTTCGCATTCGACGCAGTAGGCATGGCCGTCCTTCTCGCGGGCCTTCTGCGAACGGTGGCGGACCAGGAAGCAGGACCAGCAGGTGAACTCATCGTCAGCCTGCGGGATGACCTGGACGACCAGCTCTTCGGCAATGAACTCCCCGCCAGGGGTCAGGCCGTCCAGGGCGTCAGCCTCGTCGAGCTCCTGAACCACGGATTTCGCATCCGGGGCTTTGGCGGACTTCAGGGCCTCCAGGGAGTTTTCCTGGGATTCCTTGACGTCGGTGCGCAGTTCATCGTAATCGGTTGCCACGGAGGTGCATCTCTTCTCTGTTGATGGGGATTACCGATCCTGCAACGTACAGGACACGGGAAGAATTCCATAAAAAAGCGGCTGCATGGGCACACAATCAGAACCCCAGGGAACATGAGCATTGCCGAGAGTCAGTCGCACACGTGGGGTTTCAATATCAGGAAGTGACACCTAGTCTGGGACAGAGCCGATGGCCGCGACATTTGCGGACCCAACCACCGGTTCGTTCGTCTTATAACTCTGGTCTTTGGGGGAACCTTGAGTGATCCGGAATACCCGCAGCAGCAACAGCCGCGCGTCTTCGATACTTCGTTCAACTACATGACCGACACCCCTCCAGGGACTGACCCGGACAGTGGCAGTCCGAATCTCCGGGCGGACCACGAGCTGCTGTGGACCAAGACGCTGAACTCCGGCGTCCTGTTCGAACCGACCGCGCCGCCGAAGCGTACGGACGGCTACCTCATCTTCACCGACCCCTCCAGAGCGATGCATTGGTACGGCAGTGACGCCATCACCCACTCCTACACCGGCCGGGCACGTACGGCGTCTCTGGCGAACGCCATCGCCTCGCTGAATGAGGAGCAGCGGGCCCGCTACCTGAAGCCGCCGTACACCATCGGCAGTGCGATGATCTGGCCCGTCAGGAAGAAGGACCGACCCACGATGAACCAGGCGAGGGGGCTCAGGTCGCTCATCGCCGACCGGATGGATCTGACCCTGGAGTGCATCCGGCGTCATTACGCAGGAGAACCGGAGAGCCCACTGGCCAATGTCATCAACGCGTACGCGGACTTCTTTGCGTTCTTCGACGGATTCAAGGAGTTCGTGGACTTCTTCCACTTTCAAGACCTCGTGACGCCCGACTACGAAGAGGTTCGGTTCTACCTTCCCTTCGACAACTTCAAGCGTTCCGGGATGCCGGCCACAAAAGACGAGTACGTAACGTACCGGGAGGCCACGCTGGAGTTCATCGCGGCACGGAACCGTCGGATGGCCGCTTGGGTCATGGAGAACCACCCCGGGATTGAGGTTCGCCATACAGACTGACTACCCAGCGACGTCGCAGGGTCAGTCAGGGTCATAGTCCGCGGATTGAAGCCATAGGGGGATTCATGGAACTACCAGCCATCCTGAAAGAAGAGAACGTCGAAGCCGCAGCCGAACTGCTCCGGCGCTACTACCTTGAACCGTCCAGAAAGACGGGGCTGCTCAGTACCGGCAGTTACTTTGATGAATGGGCGAACCGCGGCGACAACCCGCAGGTGAGGGACAGGATCACCGACAGCGACGCTGTCGCCGTGTCCATGCTCAGCGTCAAAGTGCCGGCCCAGGCCATCATCGGACTGCAGGAGGAGCTGTTGGCGGGGAAAATACAGGATCTCCTGGCTGATATACCCACCGACGTGAAGATGAGCGACCTCACGGTCGCGGAAGCGGAAGCCACTCTCGGGGAGGGCAGCCCCTCATGGCTGCTCTGGCAGGAGCTGAGACGCACACCCAAAACGCGCTGGGATGTCGGGGCCACCACAGCCAGCAAGATCATGGCGAGGAAGCGACCGCATCTCATCCCCATCTGGGACAAAGTAATTGGGGCAGTCGTGGGCAAAGACACCTCTGAAGGCCAATGGCTGAATTGGCACAATCTCTTCATGAAAGACCCCGACCTTGCTGGACGATTGGGGCGCATTCACAAGCTTTCTACGGTCCACACACCCATTTCCGAACTGCGCATCATGGACGCCATCCTGTGGCGCTACGGCAAGGACCATGGCATCAAGGGCGGGCGAGCCGGCAAACTCGGAATCGCCGGCTGAAGCACAGCGAAGCCACGACAAACTTGGTCGAATCTCGAAACCGCCCGCGCCAGCTTCGCAGCCGGCCGATGTCGTCCGATGAAGGAATAGCTACGAGTTCGGAGCTTCGTATGAGTACGGAAACGAGCCCCCGACGCGACCGGACAATGCAGTCAGCTCTGCCTCGGTTTCCCTGAACCGGATCACTTGAGGGCCCAATGTGTTGACCCCCTCCGGTCCCTTCACCACGAGGGTTCGCGCTATGGTCCTGCCCAGTTGATCCAGTTCCTGGTTGAGTCGCCGCAATTCTGCCTGCTCGAATTTGGAGCGCTTCATCACTTCAGGGTGCCTGTCGCATTGCGTGCAGCGTCCCCTCGGGCCCACATCAGCCATCATGGTCACATAGATGCCTCTTTGGCCGGATCGCCACTGACCATCCATGATCGAGCACCACTGAGTGTGGAACAGTTTCCCGGTTCGTGTGACGTACACCTGTCCGTAACCTGCCACAGGTGACCCGTCGTCACGGTGGCTTTGCGGCTCAACGCGAACGAGCGGCCGTTCCTTTGCCCGGTGCTCAGCTTTCGCTTCTTCTTTGAGTCGCAGCCTCTCTGCCCGCTTCTCCGCACGCTCCAATTTGGAGCGCTTCTTCTCTGCAGGGTCCTGGTCGCATTGCGGGCAACGTCCCCGCAGGCCCACATCCGCAAGCATGGTCAAGTAGATGCCTCCATTGGTGGCGCGCCAGTGGCCGTCCATGATCCCACACCATTGAGTGTGGAACAGCTTGCCCGACCGGGTCACATACGCCTGACCTTCACCTGCGATGGGCGACCCGTCGTCACGGTGGCTTTGCGGCTCAACGCGGACGAGCGGCCGTTTCGTTTTCGCCCCGTGGTCGGCTTTCACTTCTTCGTGTGTGGTGCTCACAACCCGTTCCTTCTCCCAAGACCTCTGCCATATCCTTCCATGATGGGGAGGTCCACCTCCACCATGCCATCGAAGGGTTGACGGGCAAGCCCGCCGAGTCCAGTACCTGCGGATCAGCACGAACCCGGTGAACGCACTCGACGACACACAATTCCTCGCTGATACCGTGGAAAGAGGGCAAATAGTCTCCTTTTGAAGACGTGTGTGAGTCGGGGGAAGCATGACGGAGTGGAAGCCGGGTTGGTGGGCACGCGCGTTCAGAGGTGCCGGGTCATGGGTGCTGTCGATCCGTGAGGGCCGCCTGCGCGTCTGCGGAATCCCCCGGGAGGTGGACGCTGATGTCATCGACGTCCTCAGACTCGCAGTCGATGAAGGCTCAGGGCAGCTCATCGTCACTCTCGTCCACGGGACGGAGACGGTGCTCAATGGGCTGTCTCGTCGCGCGGTGCGTGAGGTTGCCGCTGCGTACCGCTCCGAGCTCGATGAGCGACGGCATCTCGCCGCCCTGCTCTCAAAGGCTGAGGAGCAGGGCGAGGCGGCCGGCCTGTGGTGGTCCCGGGTCCGGGATGTGATGGACCGACTACGGTGGGCGGACCAGGACACGATCGCCGCGCTCGCGGACTCCCGTCCGGACGTCGCTGTGTGGCTGGCTGCCGACAGCGATCCGCGGCTCTCCGGGCTTCCCAGGGGCAAACGTGAGGACCAGCGTGCCGCAGTCGACGCCTGCTGCACCACTGACTTGTCAAGGTGGGCTGCCCAGCGCAACGAGGCGTTCCTGGAGTGGGAGAAAAACGACCTTGCCGACTTCTTCCGCAAGGTCGAGAAGTCGCCGTTGACGGAAGAGCAGACGAGGGCGACGGTCTGCTTCGACAACCGGGTGCGTGTTATCGCGGCCGCGGGCTCCGGGAAGACGTCGACGATGGTAGCCCGCGCCGGGTATGCGATCCGGCGTGGCATCGCCCAGCCGACGGAGATCCTTGCCCTCGCATTCAACAAGAAGGCAGCCGGTGAGCTCTCGGAGCGGCTTGTCTCCCGCCTCGGCGATGACGGTGCGTCGGTAGCGTCGAGCACTTTTCACGCCTTCGGACTGCGAGTCGTCGGTGAAGCCACCGGTCGAAAACCTTCAGTCCCCGATGACATCACCAATGGCAACGGGATCGGGCGGCTCGCGGCGATCGTTGATGGGCTCCGTGACCGGGACCCGGCCTTCCGGCGTGACTGGGACCTTTTCCGGCTCGTGTTCGGCAGGCAACTGCCGGACCTCGGGGACGAAGACGAGCCTGAGACGTGGGACAGGAACAAAGGTATTAACGGCTTCGGCACTCTCGCAGGGGAGGTCGTTAAGAGCCAGGAAGAGGTGATGATCGCAAACTGGCTCTTCCTGAACGGCGTCCGATACGAATACGAGCGACCCTACGCGCACGACGTTGCGGACGCGCACCACCGTCAGTATCAGCCGGACTTCTACTATCCGGACATCGACGTCTGGCATGAGCACTGGGCGCTCGGTTCAGACGGCAACCCGCCGCCAAATTTTGACGGGTATGCCGAGAGTATGGCGTGGCGGCGTCAGACCCACACTCGATACAGCACAAGACTTATCGAGACAACCTCGGCAACCATCCGGGACGGGTCCGGGTTCGAGCACCTCGAACAGGAGCTCCGCCGACACGGAATCCAACTCGAGGAAGACCCCTACCGGGAGGCGGTAGGGGAGTCTCCGATCACCGAACCAGCCATGATGACGCTGATGCGGTCGTTCATGGCCCACGCGAAGGGCAACCGCCTCACCCCTGACGTGCTGACGCAGCGGGCCGGCCGAACCTTGCGGGCCAGGCTCTTCACACGCCTGTACGGCGTCATCCTCGCCGAATGGGACCGTCAGCTCCGAGCTGCGGGCCAGATCGATTTCGAGGACATGCTGAATCTCGCAACCGATCACGTCGAGTCGGGCCGGTGGACGAGTCCATACCGGCTCGTCATGGTCGACGAGATGCAGGACACCAGCGCTGCACGCGCGGCGTTGGTTCGGGCGCTGATGAAGACTTCTGGAAACTACCTGTACGCGGTCGGCGACGACTGGCAGTCCATCAACAGGTTCGCGGGCTCAGACCTCGGTGTGATGACCCGCTTCGATAATTGGTTCGGGACAGCGTCCACCATCTGGCTGGACCGCACCTTCCGGTCCCCGCAGTCCCTGTGCGATGTCGCGGGTGGGTTCGTGATGAAAAACCCCAATCAAATCTCCAAGAACGTCCGATCTTCAGCGCCGGAGGCTGGCGAGACCGTATGCGCCGTCAGTGTACGGGAGCGCAGCCACTACGGATCGGCCGTCCGGCAGCACCTGACAACCCTTGACTCAGAGCTCACGGAGCCAGCCACTGTGCTGCTGCTCGGCCGGTACTCCCGGTCCAAGGACGATGTCACCTCGGCCCTGGAAGCCAGATACGCCAACCTGACCATCGAGTTCAACACCGTGCACGCCTCGAAAGGAAAGGAGGCAGACTACGTCGTTGTGCTCGGCCTTGAGAGGAACGGATTCCCCAGCATTGTCGAGGATGATGCTCTCCTGCAACTGGCCATGTCCGCCCCTGACTCCTACCCACACGCAGAAGAACGACGCCTGTTCTATGTCGCACTGACCCGTGCCAAGCGCTCAGCGCTCCTGGTCACGCGCGCCGGTAGGGAATCAGCGTTCCTCCTCGAGCTGGTCGGAGATCGTGTCGTCAAGATCCGATCCGCGACAGGCGACGACATCACCCCAGTGGTCTGCCCGAAATGCAAGAAACACACGATGAGGGAACGCAAAGGGCCCTACGGCCGGTTCTTCGGCTGCGCCGGGTACCCGACCTGCAATGGAACGATGAAACTCGCTGATAGTTAGGGACAAGGATGCCTTCCATGTTCCGAGGCGCAGGTTCTACGCTTGGCGATATTTTGGCCGACTGACGCGTCCAACCCACGTGGTCGGCCAAGCCGAGCCTTGCGGAATGCAGCACTTGCAGAGGCCATCATCACACCGATACGCAGACCACGCGGGTCACCACCCTTAAAAATGTATGCTTTACGGGTGCGAGCCGTTGCCTATATCCGCAGGTCCAAAGACCCCACCGAGGGCAACGCGTCGCTCGTCGACCAGCGTGCCTGGATCATGGCGGAGAGCCGGAAGCTCCACCACACGGTCGCCAAGCACGACATCTTCGAAGAAGTCGTCAGTGCCTACCGTGACCGGCACCGCCCCGAGCGCGACCGCCTCGAAGGGGTCCTCGCCGAAGGCGACGTCAAGGCGCTCTACGTCCGGGACCTCGACCGACTGGCACGGCGGTTGATGGACACCGCCCGCATCGTCGACACCTGCAACCGCCACAACGTCACGATCTACACCCATGACCGCGTGTTCGCCCCTCGATCGCCCGACACCATCCTGCTGATCTCCGTCCTCGGCGGCCTGGCGGAGACCGAGGCGGCGACCACGAGCAAGCGGCTGAAGCGCACCGCCGAGAACATCCGCCAGAAGGGCGGCTGGAACGGCCCTGCCCCGTACGGCTGGATGCGGCCCGAACAGCGCAACGCCGACGGCGTGAAGACGCTGAAGCTGCACCCGGAGGAGAGCAAGACCGTCCGCCGCATCGTCGAATGGCGGCTCGACGGACTCTCCGTCGCCGAGATCGTCCGGGAGCTCAACCAGCAGGGCCTGACCAACCGCGAGGGCCGGCCATTCCAATACCGCGCCGTCGCCTCCCTACTGCGCCATCCGCTCCTGGCTGGATACAACTCCCTCACGGCCAAGGCCGATGGACGCAGCGGCGGCCCAGGTCCGGACTTCCGCGACACGCGCAAGATCGTCATCGACAAGGATGGGCGTCCGGTCAAGAGTCATGAGGCGGTCTGCACGGAGGCCGAGTGGGAAACCCTGCGCCTGCTGATGAAACCCCAACCGCTCAAGCGGACCCGGGCCCGCGCCGGAGGCCTTCCCCTGGTCGGCCTCGTCTACTGCGCCGGCTGCGGCACCAAGATGACCAGCAACAGGTCGATGGGTGAGTCGGGATCGTACGTGTGCAACGGACGGATGCGCGGCGCTGACTGCCCCGGCGTTGCAATCAACCGGGAAGCCCTGGAGCGCTTCATCCGCGACGTCGTCGCCGGATCGCTCGACAGCCCCGAGGTGATGGAGCTGCAGGCCGAGAGGCTGAACCAGGCCGCGGAAGGGAGCGCGAGCTCGGAGTTGTCCGAGCTCCACGAACAGGCTGATGCCCTGGGGGACTCCATCCTGATCCTGCGGGCCCAGATCAACACCGCGCCGGCCAGCGCGATGTCGGCACTGCTGAACCGCATCGGTGAGGAGGAGGCCCTCAAGGGACAGATCGAGATGCGGATCTCGGAGAAGACCGAGGGGCGACCGAGGGCGATCCCCGACATCAGCGGGGCCGAGTTCCTCGAGCTCTCCGAGACAGAGCAGAAGTCGATCATCAGGGCCTTCCTCCGCAAGGTCGTGGTCTACGCCGACGACGGAAAGCGCGGGTCGGTCAAGGGGATGTTCGGCTCCCAGGGCACGAACCTGAGCCGGATCGGCTTCTGGTATCTCGGCGAAGCTGACGACCAGGAGCCGCGCCGCGGGGGCGGGTACTCGCTCATGCCCTCGAACGGCAGCTACCAGTGCCCCAAGTGCGAAGAACCCCGGACGTTCCGCTACCGGAACAACCTGCGCCACCACATGAACTACGCGCACCCGCAGCCAGTGCCGTGTCCTGAGTGCGGCCAGGAATTCCCTTTGCCCGGGCTGCCCAGCCACCGCCGCAACAAGCACGGGGTCAAGGGCTCACGCCAGTCCTGGAGCTGACTCTCGGGGACTAGGCGGCCCGACGGCGACCCAAGCGCGCAGGCTTGGCAGCCTCAGCTGCCCCCGCCCGCCGGATGGCCACCGAGGCCGCCACGGCGGCTCCGGCCTGGATGGCCTCCACCGGGATCGGGCGGAGGGCGATCGCGGCTGCAGCTGCCGCCGAGATCTGCACTGGCCTGCGCGGGGAGGCAGATGCAGACAAAGCCACACCGCGTTCAGCGGTGGTGACCTGTCCTGCCATGACTGCCTGCCTCAGATAGCTGTGCTTTGAATGCCTATCGGCACTCTATCAACTAATGAGTCAGAGGATCAATCGAATGGAATCTGATACGAGTCGAATCGTCACACTCGGGGATGAGTCGACGGGATGGAGCGGGCTCAGGCCGCGGCAGCCCCGGTGTCACTGATCCCGGCCAGCAGCCACTGCTCGGACAAAGGGTCGCGGCGCAGCTCGAAGGTTCGCAGCGCCGAAGTGGACGTCAACCGGACCTGAACCTGCCAGTGTTCGACGCTGATCAGGTCGCCGCTGCCCACCGGTGCCCGCTTGGCGGTGTTCCACCAGTCGGCACGGGTGAACCAGTGCACAGGTTCCGCGGCCACGGCCCAGATCCTGCCGTCATGCCTGACGGCCAGGGGAACCCCCTTCGCCGTGAAGCGGACCTCCACCGGAGCGTCCAGAGGTTTGCTATTTGATGCTGTTGCTGCCACGGGTCCGCTCTTCAAGATTCCTGTTCATCATTTCTTCCCGGCGGGTAACCGCCGAACTCCACACCCAGGTCCGGTACGTCACCGGCCCGTCCTTCCATGTCACTTCGACCGCTTTCGCTGTCCAGGCGAAGACCTCGCCGTCCACCAGTTCGGCGCAGTTCGGGAACCGGATCCATGCCTTGACGGGGATTCCGGGATACCCGTTCTTTGTCGGGAAGTGTTCGAAGTCGAGCTCTTCCACGGTCAGCCCGATCGGGCCGGCCCGCCGCGCATACTGCGCTTGCAGTGCAGCGGCGAACTCTTCGGAGGACATAACACAACCTTAGAACACATATTCGAATAGGCGACCCACAAAGATGGCGGCTACGGCCGGCCGCCTCGCTCCCGGGAATCACCATTGGTCCTGTTTTTCGATCCCCTGGGCACCAGGCTATAAAAGGGCTCCGACAACGTCCGGAACGGACTGATCCTGGTCCGCTGCCGGCTCGGCACAAAACGGCGTAGTGTCCGACAATGGGGACATGCCAGCTGCTTCTGCCCCCTGCACCGTCCACCACCTCTACTCCACACCCGGTCACCTCCTCCCCGCGTGCGGTGTAACCCCTGGCCCTGACGGGTCCGAGTGGCACACCGGACACGACGCCGGGGTCCTGCAGGTGTTCTCCGCGCAGGGATCCGCGTGCTGCTCTCTGTGTCTGGAGTTGTCCCTGTCATCTCCTGACTGACATGTGCAAGGTGGTACAGGTGGTACGTGGTCTGCCATACTGGTAGAGAAAACAGGTATACGAGTGGAAATCCTGCTCAGCCCCGGCTGAGCAGATCGTCCGTCCAGGCGGGCGTGGATAGTCCAGCTTCGGCTCCCGGGCTTGGCCTGGGAACGGGGGCTCGGGGAAACAGTTCTGAACTGTGGAGCCGAGACGCTGGACCTTCCGAACACTCATTGCCTGGACACAGAGCCAGGACGACAGGACCGACCAGAAGGACGAGAAGGCCATGGACATCACCAGTACCGCACACGTGACGCGGACGAAGCTGGCCGCGACCGCTGCAGCCCTGGCATGCGCCGCGCTCGTGCTCAGTGGCTGCAGCAGCTCCGGCGGGGACGGGCGGTACTTCGCCACCTCGGAAGGACAGAACGGCGACATCGTCGTCGTGGACGGTGACCAGATCACCTACTTCGACACCGCGAGCCGCCAGGACCTCGCCTGCCACTCCATCAACTCCGTCCTCGACGACCCTAAGGCGGCCGCGGCGAAGGGCGAGCTCAAGGACGCCTACACCGTCCGCGGCACCGGCAAGATCAACGAGTCCAAGTCCTCCGTGGACTGGACCGAGGCTGGCCGCAGCACCACCGAGACCGGCTCGATCAGCTTCGGCAAGGACAAGTCGACCATGGAGTTCGTCTTCTCCAACGGCGTCAACGACGTCGTGCTCGTGCCCGTCGACAGCGAGCAGGGCAAGGCCGTCAAGACCAAGTACTGCGGCTAAGGAGGCTGACCCCTTGACTGCCCCGATCGACCTGCAGCACCGGAGCCCCGTGGACCACGCGTCCGCGGGGCTCTGCCTTTTCTCTCCCGGGATGCGCCCGCGCGCCAGACAGGATGCAGGAGGTCGGACATGACGCTCATCGGACCGATCAGGTACTACAAGGAGCGGGTGGCGTACCCCAGCGACGAGCAGCTGCGCGCAGCAAGAGCCACCTGGGATTTCGACGACATCCGCCGGCCGACGGACGATGTCGACTGCACGCACATCCAGCTGATCGAAGTCTCCGGCCGCAACGCGGGGGAGCGGCGGCAGCTCGAGGAGGAGAAACTCACACGCTTCTTCGACTACATCGGCACCCGGGCCGGCTTCCGGGTGCTTACCCACCAGAAGAAGCCGGACTCGGCCACTTCGGCCTTCGTCTCGCACGAGATCGTCTACGTCATCGAGTCCCGGCCGACCAGGGGGTATGCCAAGCTCACCCTGCGCTCGGAGCTGCCGCGCAGCGGGACCGCCGGTGCCGTCTCGGACATCTTCAGCGCCGAGGGAATCGACCGCATCTCGCGGATCTTCGACAAGGGCCCCCGGAGGGATTGAGGCCGGTGCTGCAGTACGATTGCCGCCCGACGGGAAAAGAAGACCCCGTGGACATCACGTCCACGGGGTCTTCTCGTGTCTGACTGGCTGGCAGTCCCGTATGAGTCCTACAGCCGTCCGCCCTTCAGGCGCAGCGCCCGGTACTCCTCGATCGTCTCCGGCGGCCGTCCGTACTTTGGCGCATATGTCTCGACGAAATCGATCTCGGCCCAGGTGTCCCGGTGCCGGACCCGCGACCTGGCCAGCACCGCAAGCGCAGTTACTGAAACGACCACGTTGGCCAGCCACCACAAGATGGCGATGAGGACCGCCGCCTGGACCAGTCCCCGTTCGGAGGAGCCCGTCTGTGCTGCCACGGCCGCCAGGGCCGTTGAACTACCCAAAGCCATGCACCCGAGCAGGAGCCCTGCCGCCCAACCCTCCGTCGGCACCCGCCGGCGCACCAGATCAGCGGGGCTGTCGCGATCGCGGACCAGCCGCAGCGCCTCGCGCAGGAATAACACAGCAGCCATCGCGGCCAGGCAGTTCACCGCCAGCTCGCGCGCTCCCTCGAGCCACCAGCGCCCCGAGTGCCACCAGCCCAGCGGAAACTCGTCGCGCGCCTTGCCTCGCAGATTCATCCGGTCCATCCTTTCCCCCGTGGCAGGCAAAGGGCGGCGCACCCCTTGTCGGAGTGCGCCGCCCTCATCACCAACGATCAGTTCTTCGGGTCCTCAGCCGGCTTCCTCCGCGACACGGGATCGTCCGTGCGCTTCGGAGCCGGATCCGCCGTCCGCCGCGGCTGGGCCGGAGCCGGCTGCGACGGCTTCGGGGCCGGGGCCGGGGCCTTCGGAGCCTGAGCCGCCGGTGCCGGTCGACGTCCGCTGCGTGGAGCCGGCTGGACACCCTGGCTGCCCTGAGCGCCTCCGGTAACCCGGCCACCGACACGGGGCTGGGTAGGAGCCGGAGCAGGAGCCGGGGCCTGCGGACGCTGACCGGACTGGCCCTGCGCCTGCGCCGGAGCGCCGGTGCGGGGCTGGACCGGAGCCCGGTGGGCACTGCCCTGGCCGGTCGGAGCCTGGACCGGAGCCTGCGGGCTGCGGCGCTGGCTGCCGCTGGCCTGCGGGATACCCGGTCCTGCCTGCACAGCACGGGAGCCGGAACCCGCGTTGGCCTGCGGCTGCTGGCCTTCGGCGGCCCGCGTCGCCCGGGTGCCCGGAATCCCCGGGACCGCTGCGACGACGGGGTTCACCTGCGCGGGCCCGACGGTGCCAGCGGTGAAGCGCGGGCCCTGGCCCGAGGAGGCAGGAGCCGCCTGCTGTCCGGTGCCGAACTGCGTCGGTGCCGACTGGCCGGCGTCCGCCTTGCGGCCACGGCTGGTGTGCGCACCGCTATCGGTGCCGCCCGTGAGCCCGTCCCGCTTCTGGCCCTGACCCTGGCCATGGCCCGGCTGCCCGGTACCAGGAGCACCCTGCGCGCCGCCGAGCCCGAAGCTCGTCTGGCCGCCGGTGGCCTGGCCGCCCCGCGAGGAGGGACCCTGGCCGGTGCTGTAGCCGAGGTTCGACAGGCCGCCCTTGCCGCTCAGGGTCTGAGCAGTCTCCTTGTCGGAGCGGGAGCTCCCCGCCTTGCCGCCCGTGAGCTGCAGAGGACCGCCCTTGTCGCCGGGACCCTCGGGACCACCAGCGGACGGGCCGCGGCCGCCGCTGTCACCACCACCGCCGGGAACCGGACCGGGGCCGGCGGGGCTGCCGCCGTCGGGGCCGGCTTCCGGACCGTCGTTCGGACCGGCGGCCAGGGCCAGCGCGCCCTTCCCGGCAGCAAGCGACTTCTGCTCACCGTTCAGGCCGCCGGCGTTGGTCGACGAGCCCTTGCTGCCACCGGGGGTGCCGCCGGGCTTCGTGGCCCCGCTGCCGCCGAGCTTGCCGCCGACGCCGGAGGCGAGCTTGTTACCCATGGCCATGCCCGCTCCGGCCCCGGCTCCCGCAGCCAGCGCGGGGAGCATGCCGCTCTTGTCCGGCTTCGGTGCGGTGTTGGTCTCGAGGAACTTGTCCACGAGCTTGGTGAACACCTCGTCCATCGCCTGCAGCACGACCTTGCGCACCCGCAGGAGCGCCAAGGTGATGCCGATGATCAGCAGCGAGGAGATCAGGGTCAGGATGACCACAATGATCCCGCCGAGCATGCCTGAGCCCCACAGGCCGTCCTGGGACACCCAGGCCGACACCGGTCCGGAGATGATGTCCGGGATGGAGATCAGCAGCTCCGAGACGAACTGGTAGATGAACAGCGTCACCAGCACCTCGAGGATCAGTGCGACGGAGTAGACGATCACCTTGCTGATCGCGGCGATCGCGCCCAGCGTGGCGAACGGCACCGCGGCCACGAGGCTGAAGGTGCGCTTGACCGCGCCCACCAGCATGCCGATGGCGTACCAGAAGCCGAGCAGGACCATGCTGCCCAACACGACGCCGGCGTTCTGCCAGTACATGAACTTCGCCGGGCCCGTGCCGACCTGGCTGACCGCCATGTGGTCCTCGCGGGTCAGGCCGCTGGTGACGTTGTTCGAGCTGTACATCGTCATCGAGTCGGGGCCGAAGCCGGTGTTCAGGTAGTTGTACGCCGACAGCGCCGACATGTTGCAGGAGACCGGGGCGTTGTCCGCCCAGACCGAGAACCCACAGCCGTGCTTGGTGCCCTGGGTCGAGAAGCTCGTCGTGTTCCCGCCCGGGTTCGAGGAGGTCAGGCCCTTGCCGCCGGCCGCCAGCACCGGGTGGTTGGTCGGGATGTAGTCCGACTCGCCGTGCCCGCCGAAGTTGTCGCTGTCACCGTAGGACTTCTTGTCGATGAACCACTCCTTCTTCACATCGCTGTTGACCGGCAGGTTGGTAATCGCGCTCTTGATGCCCGACTCGAAGTCCGACGCCGATGTAATCTGGCCCGAGATGTAGCTGTTGAGCATGCCGAAGGTCTCGCCCACGGCGTTGAAGTCGCCCGCCGGGCTGCCCTCCATGCCGACCAGGCTGTTCTTCCAGGCCGTCTCGGCATTGGTCGCACCGGGGCCCACGCTGATGTCGCAGAAGGTCGAACCGTGCGCCTGCTTGTTGATCGCCAGTGCCGTCGTGCGCACCGACATCATCGCGTTGTTGCTGGCCTGGCCGTTGTCCCAGGCGATAACGGCCTCATCGGGAACGCCGAGACGGTCGTTCATCATCCAGGCCTCGAAGTCCACGTACGTGGAGAGCACCACACGGGTCGGGCCGGCGTGCTGGCCCAGCAGCGAGTCATCGAACTTGTCCAGGACGCCGGTGTACATCGAACCCATCAGCGGAAGGCCCACGCCAATGAAGACGACGCGCACGACGAGCTTCTTGATCGCCGAGCCGCGGTCCATCTTCTTGAACAGCACCAGGCCAATAATCAGGAATCCGATGAAGAGCGGGACCAGCGCCTCCCAGGCGATGGACTGCAGCAGGCCGTACCAGCTTGCGATCCAGTGCTGCAGGCCCGCCAGGGCACCGCCGCCGGCCTGGCCACCGGTCATCCCGTCGGCGAGGTCCTGCTGGTGCGCGCTGTTCGTATTGCCGCCGGAGTCCGCGACGCCTGCGACCGCCTGGTAGAACCACATGAACGGGTTCAGCACCTTCAGCAGCTGGATGATGAGATAGAACAGCGTGCCCACGGCCAGCGCCATCGCGTAGAGCAGCCAGATCGCGCCGCCGCCGATGAGCGACAGGATCTGTCCACCGATGCCCGAGGACATCGTGTCCAGGCCGAGGTCGGCGTTGGCCGCGCCGAAGTGGGCGTAGTCCACCATGCCGGAGTAGACGTTCTTGCCGCTGCCGCTGGCTGTCGCATTCAGCGTGTCGTACCCGATGGTCTGCGTGGAGCCCGTCGCCTCGGCGAAGAGCCAGCCGACTACGTTGAAGAGGCTGAATTCGGAGTCGGCGTAGCCGAGCATGTCGCCGCCCGTCGCCGGGTCGGCGGTGATCGCCCGCCAGTCCTCGTTCATCCGATCCTCGGGCTTGTCCTTGCCTTCGGGGGAGTTCTCCTGACTGAAGTACGTCGAGGCATTCGACGCCAGCTGGTACAGCGAGTAATTGTCGCGGTCCTCGTCGTCGGCAGCGTGCGCCGATGGCGCGAACACCGTCATCAGCAGCGGCACAACCAGTGCCACGAGCAGCGACAGAGCCAGGACGCACACCAGCCCGCCCCGGGCAGTCGCCGCGGCCCGGGCCCGCGCCGCGAGCGTGATGGTCCCGTTCATCTTTCCCTTCCTGTCTGTCGTGTCCGTGATGGCCGTCATGACTTGCCCAGCTTCCGCGGGGCGGTCCCGGCCTTCTTCATGGCCTTCCTGCGGTCGGCCCGCCCCACCTGGTCCTCAGAGCGGTCCTCCTCGGACTCGACGCCCTGGCGGGCGCTGGTGAGCTTCGCGCCGGGTGCCGGCTTGTCCTTCATCAGCTGGTCCATCCGGGCCGCCTCGTCGGCCTTGGCGGCCTCCAGGCGAACCTGCCTGCGCTGGGCCTCGCGGAAGGGGTTGATCCCCAGCGCGAGGTCGAGGTGGAAGACCACGTTCGACACGTCCCGGCGAAGGTAGGTAAGGTTCTCGCCCTTGGTCGTGATGAGCTGGGCGAGGTCCGGCGGGATCTGCTGGTGCAGCTGCTTCTGGTACTCCGCCACCGTGCGGTCGCGCATCGGCCCGAAGAGCGTGTAGTCCGCGGCGTCGAACTTGTTGAAGTCCGAGTCCGCGAGCATCTTGTCGACGTCGTTGTAGCTGTAGACCACGCGGCCGCCGCGCTCGTGCATGTGGTCGAACTGGTCGCGCAGGTACTTCTTGACGCGGTCGTCAATCTGCTCGGTGCCGTGGATCACCACGGTGTCCCCGAGCCCGAGCTTGCCGACGGCGAAGCCGACGATGTTGACCAGCTGGGCCATGGCCACGCCCTTGCCGCGGCGCATCAGCCGCGAGAAGTCGTAGACCACGCGCCGGGCATCCCGGACCCCGTCCACGGCCGATGCCGTGTGGTTGTTGAACAGGTCGCCGTTCGTGCTGAGCATCGTGTTCGCGATGCCGCGCAGCACGTTGTACGCGCGCAGCTGGTCGGGGTCGGTCTTGCTTGAGTTCAGCAGGGCTTTGTGCGCGGTGTCGAGGTACGAGACGAACATCTGCAGCCGCGGCACCTGCTGGTGCGGGATGTTGACCACGCGCAGGCGGTGCCGCTGGTCCTTGGCGTTGTGCCGCCACATGCCCTGCTCGACGTAGAAGTCGGTCGCCGTGTCCTCCAGCGCGGAGCGGATGATCGAGCCGATTGCCCCGTCCGTGGTCTCGTAGAGCTGCTCAAACATCAGCTTGAGCTTCTCCATCTGCGCGGCGAAGACCGTCAGTTCGTCGTCCTCGTCGCCGAACAGCTCGAAGGGGTTGACGTCACCGCGGTTCAGGTCCACGCGCGAGGTCAGCCGCTCGAAGTTCGGGCCGAGCTTGTCCAGGTCCGCCCCGTCCAGCACGAGGTGGACCACCGAGCGGTTGCCGAGCATGCAGGCCTGCGAGATCTTCGAGCACCACATGTTCGACACACGCTGGCGGTCCAGGTACTCGCTCAGGGTCGCGTCTGCCACGACAACGTGGTGCTCGTACCGGTTCACGTCCATGAGTACGGCCGAGTTGTTGACGTCGCCGACCATGTAGCCGACGTACTCGCCGCCCCGGTCGTTCAGGCCGTTAGTCACCAGCGAGTACGAACCCGCGAGCTCGGTCGAGGTGAAGTGGAAGCCCTTGCCGCGCTTCTTCTCGTTGTTCTTGAACAGGCCCGAGAGTTCCTGGCGCTGCTCGCCGGCGTACGCCGCAGCCTTCAGCGTGCCGAAGCGGTCGATGTACAGCCGCGTGACGCGGTCGACCGAGTCGTCCAGCGTCTCCAGGTCCGGAGCCTTGAGAAACAGGCGGTTGTGCACCGACAGGTAGCTCGCGCCGTCCTGGATCTCGCCGATGGTGACCTCAAGGTCGGAGGAGATCTTGGCGGCCTTGCGCTTGGAGGAGGTCGTGCCGGTCTCCTCCTGCTCGTTCGCGTCAAGGCGGTCGAGCTTCTCCGACTGCTTGGTGAACGAATCCACCCACTTCTCGTCCATCCGGCGCACCTGCTCCAGGACGACCGCGGTGACGCGCTCGTCGAGCCCGTCCGGGATCCGGTCGATGCCCCAGAACGCGGCGAAGTTGTCGTGCGCGGCGTCGTCGTGGAAGAACGCGAGCACGCACGCCACGGAACCGTCGACCTCGAAGTAGTCGGAGCGGAAGACGTACTTCTCCCGAGGCTTGAGCGCCAGCAGGTGCGGATACGAGTCGAACCGCCCCTCCAGCTTCTTCATCTCCTGGCGGCGCTGCCACCAGTTCTTCTTCGGCTCGGCCACCTCGGCCGGCTCAGCGGCGACCGCCGGCGCGGTCACCTCGGACGGCTCCGCCGTCCCGTCCGTGGCGGGATCGCCGTCGAGAGCGGCCTCCAGTTCATCCACGCCCGGCACGGCCGTCGCGTCCCCGCCCCGGGGCTTCTTCCCCGGAATGCCCAGCTGCGCGCGGGCCTTCGTCATCAGCGCCATGTCACCCTTCGTCCTTCCTTTGTTCGTCCAGCTCGGCCCGGTCAGTTCAGTGAGGCCTTGAGAGAGTGCAGGTCGTCCTCGATGCCCTGGTAGAAGACCCGCAGCATGGGCTCGGTCTCCTCGCGGTCGAGGACCGTAGCCTCCTTGATCATCAGCGCGGACCCCTCGACCTCGGACTGCAGCACCATGTGCGCCCGGCGCAGAGCGTCAGCGCTCTTGCCCTTGAGCAGCAGGTACTGGTGGATCGAGGTGAACTTGCCACCGACGTGCTGCGTGAGGATGTCATACTGCTCGTTCTGCAGCTCGATCAGGTCAGGGTCGCGGACCTCGAGGGCGTGGTTGCGGTGCTCGAGCGAGGCCACCTGGTGGTAAATCCGCTGCGGCTCCTTCGTGGTGACGAAGGACCACTCGCAGTTCGTGTCGATCTTGCGCCAGAAGGCGTCGACCCGGTCCAGGATGCCGATGCGGTCCTCGTCGAAGAGCAGGTACGACGCTGAGCCCACGACCAGGTAGACCTGCCCCTCACCGCCGTCGGAGAAGTGGATCCGGCCGTCCTCCTCGATGCCGTCGATGCCGACGATCGAGTAGAAGTCGCTCGGGTCCGAGCTGCGGCGGGTGAAGACGTTGCGTGCCCGGGACGGGGCGTACGCCAGCAGGGCGGGCACGTTCATCGCCCGCAGCTCCTTCGTCTTGGTCATGCCGCCGAAGTAGACGATCAGTGCCAGGCCCCAGATGACGAAGAGCGTGATGAACACCGGACCCGAGCTCGCCACGAAGGTCTGCGTCACCGCCCACAGCAGCGCCAGCGCGCCCCCGCCGAAGAAGAACAGCTGCTTGATGGGGGAGGGCTTCGCCGCCCAGCCGCCCTTGCTGAGCGTGATCTCGTGGTCGAGGAACGACCTGTTGAGGCTCGTCGGCACCTTGTACGACATCTTCGCCATGAATCTCTCCCTGCTGCCACCACTGATTTGTCTGTGCCTGTCCGAATGCCCTCATAGACGAGGGATACATGACTACTCTACCTTAGATAGACCTATCGAATCGAGCGTGGCTGACGCAAGAATGGCACCGCCCAACGGACTCGGACGTGCGATCCGATGCCGTCGGGCGGTGCCGTGGCGTGCTGATGTACGTGGACGGACAGTCTATCGGACTGACCTCCGAATAATCATTCAGGAACGAGTCTGCGCAACCTCAGCCGAAGAAGGGGACGAGCTTCCTCTTGCCGCCCTCGTCCTTCCAGGCCAAGGTCGCGTCGAACTTCTTTCCCTTGCTCGAGGTGAAGCCCGTACCCTTGATCGTCTTGCCCGCGGCCAGTGCCGCGAGCTGATCGTCGGTGAAGGCAACCCCGCACCAGCTCTTCGGCGGGGAGTCCAGGGAGGCCTCGAAGTCAGGCACGATCTTCTTACCCTCACCCTTCTTCTCCTCGCGGAAGAAGACCTTGCACTGGAAGCGGTTGCCCTTCTTTGAGACGAAGTCGCTGGACTCGACGCCCTCGCCAGCCATGAGGAGGTCGATCTCCTCGGGCGTAAAGGTGTAGTGGCACCAGGACGCCGGCGGCAGAGCGTTGCCGCTGGCGTCGCGGCGGCCGAAGCCGAGCTTCTGGAACCCGACGAACTTCCGGCCCTTGAAGGTGCCCTCGCCAAGCTCGCCGAAGACCTCATAGGCCTTGCCCGTGGTGCTCTTCGCCGAAAACTCGATCGTCTCCCCGGCCAGCAGCCGGGCGACCTCGTCGTCGGTGAAGCGGTGGCCGCCCCACTCACGCGCGAACACCACATCCTTGCCCGTCTTGGCCCAGGTGCCCTGCGCCCGCTCCTTCCGGGTGACGGCCTCCTCCTTGAGCCCCAGTGCGGAGCGCATCGTCGCGGCGTTCTTCTGCATGGTCGCGATGTCCTCGCGCACCCAGTCGGCCACGACCGCGAGGCGCTCCTCTGCGCTCGGGCCGGTGCCTGCGGCAATCTCCTTCATATCGGCATAGACCTTCTCGGTCAGCGCCAGGTCGCCGATCCGGGTGCCCGGAAGCAGCCGCCAGCTCATGTCCCCGGCCTCGGCGAGGGTGAGCTTGCGGCCCTTCTCCAGCAGCAGCGGGTACTTCGTCTTCGTCGAGGTCACCTCGGAGTACGTCGAGGTCCGGGTGGCACCCGTGCCCACGTCGCGCTTCTCCAGCTGCTTCATCAGCCACTTCATGCTCGGGTGCTCGGGGCGCTTGTTCGCACCCTCGAAGACGAAGGGCTCAGCGTTGGTGCCCAGGCCCTTGGCCGACTCGTTCTCGTCGCCCTCGGCGGTGTCGTCGCCGGCGTCCGGATCGAACACCGCCTTCCAGCCTGCCGACATGGGCACGTTGGCGATGCCCACGAAGTCCGGATAGTCCTTGACGTGGCCCTTCTGCTGCTCGTAGACGTAGTCCTCGGCGATCATCGCCAGGTAGTTCTTGCCCAGCGTCTCGTAGATCAGGCGGCCGGCCTTGCCGAAGCGCTGCTCGACCTCGTCCAGTGAAGCGGGCACCTTCGGGCCCGGCCGGTTCGCACCGTGCGCGCCCTGGGGCTTGACGTGCGTCTTGCGCGGCTGGCGGTGCGTCAGGAGCTTCACGTCCACACCCACGACCCCGGCAATCTTGTCCACCAGGGGCGCGAGCTCGTCGAACTGCTCGGGCGTGATCGTCACGTCGGCAGTGCGCGGGTAGCTGACGGCCTGGGCCTCGTACATGGACTGGTAGGTCGAAAGCACGAGCTGGGCCTTGATCCCCTTGCCCACCAGGAGCGAGGACAGTGCGGCCAGGTCCAGCAGCTTCGGTGGCGCGGTCTGCTTCGTCGCCTTGCCGTCGAGCACGACGGGGGAGGGGCCGTACTGGTTCGTCACCTGGTCCTTCTGGTCGAACCGCGGCTCCTCCGGGTTCGTGTACATCACGTCGTTCTCGTCACGGAACCGGTTCTGGAAGAACGGCTTCTTGACGTAGTCGTTGTACGCCTTCAGCTGGTCGCCGACGAGCTTGACCATCGCCGACTTCAACCGGCCCTGGCGCAGCACCGTGTCCTGCCCGGACTGGCGGGCCATGTTCGTGGCGATGCGGGTGAACTGCATCGAGAGCAGGTCGAACTGTGAGCGGTAGCGCGCCTTGCGGTACTCGTCGAAGTCCAGGAGTGACGGAATGACCTTGCGCGCGGCGAAGGCCTTCTGCAGCGAGGCCGGAGCCTCATCAGTGAAGTACATGCGCGACCACTTGCCCGGCTTCAGCCCCAACTCGAGGAAGGCATTGACCGCGATCATGCCGCCCTCGCCCGTGGGGTCGACGTCGGTGGCGATCACGATCTCGTCGCACTTGCACAGGGTCCGCTTCACGTCCGCGGCGACAGAGCTCGCGTTCTTGATCACCTCCAGGCTCCAGTCCAGCTGCTGAGGGTCCCAGGGCAGGTTGCCCAGGTCCCAGGTCCGGTACTTCCCGGCCACGTCCGGATCCGCCACCATCCGGTGCGGATCGACGAACTCGTACAGGTGCCCCCGGGCGTGGGCGATGACGAACTGCTCCCCGTTGTACGTGCCGTTCATGCCGCCGAGGGCTGCAGCGAAGTGCCGCGCCGCGCTCGGCTTCTCGGTGAGGATCCCGACAACCATCATGACTCCCTTTCGTCGGTGACTCATAAACCAGTCGACTCATAAATCAGTCACAAGTCTATCGACAGAACGAGTCGAATGGCGAGTCTGAGCGAGTCGCCCAGCGAGTCGAGTGGGAGCGGCGAGGGCCCGCGCCGGCACGCCGGTCAGAGAGGGCCTGGATCATTCACGACGACCCCGGATCGAGGTAACGTCTATAGAGTCGCCACCCGCTCACGCCCGACCCAGGAGCACGAATCCCATGGCCCTCGACCACGCTTTCCTGCGCACACCACAGGACTTCAGCAGCATGCTCATCGAGATGCAGGAAGGCAGCTGGCCGCCGGACGAGGCGGACATCATCCGTATCGCCCAGGGGTGCTCGATGCTGATCGAGTGCATCGACGCCTGGGAGAGCGCCACGCACGGCAAGAACGTCTTCGACGTCGCCCGCGGAGAGATTTGCACGGCCGACGTACGGCGGCTCCTCGCCCAGGAGGTCTCACTGAGCTACGAGGGCGACGTCGCGGTGCTGCTGGTGCCGCCTGCGGACGAACGTGTGCGCGTGGAAATCCGGGCCGACGTCGACGAATACCAGGGCCTGCTGCGCCGTCCGGAGATGGTCCTGGATTGGGAGCAGGATGGCAAGCAGCACGAGCACTACATCTCCCTCAAGCCCAAAGGCGCGCACTGGTACATGCTGTCGCAGCTGCGCGACGACATGAAGGAAGGCCGGCTCACCGTCCGGTCGTAGCGGCCAGGCCGTGGGCCTCCTTGCAGCCTCTGGAATGAAAATCAGCCCGTTGCCTGATGGCAACGGGCTGATCGTTTCGACTACAGAGGGGCGCAGGTCAGCGGCCCAGGTTCACGGGACGGCCGGTTTCGCCATTCCGACGCGCCGGAGAGCCGCATTCACTGCGGCGATTCTTCTTCAGTATCGTTGGCACTGCCTGTCAACTCTGCGCGTCGGGCCTCAAACAGCATTTCATTGATTGCGAACTCCGCGTTCCCTGACCACGCTTCGCTGCCGAATGCAGTGATGTCGTAGTACTCGGGGATGCCGTCGCCTTCCGGATCGGTAAAGCCAACCCCAAGGTCGTCGCATTTCAGCATGACCTTCCGCTCGCCATACGAAGCCGTCAACTCCCAGTTGCCGAAGTAACTGCCGTAAAGGGTGAGATCCAAGGGGACCCCGGCAACGTCTACCAGCAGATTGGAGGATTGACTCCTCCTCTGTTCCGGCCAAGACGCCAGACCATCAAGTTCGACGGTGATCCCCGGGACCAGAGTAAGAGCATCCATGACGTTGTCCAGCGCGTCACTTTGCTCCCTCCAGCCACTTCCACCTGCATCGACATAGCAATTTGTCACCAGCGCATCCTCAGCTGACGTGGACCCCGCGGGCAGGGAAATATCCGCTCGCAGAAGGGCCCTTGGAACAGTTGCTTCCTGCGTCCTGGTGCTTCCACGGCTCCACGGAGATTCCAGAAGACCTGCGATCCTCACCTCCGCAAGATAGAAGGCCGTGAACGTCAATGCAGTGGCGTCCTGCTTGGTGTGGTTGAGTCCGACGAGTTTGGCCGAGGCGGCATCGACGTCGAACGAAAGGGAGGAAATATCGTCGGGTACCAGATCCTCCCAGTCACCCATATTCCCTTCGCTGATCGTGACGTCCCGCAACAGAACATTGCCCTCGTAGGCAAGCCGCAGAGCCAAGCTGAGCCCGTCGGCATCACTTGGAACTGAACCAAATATCTTTTCGGTGGCCCTCCTGAGATCGCTGAAGATGTGGGGACCTTCGGTCCCGAGCCACTGCTGATAGGCGGTGCGGGTGTCCTTATCTGCCGAGACAACTACATACTCCAGGTCCCGGCTTCGCCCCTCATGGATGTACGCCCGGAGGTGAGCACTGTCGGCTGCGCCGGTTTTTACCTCACTCTTTCGTTTGGCCGGTCCTTCCAGCAGGATCTGGTCACGAAGAGCTTCATGGGCAAAATCTGCGGTACTGAGGACACGGATGCTGGACCCCAAGGATGTGATGACCCCGCTCAGGTCCAGCGCGATGTCTTTGGCTGTCTTTTCATCCGGGACCTCCACCGAAAACCCGGCACTGTGAAGCTTCTTTGTCGCAGCCCGGAGTGATACGTGGTGGCCGTGTAGGTGCTGGCCCCATTCCCAGATAACGGTGTCCGTTACCCAGATTTCAATGCGCCCGTGCTTATCAGCGCGGGAACAAAGAGACCTCAGTGTTTCCATGCCGGGCGCTTCGGCGAAGATGTTTGTGTCGAGCGCGATTGCTCCGACGCGGCTGAAGTTCGGATCGGACCCGGCAGCAGTTTCCATGCCCTGATCGTCGGGCAAAGTTCACCGATTCGACAAATTGTCCCGTCACAAGCCACCCTTTTTACGGTTCGCGGAGACGCACCCCAGGACCGTTCGCTGTATTCCAGTGCGTCACGGCGCTCATCGGATCGGCCGCCCTTCCCGCTCGCGCTCGAGCTTCGCCTGCTTCTTCGTCGCCTCCCGCACCCGGTCCCGGACGAAGACCGCGTCCTTGTGCGTGATCGGAGCCTCGTGGACATTGTGCGAGCCGCGCAGGAAGTTGCTCGTGCGGTCCGCGATCGAGTACGCGAGTGCCTGCTCGATCGCCGCGCTGGTCTCCTTTACCTCACCCAGCTGCCCGTGCAGCGCGGCCAGGCCCTGGGTCTGCTCACGGCCCCTCCGCTCCAGGGATTCCATGCGCGCCGCGATGCTGCCCAGCAGCGGATCACGGGAGCGGAACAGCTGCGCCGCGCGCCGGGTGGCAGCATCAGTCGCCAGTCCAAGGTCGAGCTGGGCCAGCAGAAAGGCCGTGACCAGGCTTGCCTGGCTCAACCGCTCGGCGAACTCGCGGGCTGCCGTGTCGCCGACACCGAGCTCACGGACGGCCGCTGAGCGCAGCTGCTCCCGCAGCGCGCCGACGATTGCCTCGGGCAGGGCCCGGACGGCAGGCTGGCTCTTCACGCCGTCGAGCCGGAAGCCGCTCTGTGGCAACGACTCGCTGCCCTCGTCCCCTCCGCCGGAGCCGCCCCTGGCCGCCGCAGACTGCACGGCCTCCTGATGGTCGGTGTGCTGGAGCGGGACGGGCGGGAGGAGGTTGGCATCTTCCGGCGGCGACACCGGGAGGGCCGCGGGGTGTGCTTCGGCGTCTGCGTCGTCGTGCACCTGCGGCATCGCTGCTTTGTCCACGGCGACGGCGTCGCTCTGGGCCGGGGGAGTGGCGCTGCCTGCTCCCGAGCCTCCACGCTGGCCGGCACCGGTGTCCCGGTCAAGGTTCTCGGCGCTCTGCTGCGGGGCCTCATCCTTCTCCGGCGTGTCCTGCTCCGGCTCCGCCGGCTGTGCCCCTTCCTGGGCCCGCTTCAGGCCCTCGCTCCCGCCGGTCCGGTACGCATCGAGGAAGGACGTGTCGACGTCCATCAGCTCGTCGGTGGACGGCATGATCTCGTTCAGCCCCTGGCTCACGTCAGCTCCCCGTTCTCCTCGTCCAGCAGATAGTTGTCGCCCCTGGTCAGCCCGAGCAGGGAATCGAAGCCCATGGTCACGACCCGCTCGAGGTTGGCGTTGTTCGTCGAAAGCGCCTTGAGCTCGTCGACGACCTGGTTGATACGCGCGGTGAGCAGATCAGGGATGTCGAAGTCGAGATTCTCGCGCCGGATCTTCTCGGCGATCGCCTCGGCGTAGTACTCGTTGGCGGAGGGGTAGCCGCGCCGCTGCGCCCAGTACTCCGCCCGCTGCTTCTCGTCCGAGGACAGGCGGGTAAAGACCCGCTCCCTGCGGTCGCTGCCGTTCTGGTCGATGCTCGGTCCACCGGACCTGGTCGCAGCCCGCGCAGCGGGAGGCGCAGCCTTCGGCTCGTCGACGACGGTCATGTCTGGCCTCTCCTGTCATATTCGACTGATGTACGAGTCCATTCTAACGTCATTCGATTGTCTGTCACGAATGATTGGGCAATGACTTGTGACAGACCTTTGCGGAGAGGTCGGGCAGAGAGGTGGAGTCATCTGCGTCACCCGGTCAGCGCCTGATCGCGTGTCCCAGGCGGCCTCGGTTCCTCGACCCCAAGGCCGGGGCCGCTGAACGTTGGTTCGCACCTCCCGTTCGTGCGAAAAAGAGAAGGCCCCGACGCGCATGAAGCGCACCGGGGCCTTTATTCCTGCCCGCAGTCCCAGAGCCCAGGCCTGTCCGGTCCGCCCGGCAGTTGCTCCACGTTGCGTGCCGTTCCCGCCCGGGCGTACGATTCCATCGAACATATGTTCGAAAAGGAAGTGGACATGCAGGCCTCGCAGCCAGAACCGTTGGCGCTCGACGAGCCGCTGATACTCCCGTTCGCGCCGGAAGCCGTCGCCTGCGGCTTCCCCAGCCCTGCAGAGGGATATTGGTCCGGGGACCTTGATCTTGTCCAGCACCTGGTCCGGGACCCAACATGTACATTTGTCTGGCGTGCAGCCGGCCATTCCATGACCGGAGCCGGAATCAATGACGGCGACCTGCTGCTCGTGGACCGGGGGATCGATCCCGTTCCGGGCAAGATCGTGATCGCCGTCGTTGACGGCGAATACACCGTCAAGCGGCTGGACGTCATCCAGGGACGTACCGTTCTCGTGGCAGAGAACCTTGACTATGCGGACGTCGTTCTCCACGAACACACCGAGATGTCAGTCTGGGGCGTGGTCACATGGATTCTGTCTCCTGCGAAAACCAAACGTGGTGTCAGACCCCGCCTATAGTCTCCAGCCGTGGCAATGACGACTCTCACCCCAGCATCCGATCAAATCGCTCTCGTAGACTGCGTCTCCTTTTACGCCAACGCGGAGCGCGTCTTCGACCCCACGCTGCATGACCGGCCGACCCTTGTCCTCTCGAACAATGACGGCTGTGTGGTTGCCGCGTGCCCGCTGGTGAAGGAGCTCGATCCTGACATCATGGGCAAGCCGTGGTTCAAGATCCGCGGCTGGTGCCAGGCCAAGGGCGTCGAAGCCAGGTCATCGAACTATGAGCTCTATGGCTCGCTGAGTGCACGGGTTGCCACCATTCTGGGCCGCTTCAGTGCGTGGCAGGAAGTGTATTCGATCGACGAAAGCTGGCTGAAGCTGCGGGGCGCTCCTGAAGAACTCGAATCACGGGGACAGGAGATCCGACGGACTGTCCTCCAGCTGACCGGAATTCCTGTCCGCGTCGCGATCGGTCCCACGAAGACCCTCGCCAAGGTAGCGGCTCTCGGCATCAAGAAAAACCCCGCGTTCAATGGAGTTCTCGATCTCCGGCGGTTTTCGGAGGAGCAGCTTGACCGGATCCTTGACTCCCTCCATGTGACTGACCTCTGGGGCGTCGCCGGGCGTAACGGCAAGCGCCTGGCTGCGCTCGGCATCCACACGGCCAGAGAACTGCGTGACGCTGATGCCAAATGGCTCCGCAAACGGTTCTCCGTCGTCATGGAAAGAACCATCCTGGAGCTGCGCGGGCAAAAATGTATCGGGCTGGAGACCCAGCCGCCGGCTGCCAAGGACCAGCTGATCTATTCCAGGAGCTTCTCGCGCAAGCTTACGGACCCTGACGAGATGCATCAGGTTCTGTCGATCTACGCCCAGCGGGTCTCAGCCCGTCTTCGGGCCCAGGGGTCCGTCGCCGGCGTGCTCTCGGTGTGGGCTTCGACCGGCTGGGCCGACGAAGGAACCGTCCCGCATTCAGCCCACCGGGCTGTTCCGCTGGCCATGCCGACCGATGACCCGATCGCGCTTACGAAAGCTGCCAGTGTGATCCTGCCTGATCTGTTTCCGACCGCCGGTATCCGCTACGCCCGTGCAGGAGTTGTACTCACGGGACTGCGCGCGAGTGACGGCGTTCAGTTCCTACCTGTGTTCCAATCCGAATTCGAAGATCGGGGAGTAGGGAAGGTACTTGACGAAATCACGAGAAAGCTCGGCGCGCAGGCAGTGGGTGTGGGCCTGGGTGGCATGAAGACCCCGCCGGCGTGGGAGATGAAGCGCGCCATGCTCTCGAAGCGCTGCACGACCCACTGGGACGAGCTGCCGGTCGCTGTGGCATAGCGGGGTAAGGGAAGCGCAGGACCTCAACAGCACCCGCGCCGGCAGCAAACTCGAGCAGCGACCTGCCACATTAAAGCGCGGCTTCGAGTTCCTCCGAGGAATACCCGAACATGTAATCCTCATCCTTACCGTGTGAGGCCCAGATCTGAGCTGCATCGTAAACACTCAGCGCCTCGCTGTCGTCATCGTCATCGTCATCTAGACCGTAGCGACACTCAAGGCAGTACATCTCGGAGTAAACAAACTTTTTCACCAGGGGCGTCCCACAGTTGGGGCACGGGGGCGTTTCACCCTCGTAGACATCGATCTCGTCCCAGCTTTTTTCCTTCTTCGCAAGGAAATCAAAGATACCCAAAGGCCCTACCGTCCCAATACGTCCCGCCGAAGCCGTTTCTGATATGACATAAACCGCTGACGACAAGCACAACCGCAATTTTCGACACGGTCAGTATCGCATGCGCCTGTTAGGTACTACCTCCACGCGAGTAAGGCGATACCTGGACGAACTTTGTCTCGGTGCCGCCGGGACCGTAGTGCTGCACGCGCTGGTGCCCGCTGACATTATGCTCGGTCGGAGACTTTCTGCTGGCCTCCTCGCCGATGCCCTCGAAAGCCGCCTCCGTGAACTCAGGGATTTTCTCCCAGACCGCCGCGCTGACCTGCTTGAATGCTTCGGGCGACCTCAGTGTCAACAACGTGACCGCGCCAGCAGCCGCAAGAGCGCCAACGGCGAGACCTGTCTTGAAAGCCGGATGATCCTTGATCCGCTGCCAGCGGGTCGGGCCCTGGCTCATATCCTGCTCGCAGGCTCCGGCGGCCTCAGGGTTGGGCACTTCAATGGGCTCAGACTGGACTGACTTGTCCTTGGGCTGCTGAAGACGTGATGGATTGAGCGGCTGCGCCCGATCGAACGGGCCTTCTTGATCATGACCGGGCACTCAGGCAGTCTAGCCTTTACCGGCAATCCCAGTCTCGCTCCGGTCTTAGGCAGGCTACTCACTGCGCATGCTGTTACTTGACAGCTTTCTCTTCTCCAACGGACAGAGGACGGCCGGGCAGGGCTCTATGCTCAGAGCTATGGAGGTTGAATTGACCATTGAAGATGCCCAGGGCGAAATGATGCGCGTCAGCGCGACAGGCCCCGACTATGGCACCACCCTGGCCGCGGCGAAGGCCAAAATCCCGGAAGGATCCCGGATGATCATCATTCGCGTTCCGGACCGTGAGGTGTAACCGTTTCAGTATGCTCCTCCGCCCGGATACCCTGCTGAATTCACCTGGCCCCTTCCCAGCAAGGTCCTGGTCCGGCCTGAAGCAAGCAGTCCGGAATCAGGAAGCACCAGCCATACAACCAAGACAGCGCCCGTCAAGGTTGGTCATTGCCAGGTCTGGCCACACCAGCAACGGCCCTCTTTGTGTTCCTGGATGACCAGGACCCGTTCCTCGCCGAGCAGAATGATGTCTTCGTAGCTGAGCATGCCTCCAGTGCAGCATCGGTTGCCGACTGCCGATAGGGGAGTCCTGACGTATGTGGAAAACCGCAGGGACGATCAAGCTCGTTCCGGTATGCCCAGCCGCCTCGATCCGGTGGCCTTCAACCTCCGTCCGAACCGGGCCTATCATGAGGGAGGGGGACACGTATTGGCCGCTTGTCGGGACAGGTCATGGCACCACACAACGCGAATAGGCGGGACAACCGCATCCCTGGAATTGCAACATTGCGCCCCGGGCACCGCATCAGGGAAATACGCCAGGACCTCCATGACCGACACCCTGCCCGGGCCCGCTACCAGGTCATTGCTGCGCAGCATTCGGTCGCCGGCGGGGCACCACTTGTGCCCCCGGCCTCGGATGAATACCAGATCCGTCTCTACACGCGGTCCCGCAGCGGAGACGTAAGGGTGCGACTCGCCGCGGTCAGGGAGGCCATAGCAACCTCGCCATATGTCTGGGAGGACCTCGCCGACGATTGCGTGCGGGAATGGGTTGAGCCTTCGATTGAGGACGATGTGCTGTTGTCGGCTGCACTGGTGTCTCTGGGAACTTTGAGCGCCGAGGAACGCCCTTATTTGGGCAAGTTCGTGGTCGAGGAGATCTACGAGATTCTGACAAGTGCAGAAGCGGAATACTGGCACCGGGCCGTATCCGGCAGACGGCGGCACTGACCGAATCAGCCTGGTTCCGAGATCCTAAGCTCTCAGAGCGGACCAAACATTGTTCTTGAACCTATGAAGCATGGGCCTCTCGGCTGAACTCTGCAAGAATCACGGCATGGTCGACCGCACTGCGTCCGATGAGCACTACGTGCTTGACCTGTGCGACGGCGTCCTCGGCATGAGCAGCTGTCGCCAAGCGACGTTCGATTGGCTCCGCGGCGACCCGTCCCCTTTGCGACCCCTCGGCACCAAGCTACCCGTGGACGGCTTTTGGTCCGATCTTAAGCTCGTAGTCGAGTTCCAGGAGGAGCAGCATTCGAAACCGTCACCGTTCTTCGATCGGCGGCAGACCGTCTCTGGTGTCGGTCGCGGCGAGCAACGTCGCCTCTACGACGAACGCAAGCGCCTTCTTATCCCCGAACATGGATTGAAGCTCATTGTGATCGAGAAGTCCGCGTTCATCGTCAAGTCGAAGCGGATCCGGCGCGACCCGACGAGGGACATTGCCGTGGTGCGCGCGCACCTCGGCAATGCGCAGCCAAAACGGCTCTAGTGCCGACGTCGCCATCGAAGTGCTGTGACGCGGACTCCGCTCTGGAATGCTGCCATCTGGGTCTTGCTATGACTTCGGCAGCTTTGTGACCAGGAAAAGAAGAACCGGTGCGAGTATGCACCGGTTCTTCTTTTTTGATCGGTAGAAGCCAATCAACGGCAGGACGAAAAGCCGCGATGGATGAGCCTCAGACGTTGGCGCTGGCCGTGCAGTCCACGAGTGCCGAGGTGAAGTCCTTCGACTTCCAGATCTTCTTGTCCTCGTCCTTCGGCAGGAAGTCCGAGATCGATCCGGCCCCTATTGGTGCGCCGCCGGCGAGGAAGCGCAGCGTCTCCTGCGAGAACCCCGCCTGGAAGACGACGCCCGCCAGGCAAGCGCCCGAGGCTGCATAGGTCTTCTTCTGATCCTCGTTCAGCGCATAGGCGGAGAACGTCGAAACGAGCCCCGCGGTCAGCTGCGAGGAGGAGCTGATGCTCGTGCCCTGGGGCACCGGGAACTTCGGCGTGAGATCCGGCTGCCGGGCTTGGGGGAGCTCCTGTCCCTGATTCGGCGGCACGTAGACCTGATCCTTGCCGTCCTTGCCGTCCTTGCCGTCCTTGCCGTCCTTGCCGTCCTTGCCGGTCGTGGCATCCGGGGCCGGGGTCGGCGGGATCACCGCGTCGACGCAAACGTCGAACTTGTCGCCCAGCTCAGGGGAGAGCATGATCGCGGCGTCCATCGCGCTGACCTCGCGCAGGCCATTTGCCACCGCGGCGATGTCGTCGCTGCCCTTGCCCACGATGTAGGCCTGCGCGGCGTCCGAGAGCTTCTTGTCTTGGGCGGCGCGGACCAGGCACGCGCCGCCGTCGGTGCTCTTGGCCCCGGTGCCCTGGAACACGAGCCGGTCCAGCGCCTTGCCGAGGTCCTCGCTCGTCACCTTCGCCGCGCTGGTGCTCGGGCTCGGCGACGGCTGCGCCGTCTCTGAGCCGGCGGAGCATCCGGCGAGCAGGCTGCCCAGCACCGCCAGTGCGGCGGCGGACAATGCCGCCTTCCTCGTCATCGGGGTCTTCATCGCCATGGCCTCTCCTGTCGGGTCGATGTCTGCGCCGGATGGCACAGAGCCCGCATCCGACTGGTCTTCCAGTACATCTTATCCGATAGACCAATCGAATGGTCTATCGGATGATGCGCGAAGAGCGACACAAAAGACGGCTGACAGAAGGTCTGCGCCAGGCCCTGGCGATGCCTGGTATCGCCAGGGGGCAGCTGGGCTGGGAGGGATCAACGGAGTTGATCCGGACGGGTGCTCGACGCGTCCCGAGCGCGTCACCCGGTCCCTGGGTGGGCCGGGTCGGGACGGCATGCCGCGCCCGGACGACGCCGACCCGAGAGAGGGACTGCCAATGACCCGGACGACTGTGCCGACGGACCTGATGCCGCGCTGCCAGATCGCGGACCCGCAGGTGCAGGAGCACCTGCCGTGCCAGCACCACGAGAGCGGCGGCGTGCAGTGCGAGAACCCCGATCCGCACACGGACGATCACTGGATCTCGGAGCACACAATTTCCCACGCGCTGGCCGGAAACGCCTACGCCTGCACGGCATTCGACCCCGCAGAGCCGGCCCGAGCCGTCCAAGGGCCTGTCCAGACCTACACCGAAAAGCAGATGGTCGACGCGCTCCTGCGCTGCGCCGCGGACCGGGACAGCCTCCCGCGCAACGACTACATCCGCCGCAGACACGACGACGAACCATCCGCGCCGCTGCTGGAGCGCCGGTTCGGCTCCTGGAATGCAGCCCTGGAGAGAGCGGGCCTGAACACCACCGAGCAGCCGCTGCACTTCCAGGGCGCGACCACGAAGTGGACCGAGGAGATGATCCTCGACGCCCTGCGCGAGTGCTGGATCAAGACCGGCTCCATCGCCGTGCTCGCCTACGAGGCCTGGCGCACCGGCGGCACCGACGGCATTTGCCGGACCCATGTCCCGCCGGCGGCCACCATCCGGTTCCGGATGGGCAGCTGGTCGCGGGCCACGCAGCTCGCCGTGGGCTGAGCCGGCGGCCCTGGCGCGGGTGGCTGCCATCCCGCTCATCCCACTGACCGCACACAGACCGAAGGACTCCATCATGACGATCGCCCGCCCCCTCCATGACGTCATCGACGACGCACCGCCGTCGGACGCCATCGCACAGCAGATCCAACTGCAGGCCGCCGCTGCGCTCCTGCCCGAACAGGAGTGGTGCGGCGGCTGCACCCCCGGGGACGATCCGGTGCCCGATGTCGAGGGCGGCATCCCTGGCATGCCGCAGGACGTCGTCCTGCGCACGACGGAGCCGCTGCCGCTGCCCGCGGACTGGAAGGCCGCCTGGGGCCCGGCCCCGCTCTACGACATCGCCTACCTCGCCTGTGGGCACACCGTTGCCCGCCGGGCCTCCTGACCCGGGGCAGGGATGCAGCGACGCAGCGCAGCTGCGCCGGGGGACTCATCGACTGAACCATCGACCAGTGAAGGAGCGTCCCGCTCATGCCCATGACACCACTGCAGAGCTGGGCCCTCATCGTGCTCCTCGCCGTCTTTGTGCTCGGGCTCATCTGCCTCTACGCCGAGGCCGAGGCTGCGCTCCGGCGCAGACATACAGACAAGGTGGCAGCACAGCAGCCGCAGGCCGAGGAGGCAAACAGCTCACTCGTTCCCATTCCTATACCCACCGCCCGCCCGACCCTTCGTCTCATCCAGGGGCAGGGCCAGGGCTCCGCGAGGTCCCGTCGCGGTCCCGCCGAGGTCTACGACTGGGCCCGCCGGGGAATCTAAAGAGACCCCTTCCGGCCCCTGGCCTCCTGCGGGGCTGGGTCAAGACTTCATGCGGCCCACCGCCGCACCACGAACAGCCCCGGGCCGTCGCGAGAAGCGCCGGACACACCGTTCCTGCCGCAGCCCGGCAACGAAGCCACGGCGGCCCGGGGTCAACAACCATTCACCTGCCCGTGCAGGCATCGAAAGCGAGAAGAACCATGGACCAGACCATCGCACCGCCCGTCATCAGGCACAGCGTCGCCGTCGACTTCGGCGTCATCGAGCTCACGGGCACCCTTCAGCACGCCGACGCCCAGCGCAGCCTCATACTCCTGACCGACGAGGCCCCCGAGCGCATCTCGGTGAACCTCGAGGCATATGGCCTCGTAGCCGGCCCGGGGCGGGTGTTCATCAAGGACTGGTCGGAACACGCTGGCCTGGCCGAGCGCCTGCAGGATGCGGGGCTCGTCCGCATTATGCGCTCCGTGACCGTCGGCCCGTTCGCCTCCACCGCCCACGAGGTCGAGGTGACGCTCTGATGGCCGCGGACACCCATGCGCTGAGCGTCCTGAAAGTGAACACCGGCCACCTCGAGAAGATCGAACAGCTCCAGGGGCGGATGCTCGCCCTCGGCGAGGAACAGCTGGAGGTCGAGCGCCGCCAGCTCGAGGCCCAGGACACGCAGAACGTCCTCGCCTGGCTGCAGCTGCAGCAGGCCCAGGGACATACACCCGACCCGACGCTCATGGACCTGGTCCGCCGGCGGCTGCGGATCTGAAGCAGACAGGAGAAACGCCATGGACAACATCATCGAGAGCACCGGAGTCCTCATCACCACTCTTGCCTTCATGATCTGCCTCGCGTGGCTGGGCTGGTTGCTGTTCCGGCGACGGTTCCCGAACCGGGACGGGCAGATCGCGTACCTGGAGGAGGACTACCGGCGGGCCTGCGAGAGCGGAGACGTGGCCGCGGCCGATCAGATCGAGGCCGAACTCTGGGATCTGGGAGCAGCACCGGGCTGGCCTGGGGCCGGGCGTACCGGGTTCGATCAGCGCAGCTGATGCGGGACCCGTGATGCAAGGGCATCTGGGATCAACGCAGTTGATCCGGAAGGAGCACTGAGGAGCGCTCGATCAGCACAGCTGATCCGAGTCTTCATTCGAAAGATCATCGTCTGATCAGCACAGCTGATCCGGATGGGGGTCTGAGAGACAACCGAACACTTCAACTCACCATCGCGCGCGGAGCAGGGACACTGCCCGCGCGTTTCGTGCACAACGAGGAGAAACACTCATGTCGAACCCCCGCAACTCCGCCACCGTCATCGGCCGCCTGACCAAGGACCCGGTCGTCTTCAACAACCAGGACGGCTCCAAGAAGGTCGCGTTCACCCTGATGGCCGACCACAACTACACCGACAGCCAGGGCAACCGCGGCGCTGACGCTGTGCCGGTCGAGGCTTTCGTGCGCGCGACCACCAACGGCATCGGCCCGTTCGCGAGCATCCACAAGGGTGACCTCGTGGCCGTGAACCTCAAGCTGCGCCAGGACCGCTACACCAAGAACGGTGTCGAGGTCTTCGAACTCAAGGCAGTCGTCGAGGACATCACGTTCCTCGAGCCCCGCTCGGTGACCCAGGCCCGCGTGAACGAGCGCGTCGCTGCCGCCGAGGCGCAGAACCAGGCCCTGCAGACCCAGCCGGCTCCGGCTCCCGTCGCAGCCGCTGCCGCACCGCAGCCGGCCGTCGCCAGCGCCGTCCACAGCGAGGAGCTGCCCTTCTCCTGAGAAGCGCGCCCCGCACCCAGCACAACCCACAACTGAATAACAACCGAATAGGCGGCTCACGCACGCCGACAGTCCCCGTCCGAGGAGCCTCGGGCTGCTCGGACGGGGATCTGCTTTCGCTGGCCGCCGTCCTGCCCTGCCCCCAACGTCATCAGCCAAGAGAAGGAGTTCCGCCATGCAGATCGTCGCCGACGCGACCGTCGAGGCCACCGATCACGACCAGGCCCTGCACGCAGGGCTCACCGCCGTCGTCGGCTCGGTGATCACCGACCACCCCGGACCGGATGTCGAGGCCATGGTCGACGACGTCGTCACCGCCGTCATCCAGAAGCTGCGCCTTCACGCCAGCCAGGTCTTCGTCGCCGATCACGGCGGCACCCGCCCCGTGGAGCGCTTCCGCACCGTCACCGGGCGGATGGACCTGGAGGACCCGGAATGAGCCTGGTCCAGCAGCTCGAGCCCGCCGCCGAGGTCCAGCCGGCTGCCGGGCTTCCCGCGGCGGCGCGGATCCTCGCCGAGACGTATCCCCGGATCGTCGACTTCGACCCCAGTGGGATGACGATCGAAGAAGTGCACTACTTCCTCGGTGAGTCGGCTGCCGTAGCCTTCTTCCAGTTCCTGGTCCTCACCAAGCGGTGCAAGGCCGCCGTCGGGATCCGGCGCTGAGAGCTTCCGTGCAGAGCGGTTCGATCCCTCCGTGGCTCCGGCCCCACCAGCGCCCCGCGCGCCCTGCCCTGCCCTCCCGGCAGCAGCGGCGTGGCGGGGCGCTGTCTTTTCGTTCAGGTTTCGTTCGTGGCCTGTGTGGAGGGGATCGGCACAGCCGATCCGGATCTGACGACGAAGGACAACGTCCCCGTCCTGCCACACTTCACTGGAGGTCCGCCATGTCTGGTCTCAGCTGCCCCAACGATGGCGCGCCGATGGAGTCCGACGCCCCCGCCACGGCCCGCGAACGGGCCGGCCGGCGCGGTTGCGCCTGCACCCACACCTGCCCGGAGTGCGGCTACTCCGAGATCCGCTGATCACCACCCATCGACCGAGGAGGGGCCATGTCGACCTCCGTGCAGCACCGTCATCACCGCAACCACGACCACACCCTCACCGGCTTCCTGTCCGCCGTCGCAGCGGTCTTCCAGGAGCTGAACGCCGCCGACGACGCCGACGAGCTCGAGCGCCACGTCGGCTGGGTCTCGCACTCGTGCGAGCCGGACTACCAGGTGCTCGTCGAGCTGATCGGCCCCGCGCCGGGCCTCGCCCTGCAGCTGGTCATCGACCTGGACATCGACTCGACGGTCGCCTCCGCGCAGATCGTCGGCACGGCCGATGACGAGTCGTTCACGACGGACGTCGAGGTCGGAGTCCGGTTCCTGTCCCATCTCGTCGAGCACCACCTCGCGCCAGCGGCCAGGCCGTGCGACGGCTGCACGGCTCCGGACTCTCTGCGGGCACCGACCTGGAAGTGAGTGGCGAACGGCTCCTCGTCCCTTTCCTCACAACCCCTCGCCGGCTCCTTCCCGGAACCGGCCCACGGCGCTCTAGCTCAGCGGCAGAGCACTCGGCGTTCTGACTGCCCGCGGTTCGATTCCGCATCAATCCCTGGTCGGGCAGACCCAGGCTACAGGCCCGTTGCAGGGCGACGCACGAGAGGTCACGGGTTCGATCCCCGTGAGCGCCACAGACCCAGGGTCGTACAGGCCCGCGCGATCCATCAGCTGCACCAGCCAGGAGGGCAATGCCATGACCGACACCATCACCCCCGCCTTCCTCGACATCGTCAAAGACGGCGGTCCTGCGGTCCAGGAGGCTCTGTTGCGCTCGACCGAGCGCCACCGCATCCTCGGCGGCAAGAGCGCCCGGATGCTGCGCCGGGGCGACCGGGTCGCGCTGCGCGACCTGAACCCTGATCTGGATGGCGGCACAGCCGTCGTCGAGCAGGTGCGGCCCTCGGTGGGCAGCACTGTCCACATCCTCACCGTCGGCGGTGAGGCCCACCTCGTCCGCGGCTCGCGCCTCGTGCTCGTCGCCCGCGGACCGGAACAACCCTGACCAGCAAGGAAACCGCCATGTACACCGGACCCATCAGCAACGGCATGCTGCTCGGCATGACGCACAAGGGACGCAGCGCATTGATCCGCGAGCTCAGCCCGGACGTGCGCCGCAAGCTCGCACACATCGCCTCGCTCGGTGCCGAACAGGAGACCAGGAAAGCCGCAGAGCACTTCGACGCTGGCCGGCGTGTCTGGGCCGGTAACAGGCTCGACCACGCCCAGTCACTGAGCCGGCTCGCTGCTGAGCTCACGGGCGAGCCCGACGGCGTCTTCATCGTCGAACCCATCGACTCCGGATCCGTCGCGGCAGGCAACTGATCTCTCTCACTGGACCCCTGGCACCGAGCGCATCGCTCAGGGCCGGGGGTCCTGTCTTTCTCTTTCCGGAACAGCCAGCACAGCTGGCTCGGGCGTGCCCGTGGAGAAGCACGCCTGCCACCCCGGCCAGAGCGCCCGACGACCACTCCAGCAAGGAAACCCCACCATGAAGCGCACCCCCTCCGGATCTGTCTTCGGCGGCCTCATCGCCGCCGTGCTCTGTATCGTCACGCTGACCGGCTGCGAGGACCTGCCGAAGGCCCCCGGCGTCCCGAGTACGCCGTCCACCAGCATTGCGGCAGCCCAGGACCCGGGACAGGTGTCCTCTGGCAAACCGGCGAGCGTGGAGACCAAAGTCATCCGTGTCATCGACGGCGACACCGTCGCCGTGCTGCCGGTGGCCGGCCTGCTCGAGGCGACCGACAAGCATATCGGGATCCCCGAGCACACAGTCAGGCTCCTGGGCATCGACGCGCCCGAAATGAACTATCACAAGGATGCCGAGCCCGAGTGCGGCGCTAGGGCCGCCACTGATCATCTTGGCGGCATCCTGCCGCAGGGCATGCCAGTGACCATCGAGTACGACCCCGGGGCAGACAGAACTGACCGTTATGGCCGTTCTCTCGCCTACGTCATCACACCGGCCCACAACGATGCCGCGCGACAGCAGGTCACCGACGGCTACGCCATGCCCTGGTTCCCCAAGGGCGAGCCGGAGCCCCAGCGGATCCCCGAGTACCGCACGGCGGCTGACAACGCCGTGGCACTGCAAGCCGGTGCGCACTCACAGTGCTCCTCCATCGGCCGCGGCTGAGCTGCTGCACTTACAGACTACGAACCAGGAGAACCACATGCCCATCCCTACAGCACCCTCTGAGCTGGACGAACTCCAGGTCGGCGACAAGGTCCTCGTCAAGAGGGTCCTCGACCACCCCGCCTGGATGAAGCAGGTCCCGTGCGATCCCCGCAATGGCTCCACCGCGAAGTACGTCCGCGACCCGCAGGTCGTGGAGGAGCTGGGGGTGAGCTGCGTGATGGACCGCCGGGCGGTACCCGCGATCGCAGCTGCCGGCAACTGGCCAGGACGTGAGGCGCACACGCTGGTCCGCCTGCCCAACGGCTTCTGGTACGACTGCGCCACCGGCCTGCAGGACGGGTCCGGATCCACGCGCATCGAACGCATGCACTGAGCCTGAACAGAGCCCGGCACGGGGGAGAGCCCCTGGTGCCGGGCTCGTCTCTTTCCTGGCGGCTCGTCAGATCGGCACAGCCGATCCGGATCTGGACTCGAAGGAGACACCCGCTCTTTCCTGACCAGAAGGAGCAGCACGATGAGCCACGACGACCAGAAGTGCAGCCTGGCCCAGCTGGAGCGGGCGCTCGAGGTGCTCGACGGAAAGCTGAAGCGCCTGGGGCTGAACGCCCCGGTGCAGATCCGTGCGATCGGCGGCTTCGCGCTCATGAAGTACGGCATCCGTGCTGCGGACCGGGCATTCACCGTCGACATCGACAGCGTCACCGGCGATTTCGCGCCAGAGGTCATGGCGGCAATCCATGAGGTGGCCGACGAAATGAACCTGGAGCGCGACTGGATCAACAACGACAACGTGATGGACGGTGACGACGCTGAGCTCGTGGCCTCGATATACCAGGCGCGCTGGATCGACGACGACACAGCGTACGAGTGCATCAGGCTTCAGCTGGCCAGTGTCCCCACGCTGACCCGCGCCAAGATCATCGCCGCGGACACCGCGGAGTTCTCCGGCCGTGCACAGGACCTGCCGGATCTCCTGGAATTGCTCCGATTCCAGGGCATCACCACCGCTGCCCGGTTCGATGCTGCTTACCCGGATCCCTACGACGAATACCCCGCCGCCCGCGAGGCCGTGCACGAGCACTTCGCTGCGGACAGGACGTTCGCCTGAAGAAGACCCCACCGTCAGAGCGCGTGCTCCGGCGGTGGGGTCTCTTTTTTGTGTCCGTGGTTTACTGCTGGCCGGAATCTTCGGAGTTACCTCCGTCGTCGATGTCCTTCAGCCGCTGTTCCAGCCGGGTTGCGTGGGCCTCTTTGACTTTCCGGTAAACCTTGACGCCACCTGCAATGACCAGACCTGCAGCCGCCAAGACCCCCGCGGCGATCAGGTCCTCTGTACGCGCATCCTGCTTGCCTGCGTGGTAGCCCTTGCCATAGACCGCGCTTCCCGCCACGAATCTCTCCCTTTGTTGAATTTTGAACTCCGCCGAAAGCCTATCCCAGGGTGCGTGGAGGGGTTGTGACGATGCTGCGGATCATCCGCGTTTTGCCGGCGCGGGGTTGGAACCTTGTTGTTGTTCTTCTTCATCTTCGATTCTCAGGTGCAGCCAGCGGTGGTGACAGCGGAGCTGTCACGGAGGAGTCATCGACGAAGGACGGCCTGCAGTGCAGCGCCGTGCCCCACAGGATTCCGAGGAGAACCGCCATGAGCACCATCGCCGCACCCATGCAGGACGCGCTGCCATTCGACTTCGGCTCTGATGTGCTGGTCGTCAGCGCGCCCGTCTACGGCGAGCAGGCCCGCCAGGCCGACCGCGAGCTGTGCCAGCGCTACGTCACCGGATGGTGCGGCACGGCATTCACGGCGGACGGCACACGGGCAGAACGCGCCGAGACTACCTTCACGGATTTCCAGGCGGCCGCCCGCCGTCTGGCAGAGGGCTGAGGAACCAGCGCAGCTGATCCAGGTCCGGCATCGAACAAACGACTTCATCAAACAGGAGGGGATCACCGTGTCCACTGCCACCACTTCCGAGCCCGACCTCGACGCTGAAGCTCAACGCGTTGCCGCCGTCCACCGGCTCGCCACGAGCAAGGCCTTCTACCCGGAGCTGCGGCGTGCCGAGGCTCAGGCCCGGGTCCCGCTCGCCGCCGCCGTCATAGCAATGGACGAGGTCGAGGACCGCATCGCCGCCGGCGAGAAGATCCACTCACTCTACGAGCAGGCTGCAATCGAACGGGCCAAAGACGCCTACGCCCAGGCGCTGGCTGATCTCGTCCGCGGCGAGTCCAGCGTTGAGGCTGACCCGTTGACTTCCCAACCCATGAACCAGGAGCACTGATCACCATGTCCTTCCTCGAGAAGATCGGATTCGTCGAGACCGCCGAGCAGGAGGCCCAGCGCCTCGCGCAGTCGCCCGAGGGCTCGGCCAACCACGAACTGTCCAAGCTGCCGGTCACCATCGAGCAGTGGCCCCAGGACCTGCTCATCGAGCTGCCCTGGCACGCCACCGAGCGGGGCTCAGGCCACCGCGTCGTCGTGGTGCCCATCGAAAACCGCGGCGAGGCCCGCACCGAGGGCGAGGAAGAACCCCGTCCTCGCAAGCGCCACGCTGGTTGGTGGAACTGCGCGGTCGTCGCCAGCGACCACCCCAGCTACCCGGTCGGCGGTTACCGGCTGAGCATCCCCGCTGCCGAGCTCGCCCGCGGCAAGCGGATCGAGCTCTGAGAGAACACATCCCACGACGAAGGAGCGTGAACCACCATGCCTGACACGATGCAGACCACCGGCCGCCGCGAGCGGATCCTCCGGAGTGTCGGCAGGGCGCTCCTCGTCACGGGGATCGTGCTGAACGTCCTCGCCCTGCTGCCCGCGATCGCAGCCAGCGCCTGGACCGGCCACTGGACGGCGAGCGTGGTGCTCGTGGTCCTGTCCGGTGCTGTCTGGGCTGCTGGACTTCCGGGCCTGAAGACCTGGGCTGCCCGGCTACGCCGTCACAACGACACCCAGCCCAGCCAGCACCAATGACCAGTCGCCCTGCCTGATCCCACCAGAGCCCCGGCTCCTGCGCTCCGGCGCGGGGCCGGGGCTCTCACTCTGTCTCTGAGGCGGGTCCACGCGCTGCGGGGCAGCGCCTGGTGTTTTGCAACAGCAAGAGAACCATCCCGAACAAAGGAAGAGCCATGACCACCCTGACCACGACGCGTATCCCGCTCAAGCAAATGGACCCTGCGATGCTCGTGTTCGAACTCGAGCGGGAGATCCAACACCTCATGCCCGGCACCACGAACACGGAGCTCGTGACCCGCGCAGCTGCGACGGCCTCGTTCCTGCACCGGAAGCAGACCCGCTTCATCAGGGGAGACATGCCTCGCGTGCCGTACATCGAGCATCCGCTGCGCGTGGCGTTGCGCCTCCTGCGCTGGGGCGTCACCGACGCTGAACTGATTGCCGCAGCACTGCTGCATGATGTCGTCGAGGACTGCAGCAAAGAGCTGCTTGCTGCTTTCGGCCAGCCGGGTGAGGATCCCCTGGGCTGCCTGGCACGGCTGTACGGCCGGCGCGCCTCGGTGCTCGTTGGTGCGGTGACCACCCCTAACGGCAGCACCTCCTATGAGGAGCACCTCACGCGGCTTGCCAACTCCGGTTCCCGGGCGCTGCTCATCAAGGCCAGCGACCTGAAGGACAACGCCGGTTCGATCCGGCACCAGCTCGGCCACGGCCAGGATTCGCGCATGTACCGCATGCTCTTCAAGTACATGCCGGCCGTCGAGATCGTCGGAGCAGGTCTGCGCCGTTCGCTCTGCTGCCCTGCGACCCAGCAGTGCACCATGGCCGCCATCGCCGCGATGGAAGATCTCAGCCACGATCTCGCAGCCCTGTCGGCCGAGCATGGCATCGATTGACCATCCTGTTGACCTGGATCACCAGCACCGCAAAGACCTCCCTGGCGCAGCATCAGCTGCCGCCGGGGAGGTCTCTTTTTCGCCCGCGCTGTGCCTGCCGGGCGCTACGGCATGTTGTCCACCGGCAGCAAAGAGATGCCGATGAGGTCCACAGCTCCGGTGAGGACTCCGCCGAGCAGGAACACCAGCCCGGAGACCACCATCACGAGCACGGCGAAGACTACAGGTCGGTCCTCGTGCAGCTGCTGGAGCCGTGCGACGATGCCCGAGGGCTTCTCATAGGTCTGACGCTGGTCCTTCTTGGGTCCGTCGTGGGTCTCGTCGTGGTCGGTCATGGTATTGATCCCTCCTGGGGTGGGCTGTGGTCTGTTGTTGGTCGATCAGTGGTCTCTTTCGGGGCTTCCTGTGGTACCGCTCAGCACTGTGAGCGGTACCACAGGAAGCAGTACGCGATCGGCAGCCTGCACGCATCATCTCGATGCCGACCGCAAGCCTCTCGGGACCGGGCCACGAATGCATGATCGTCACGCCGCGGCCTTGCTGCGCTTGCCCTCGGGCTTCTGGACCTCGACGGCCTTCGCCGCCAGGTACAGGCCCTCGCGGTTCAGGTGGCGCGAGTACGCGGCGTCGAGGTAGAGCACCGGGATGCCGCCGGCGGCCTTCTGCAGGACAGTGCGCAGGATCTCCTTGATCGGGCCCGAACCGCCGCCGTAGACGTACACCACCTCGGTGGTGCCGCCGACCTCGGCGAGGACGTCCTCGAAGCGTGCGCCGATCTCCTCGGCCAGGTACTCGGCCTCCTCGTCGACGTAGCCCTTGGCGCGGTCAAACCTGCCCTGGAGGAATACGCTGGGCTCCTGCTGCAGGAAGTCGGCCAGCGCCTTGCGGTTCTTGAACCTCAGGTCCTTGTCTCCGCTGGTGCTCATGCGGTCCAGCGCGTTCGTCAGCGCGGTGCCGTAGCCCTGGTCCAGCGTGCTGGCCGCTTCGGAGTTGAACGCGCCGTCGGTGAAGACGGGGAAGTTCACGGTGCCCTCGCCGACGTCGACGCCGACGGTGTTGCGCACACCGACCAGCAGCTCGGCGGTGACACCCTGCAGGCGCGCGGCCTCCTCGGGGTCCGAGGCCCGAAGATCGTCCAGCAGAGCCTGCGCCAGCGGCGCGCCCTTGTCGGTGATCGCGAACTGCGCGGACGCGCCCTCGGGCAGGACCTGCACATCCTCGAACTGCAGGCGCACGGTGACCGGCGTGGAGAAGTTCTTCACGGTCACCAGGTGCACCGTGGGGTCGGCCGCGCCCAGGAGTCCCGCGAACTGGGCAGCATAGGCGCTGCGGCGCTGCACGTACTCGGCAATCGGCAGAGCCAGGCCTGCGCGCACCGTGGCGCGCAGCTCGCGGTCCGGCAGCGCGCCGTGCTCGCGGACATAGTCGCGCAGGGCCTTGGCGGCGAAGACGCCCAGGACGAGCACCGAGCTCAGTTCCTGGTCGGCCTTCGAGCGGGATCCGACGACCTCGAACTGCGTGAACTTCGACCCAGGGGTGCTCAGTGCCGCGCGGCCGAAGGTGCGCAGGTCCGAGTGCCCGATCAGGGGAGTGGTGAACGAGGCGGCGACGCGGTTGTAGAAGTCGTCCTCCACCACGATCTTGAAGGCATCCGAGTCAGCCTCGGGCACCTTGGGCGTGGAGCGCGAGGTGCTCACCACGGCAGAAGGAAGGTCGATCGTGTCAAAGACCTCCTTGCCGTGGACCTCGCCGCGGATGACGCCCTTGACGTATCCGTTGCCGACGTCGATGCCGCCGGTGAGCTGGATGGTCTTCTCGGCGGTGCGGGTGTTGCTCATGGTTGTGTCCCTCTCGGTCAGGAAGTCGGTGTCTCAGGAAGTGCGGTGCGGATCAGCGGGTGAGGAAGGCGTCCAGCCCCGAAGGGACAGAAGGCTCCTCGGCGGGAACAGGGTGGGGCTCGCGGACAGGAGGCGTGGGCGGCGGCTGAACAGCCTGGGCTGCCTCGACGCGCTGCACGGGCTCTGAAGAAACAGCAACAGGCACGGCAGCCTCGTCACGGCCTTCGCGACTCTCGTGCTGGCTTTCACTCCCGTCACGGCCGTCATCGCCGCGTTCCTCTCCTTCATGGGCCTCGCTGCGCCCAGGGTCCTGCTCGCCCTGCGGCGGGCGGCCGCGCCGGGGAAGATGCTCAACGGGACGGTTGACCACGTCGATGTAGCCGTCGCGCTGGATGGACTCGCGGATCAGCAGCTGGAGCGAGCGCGAGATGTCGTACTGCTCGTCCAGCCACCGGTTCGTCGACTCGTCGGCCCGCGGGACGCTCCAGCGCAGACGGCGTGGCTCGGCCTTATCGGTCATTGCGAGCACCCCCTTGCGCCCTCGTGCTGATGGACACTGTCCTCGGTCATCGCGGCCCCCTCTCATGCGCGGTCCCCGAGGCGCTACTGCCAGTCGGGGACCTTTCGACTCATTTATCAGTCATCATTCTACTGGTCTTTCAATGGTCTCTGCAAGGACCACGCCAAGACCAGCAAAAGGCCGCCAGCAGATCAGGCCTGCATCACCGTGAGCGACCCCTGGCCGCGGCGGGACCCGTGGGAGCCGCCGGCAGGACCCGCAGAAGGCCACGGGTCTGCCGGGGAACCAGAAGACACAGGACTCATCAAGGGCTCACCCGGGACCGGCACGCGGTCCGCTGCGGACCAGCAGAAGACCTCGATCAGGCCACGGCACATTGGAGGGCGCTCGGTGGTTCCACACAAAGCACAGAAGCGCCCTCGAAGAGACCAGCAACAGTCCACCGTCGCGAGCCGGACCAGAGCAGACCTGTAAGAGACCATCATGGGACCAGCAGTACGCCCGAAGCGGCCCCAAGGAGTGCCATCCGGAACTCAATGGGGCCTGAATGGCCTTTCTGGACTCTCTCGGGTCTTTTATGGGTCTGGTCTGTGTCCCTGTCTGGCCATGCCGGTGCAATGATCTGTCCACTCCGGGACCAGAAGGGGTCCAGCGATGCGGGCCCGGACCGGTACCTGGAACACCCGCCTGCGACACCTCTAGGCAGTCCTGGAGCAAGCGGAGGAGCTATCGGAGCAGGGTGGAGCAGCTGTGGTTGCGCCTGTGGCGTCACCGACCCGCCCGGGGGCCGCAAGGAGAGCGGAGGGAAAAGGCGAACCGGGTAGTAGGGCCCCGCATGGAGCGAAAGGGCAAAAACTCCGCTTCCTTCCGTGCCTCACGGGCGGTGGGGTCCAGAAGGTGAGAACCCGCGAGGCTCTCCAGGAAGCTGCACCTGGTGGGAGACCCGGGCGGCTCCGTGACGCTGGGAAGCGGGGGCTCCCGTTGGATCTGGGAGGCTTCATGCTTCCCGGGAAAGCTCCTCTTCTGATGCGTCCACGAGGGGCAGGCCGGGCGGTGGCCGTCGAGGACTCGCTGTCGCTCATCCGGGGGTGCAGCTGCCACCAGGAGGGGCAGCCGGCCGGCCCGGAACGGACCCCGGCAAGGAAGCGGTGTGGGCCCGCCTCGGACGCGGTGCGACAGATGCTGGCGCGACCGCGAAACAGAGCCGGAGTGAGCACCCGCACACGGGTGCGACGAGCGCACCGACAGATCAGTGCAGTGCTGTGACAGCAGAGTTTTCCACAGCCTGACGCGACAGGTCGCGGGGAGTGGTGGACCGCTGCGCTCCGGGTCTGATGCGCCTGCGGCAGCAGGATGCACCAGGGGGTGCGGACCGGGCTGCGCCCGACGTCGCTGACGCTACGTGTGAGGACCCGTACGGGTACCCGCTCGTGCCTCGCGGTGGTGCGGAAGATGCATCCGTACGGCGTTGCAGCGGACGGCAAAAGGGCTGTACACCCAAAAGCCCGTAAATCCAGCGGAAACGACATGACCCGTACACCCGCTGCGCGGATGGAGAGGGGGTGTACGGGTCAAGGGTGTACGGGGCGTTTCCCCTGATATTCCAGGCTTCCGCTAACGCTCCAGCCGTGGAATGGCGAAATGGCGGCAAGAGAGGAAAAGGGCATAAGGGAACCTGGCAACAGCGGTCCTGCGGACCCTCCGCTTCGCTTCGGTCTCTCGCTGCGCTTCGAGACGCTGTTGGTCGGCATAGCCGACAGGTTCCACCGCTCGCTTCGCTCGCCGGTCCGTCAGTCGCTGCGCTCCCTCCGGCTATGCCCAGCGCTGCGCTTGAGTGGAGGACGCCCCCGCCTGCCCCGCCGCATTTATCCACAGGTGGACGACGCAGCAAAGGGTGCAGCCAGGCGGTGGATCACCTGGCGCTGCGCACCAGGTTTGTCCGAGGAGGACGGCCCGTCGGCCGGCCCGCTGCGCGGCCCAGTCGGAGCAGTTCCCGACACGGTTCACCAGAAGGCCGTCAGGCCAGCGGAGCTGGCACGGGAGCTGGACCGTACATCGAGTCTCCGCGGACCCCTGGCGGGACCTGCACTCGATGCCCGACACCTACATCCCGAGAAACAGAAGAGGCATCGTCATGACACACGCCCGGAAGGCATCCAGGTCCGCACGCCGGCCACAGCCGCAGCTCTCGCCCTACGACACCGGAGCCAGGTGCGAGGCCGGGCCGTGGATCCCCCACGGAGAGCGAGTCACTGAGGCGACTCCGGCGGAGAGCTTTGGCAAGGTCGACTTCGACGATGAAGAGAGCGGCACGGTCGGCGTCGCCTACCTCCAGCGCGACAAGGACGGTGGATACACCCTTCACGTCGCACCGCTCAGCGAGGACCGGAAGGTCCGGGTGGCAATCCATTACGAACGCGGCGCTGCCAGGGTCAACAGTGCCCAGGCGTCGGCAGCTGCCGCGTAGTGACCAGCCGACTGAGAAGAAACACCGGGAATCATTCCGGAAAACATTGCGGCGAAAGAGGACGCGAATGATGCAGCGACAGACGAGTATCACAATCCGGACTGCCACCGCGGCGGCCCCGGCGGGATCTATGCCGATGACCAAGATGACCAGCCGGGAGGCATCGCGATGACCAGTGGATTCAGCCATGCGCTGCTCGTGACCGGTTCCCGGACCTGGGACGCCGCGGAGGCCATGAAGGCGGCTTTGAACGAGGCCTGGAGAGCCTGGGGACCGTCTGCGGTCGCCCGACCCGTGCTCCTCTCAGGGCACTGTCCCAAGGGTGCTGACGCCATGGCCGAGCGGCTGTGGCGGGCTGCCGGCTTCGAAGTAATTGAGTTCCCGGGCGACTGGAGCGCTGAGCCCAAGGCGGCGGGCTTCACCCGGAACCAACGGATGGTCGATGCCCTCGTCGCCATGCGCGCCGGGGGAGCGCAGGTCCGTGTCGCCGCCTTCCTGGACCTTTGCAGCCAGTGCGACCAACGCACCGGCCAGCAGCAGCTGATGCCCGGAACGCCAGGGCACTTCTCACATGGCACCGTGCACGCCCGTTCCCGCGCCCTGGCTGCAAGCATCGAGGTCGAAGACATCATCCACCCGCGCCTGCCTCCGTTCTGACAAGTGCACACCCCGGACATGACAACAGCCCTGCAGCTGGTGCTGCAGGGCTGTTGATCCTTGATTCGAATAGGTGGCCGGAAATCTCTCCGGTATGGCCCGAAAGACTGCGGAAAGGGTGGGCTAGAGAGTCCGCTCGATGCCGTGTGCCTCATCGTGGGCCTTCATGACAGCTTTCGGAATGCGACCGAACTCGGGCACTTCATGACCGTTCTCGCGCGCCCACTTACGGATCTCCTCGCGTTCCTCGGGCGTCGTCTCGGGCACGAGTCGCTTCTTCTCGCCCTTCTTAGTGGCCTTTCGACCCTTACTGATGTATTCCTTGAGATTCTTCTCAAGCTCTTTGCGCTCTTCGTCGGTCAGGTCTATCTCGAACCAGGTGTCGCCCAGTCCGAAGGTGACTGTGGCAGCATCCGGCTTGCCACTGATGTCCGACTCCACAATATTTCGAATAGCCATGTCTTGAATGGTAGACGATCCGAACCACCTTAGAGAAGTCTTTGGGCACGCCAGAACGACAGATCTTTCGAATGCCTTCATCATAGGCCGAAAACGCTGCTATTCCAGCATAATCCACCTGACACACTGCTAAAATCACACTGCCAGCGGGTGCCTTTCCCCACCCCTGTAAACCGACCATTCGACACGATCGAGAGGCCCCCCGCCATGACCATTCTCCAGACCGTCGACGACCATCCACTGACGGACGACGGCGTCGACCTGTTCGCCCTGATGTGCCAGCGCCGCGGCTGGACCGACGAGTACCTCCGCGAGATCGAATCAGCTGAACACGACGAGCTCCTGGGCCTGGCCGAGATGGTCGAGGCCCTGGAAGACGCCCGGGCCGCCGGCCACAAGGTCACCATCGCCCCTGACTTCGACATGGACGGGATCTCCTCCGGTGTGCTCGGCTACGCCGGACTGTCAGAGCTCGGCTTCGACGTCGAGCTGCACGTGCCCGACTACCGCCGCGGCCACGACCTCACGCCCGAGGACATCGCAGAGATCGCAGCGACGTGGCCGGACACCAAGGTCCTGCTGACCTGCGACGGGGGAGTGAACTCCCACCGCGGGATCGCCGCCGCCCGGGCTCTGGGATGGAAGACCCTGGTCACCGACCACCACGAGGAGCTCGAACCCGGTTCGAGCGCCGACGTCACCGTCGACCCCTGTCGGATGGACGAGACCTACGCCAACACCGGCATCTGCGGCGCGCACGTGCTCTACCAGGTGTTGGAGGCCTATGCCCGCGTCCACCGGCCGGAGAAGCTCTGGGAGATCCGCCTGCTGCGCCTGTTCGCCGGCCTGGGCACCGTCTCCGACGTCATGCCCGTGCTGTACGAGAACCGGCAGCTGGTGCGCGACTCGCTGTCCATCGCACGGCTGCTGTACGCGCCCGCGCCGCGCACGGTCCCGACCCCCTGGGGCTTCGACCCGGACCCCGAGGCGATCGACGTCGGGCGGTCGACGCTGATGCAGCTGCTGCGCGTCGACCCGCACCACCCGGCCTTCGTCCGGGCCTTCGAGGGCTTCGCGGTCCTGCTGAAGGCCTTCGGCCAGGCAGGCAAGGTCCGCGACATCGACAGCATCGACGAGGGCTTCTACGGGTTCTACCTCGCGCCGGCGATGAACTCCCCGCGCCGCACGGGCGACCCGCTCGCACCGTGCTTCGGCGTGTTCACCGCGCCTGACCAGGACTTGATGCTCGAGGCGGCACACCAGGTCATCGCGACCAACGAGAGCCGCAAGGAGCTTGTCGAGGTCCACACCCAGGAGCTCGAGGAGGGTGATCAGCCGCTGGCCCCTTGGGTCTACTTCTCCGAGGCCTACCCGGGCATGTACGGTCTGCTCGCCAACCGGCTGATGGAGCGCCACGGCCACCCGGTCGTCGTGCTCAACCGTCCCGCCGGGCCGGATGACTACGTCGGGGGCTCCGGCCGGGCACCGTCGTGGTTCGGCATCATCGACACACTCGAGCACCAGGACGGCATGCGCGCCATCGGCCACCAGCAGGCCTGCGGCGTCAAGGTCGACCGGGCGGAACTGCTCGACGGTCTGGTCGAAGCATTGCGGGAGGCCACGCAGGTTGCCCTGCTGGCTGTCGTCCAGGATGAGCGCCGTGCCGACCTGGTCCTGGGCCCGGACCGGGACTGCGATGCTGGCCTGGACGACCTGGAGCCTCTGGTCGGCTTCGTCCGGCGTGTGGAAGCGCTGCGGCCCTTCGGCCACGGCTTCGTCGAGCCGGTGGTCGAAATCGCTGTCGAGCCACTCGGGCTGCGGGTGGACCGGATCGGTTCCGATACTGACTGCGGCCATGAGCGCACCGACGCCAACCTGATGACCAACGCCCGCGGCTACCGCGTGTGCCGCCTGTGCAAGAAGCACCTGCGGCTGGTCACCAGGTCCGGGCTGTCCTGCCTGTGGTGGAACGTCGCCGAGGAGAAGGAGCCGGAGATTTCGGCTCTGACGCGGTCGGCCAGCCGCACCGAGGTCGGAACGCTGCGTTTCATCGCGAAGCTGCAGCTGAACACCTTCCGCGGCGAGACCCGCGTCCAGGCCGTCATCGAAGAGCAGATCCCTGCGTCTGTCTGACCACGGAAAGGAGGCGGGGATGCCCGCTCCACCCATCAAGTCCCGGCTCGTCTCCATCGCGTGGTGTGTCCTCGTGCCCCTCGGCGTGCTCGCCGCCTACCTGGGACTTGGCCTTGCCGTAGTTTCCGAGGTCGGCGAGCCCGTCCTGGGTACGGCGGTGCTCGGAGGCCTGGTGGCGCTGCTCGTCAGCGCTGCCAGGCTCTTCCGGCCCCGGTGGTTCGCCAACGCGCCAACGGTCCGACCGATGTCCGGAACACCGCGCTTTACCCGAACGGTGCTTGGGTGCCTGGCTCTGGCGTTCTTCGCCGGCCAGTCCCTGGCCTTGTGGCTCTATACCCTTAGCGGCTCGGCGGGATTCGATGAATCGACCCGAGCCAAGACAGACGCCGGTCCCGTCGTGGCCCTCCTGCTCGCACTGGTGGCAGCGCCGGTGGCCGAGGAGATGCTTTTCCGCGGCCTGCTCTACCCGCTGCTGCGGCGCAGGGTCGGCATCGTCGCGGCGGTGCTCGTCACCGCCGCGGGCTTCAGCCTGCTGCACGCCAACGTCGTCCAGTTTGCTGCCACGCTGCCCCTGGCGGTGCTGCTGGCGCTGGTCTACGAACGCACCCGCGTCCTGTGGCCGTGCGTGCTGCTCCACCTGGCCTTCAACCTCGCGGCCGTCCTTGTCCCCGCCCAGCTGCTGGGCGCACTGGCGAACCCCGTCTCAGCGCTGCTGATGACCGCGGCGTTCCTCGCGTGCGCCCTGGCGGTGTACCGCATGGCGGCACCCGCGTGCGGGCCTGCACAAGACGACAGGGAGGCCGGCGGGGAAGAATGCAGGGAAAGCGAGCCACAGGCCGCATAGCGGCCGGGCTCAACGTGCAGGACTGACGCTGGTGCCCTCCGGGCGACCTTTCGGCCGTGGGCCGACGGTCGCTCCGGAGGGCCTGCTCTCGGGTGACCGGGGTGATCCGGTCACCGGGGGATTGGCTGAAGGATTTTCGTCAGCCAGACCTGAGAGGAGGTGGATCCACCATGGCCGTCGTCAACAAGTGCGCGTATGACGCGCAAGGCCGGCTCGTGCGCCCCAGCGGCAGCGAAGTGCGCCGCGCGCGGTTCGCCAGCGACTTAGACACCGGTGAGAGGCCGACCTTCGATCGAGGGTCCATGCACTTCTTCACCATGAGCACCAGCGGCGGCACGGCGGAGCAGGCGCGCGAACGCGCCCGCGAGATGCTCGCCCGCTTCTTCGAACGCGCCGAGTCCGTCGCTGGCTTCCGCAAGCTCGAGATGCGCCGGAGGCAGGGTGTGATGCCCTGCAACCGCAACGTCTCCATCACCTACGAGATCCTGTACGCCGTCGAGGACGGCCACCGGGTCCGTGCCCACATACCCGAGTCCCCCAATGCGGGATACCGGCGAGGCCGCAGCGCGGCCGCCTTCTAGGCGGCCGGCGCACCCTGGGCCTCGCACCAGCGTGAGCGCGCAGAAAGGCCGGAGAGCTCCCTTCCCACGGGGATGCTTCTCCGGCCTTTCTGTTTTCACGTTCCTGTGACAACAACGCCTGGTGACGGTTCCTGGCCCTAACACCAATGCCCACTCTATCAGTGTCGATTCATCATGTGCAATGCAGTTGGCATCCCATTCCGGCGGCCATTCGAAGGTCTGTCTCGGAATCACTCGGAATCACTCGGAAGCCCGGTCGACCAGGACGCCGGACCCATCGCGGTCGCTCCCGTCAGGGCCGTCAGGGCCTGATGCTCCGCTGCACGGGAGGACGCAGCGCCGAGGTGTACCACGTGTCGTGGTACACCTCCCGATCCCAGTGCTGGCCTGCTCAAACGGCGGGTCAGGCGACCGCGGCCGAGGGAGTCTGTACCACGTGCCCGAGCGGACGTGGTACGCCGTTTTGCCTTGGTAGATCAGCGTTTTCGGCAGGTGTACCACGAGTACCACCAGATTCCGAGCGTTTACATATGTGCGCGAAGGACGCCTCCGATCGGTCATCCAGCCAGTAAGAGCTCTTATCCCCATGCGCGTATATCTAGTCTTTATTTAGTGGTACAAGTGGTACAGGGGGTATATAAAGCCCGTCTCACCAGGGCAAACGCCTGTACCACGTGCAAATCTCCATGTGGTACACCCCGTTTGGAGAAGTCCTGAAATCCCCGACTGACCAGGGGAAACAGGTGTACCACGTCAAGTGGTACACCTTCCGATACCCATAGGGGGTATACCGGCTCGCTGCTGCAGCCGGATCCCAGCTCTGGAGGTTCCCGGCCGGCCGGTCGGAAGAACTCCCCGAACCCCGACCAGGGGGTCGGGCGGCTCACGCCGCCCGCGGGGGAGTGCTCGAGCACGAGAAGCCAGCGGCTCCGTGGGGCATACGCCCCCGGAGCCGCTGTTTCTCATTCCAGACCGCACGCTCTCGTCGTGTCGTCGTGGCCTCCGGGTCTCGCGCGCGACCCCTCCGAGCCCCACCCGGGACCTCTGCCGGACCATGAGTCGGCTATCAGTCGACTCGTTGCGAAAGACCATTCGGATGGCATAGAGTCGTGAGCACGTTCCTATTCGATTACGAGACCAATCGGCTTCCCACTCACTGCCGGCAGGTACTCGACGCGATCGAGAAAGACAGCAGCATGACGACTCCTGACGACCCAACGCCCGTCTTCGACGAGGACTTCGACACCCCCTCGACCAACCCTGTCGCCGACGCCTTCACCGAGGTCATGACGTACTTCGCCGACGGCGGCGACATCGCCCCGCAAAACGAAATAGTCACGCGCGCGACCGAGGTCTACCTCCAGCTGATCGACCCGTCGGACCCGCCGGCACCGCGCCTGCTCGAGAAGCAGCTGCTCGCGATCGTGAACGGCGTCTCCAAGGCCGAGAACAGCAAGACCAAGGTGGCTGCCGAGAAGCTGCCCCTGGCCCGGCACCTGACCTACTGGCAAGTGGCGCAAATCCTGTTGAGCCTGCACCACGTGATCCGCATCGCCCCCAGCGCCAAGGACACTGACCGCGAGTACGACCTGCTGGCGATGTACCAGGCCACCGGCCCGGGCCGCGGCACGTACACCACCAGCGAGGACGACATCCGCACCACGGCACGCCGTTACAACACGCAGCTGACACTCAAGGAGTTCGCCGAGGTCCTGGCAGTACTCCGCGAGGACAGCCCGCGCCGGCACCAGTGCAGCCACAGAGACCTCATCGCCGTGAACAACGGCGTGTTCCACTACGGCCGCGAGGCCCGGGACATCCATGAGGGCGGCAAGGCCTTCCACTTCGAACCCAAGTCGCTCGTACCCTTCGACCCGGCACTGGTGTTCCTGGCCAAGTGCCACATCGACTACGTCGAAGACCCGGACAACCCGGTGATCGTCCACCCTGTCGACGGCTCGGTCTGGGACATCGAGTCCTGGATCCACGAGCTCTCCGACGAGGAGGGTATCCCCGAGCTGCTCTGGGAGGTCATCGGCGCGATCATCCGGCCGCACGTCAGCTGGGGCAAGACTGCCTGGTTCTATTCAGAACAGGGCAACAACGGCAAGGGCACGCTGTGCTCGCTCATGCGCAACCTGTGCGGGCCACGCTCGCACACCTCGATCCCGCTGAGCGACTTCGGCAAGGACTTCGCGCTCGAGCCGCTCGTGCGCGCCAACGCGATCATCGTCGACGAGAACGACGTGGGCACCTTCATCGACAAAGCGGCCAACCTGAAGGCGATCGTCACCAACGACGTCATCCAGATCAACCGGAAGTACCGGATGCCGATCGCCTACCAGTTCTTCGGCTTCATGGTCCAGTGCCTCAACGAGTTCCCGCGCGTGAAGGACAAGTCCGAAAGCTTCTACCGCCGGCAGCTGTTCGTACCGTTCAACAAGAGCTTCACCGGCATGGAGCGCAAGTACATCAAGGACGATTACCTCCAGCGCCGCGAGGTCCTGGAGTACGCCCTCTGGTACGTGCTCAACCGCGCCGGCGCAGCCGACCCGGGCAACTACTACCAGCTCTCCGAGCCGGTGGCGACCAAGGACGTCCTGGCCGAGTACAAGGAGGCCAACGACCCCGTGCGCGCCTTCTGGGAAGAGTTCCGCGAGCGGCTGGTGTGGGACCTGGTGCCTTTCACCTTCACCTATGACCTCTACAAGGCCTGGTTCGCAGACGTCTCGCCCTCGGGGTCGCCGGTGAGCAACAAGCAGTTCATCACGGACCTGGTTGCGATCGTGCGGCCTGACCCGCTGTGGCACTGCCCGGACAAGAACAAGAAGATCCGCCCCGGCCAGATGATGGCCACCCCCGAGACGACCATCGCCGAGTACGAGCTGAAGAAGTGGATGAACCCGCACTACAGCGGCTCGGACCCGAAAAAGAAGTCGCAGCCGGTCCTTCAGGCCAACTACCGCGGCCTGCTCCGGCACACCGGTCCCGCCGCCCAGGTGGACGCCGACGACGAGGACACCACAGGAGAGGACTGATCCGACCATGCGCACAATCGCCAGGGCCATCACCGAGCTCGCCCGGGCGGTGACCGACCTCGCCAAGCAACAAGGCAGGGCGAGCACCGCGCTGGCCGATGTCGCCCGCGAACAGCGGATCACCAACCTGATCGTCCGCTCGCAGATCAGTGCCGACCCGGAGGAGAAGCGGCGGCTCGTGGCTGAGGCCTCCAGTCGGATGGACGCCCCGCGCCGCCGCTCTCCACACAACCCGATCGACTGAAGGACGGATGTGCAGGAGAGGGAGTCTCACCCGGAAAGGAATGCGCCGACTGCATCGGCCAGCGTGAGCACTTCGGCTACTCCCTGGTGGGAGGTCGATGGGTCCGCGGTGCCCGGCCGGTCCCCGCGCCCGTCACAAGGAAGAAGCGCCGCCTAAGGCCATCCGCGGCAGCAGCCGGCACCCCGACCAGATAACTGCATACCCCGGCCGTGACGGCCGGTGACGACCGAAAGGCCAGACCCATGACCACCCAGCGCACCCCCGTCACAGCTGAGACCGCGCTCTTCACGTTCTACGACATCGAATCGCTGTCGAACGTCTTCACGCTGTGCGCCTACACCCCGCGGCCGGGCCGCGCCGTCCACGACCTGGAGATCTTCTTCCTGGCCGACGACCCGGCGCTGGTCGCCTCCGTCGACCCCCAAGCCCTCTACGACACCGTGATCCGCTCCAACCCGGGGCTGCCCGCGGTCAGCGTCCAGCTTTGGAACCTCGGCGGCGAACGGGGCAGCCTCCGGCTCGCCGAACTGATGGGCCTCTCGAACGCCGACCAGGTGTGCAACCACTCCGACCCAGGCGGGTACCCCGCGGCGCTGCGTCCGGTCTGCGACACAGACCCCGAGTACGACCCGGCAGTGCATCCGTTCCTTGCTGGCTACAACTCAATGAACTATGACACGACTATGGTCGCGCTCTACCTCAACGAGGCGTTTCCGGCCCCGGGCAGCGGTCGGCCGTTTCAGCCGACCACGGCCCGTACTCTGCGCGACCACAACGACCAGCTCTTCTCGTCCCAGCACATCGAGTACATGCCTGGCTACCTCGGCTGGGACGGGGCGGCTGCGAAGATCCGCCGCGCCATGCTTCACTCGGGCCGGCACCTGGACGTGGCCCGGCTGAACGAACTGCAGTCCAAGGTCAGCCTCAAGCGCCTGCTCGGGATGCTCGGCCGCCAGATCAAGGAATCCGAGAAGCTCAGCCATGACACGAGCATCGAGGCGGTAGAGGATCTCTATGAGCTGCTGGCCTACAACGTCTCGGACTGCCTTGGTCTGGCCCAGCTGTTCCGGCACCCGGCGTACGCGAGCAACTTCGATCTCAAGGCCGCTCTGCTCGCCCAGTTCACCGAAACGGTGTTCACCAATAACGGTGCGGTGCGCAAGGACCGGCTGGCAGTCGACTCCTCATCGGCAAAGTTCGTGGGCCGCATCCTCGCACCCTACGCCTCACTGGATGACATCGAGGCGGTGTCCTTCGTATATCCGCACCCCGAGGTCGCTAAAGAACGCGGGATCGAGCCGGTCAACGTGCTCGACGAGTGTGTGCGCTTCTTCGAGGAGAACGTCGCGCCCGACCCGGCCACCCACTCCGAAGTGACTGCAGCCCAGCGCGAGGCCCACCGGCAGTTCCTGCAAGTCGTGGCGTACTACCGCTCGATCGAGGGGCAGAACTTCAACGACTCCGAGGAGTACCGCGACAAGTTCAGCCTTCCGGCCCGGTCTCTGCGCGATGTGCCCAAGACCCCGAACAACGTGCCGTATTTCCGGGCGGACGCCTCGCCGTCGTCCTGCTTCGCCACGTTCTCCACCGGCGGCATCCATGGGGCCGAAGCCGACCTGTCGGTGTTCAACGCCGAGAAGGTCGAGCACAACGATCAGACCATGATGCTCATCCGGGCAGCGCAGGCCTTCCCGGACGCAAAGGACTTCGTGGCCGAGGCCAAGCGTCAGCACGCCATGCTCCGCCTGCCCGACGGCACCTTCGTCGACAAGCGGCTGGTCCTGCTGGGTTCGGACCCGGAGAAGGTCAAGTACCGCAAGCCGAAGAAGGACGACCCTGACCAGGCCGGGCAGCTCGCCCGCGCCCAGGCCCAGGTGCCTGACCCGGCGGACCTGTTGACCACCCAGCGGCCCGAGGCGGAGGCGCTGAACGTCGTCCTGCCCGACGGCGGTGTCCTGGAAGGCAAGGTGGTACTCGCCAACAGCACGGCCACCAATGCCGCCTACCGCGATGAGCCGGCCAAGAAGAAGCCGGAGCTGTTCATCGCCAAGGAAGACGGCTCCGACAAGTTGCACCCGAAGTTCGCACGTACCTCGGCTGGCCTGGTGATCCACGAGGACTTCACCAGCTACTACCCGAACCTGCTGCGCAACATGCGGGCGTTCTGGAACCCCGAGCTGGGTGAGGACCGCTACGCGAAGATCTTCTTCGACAAAGAGCGCTACGGCAAGGAGATCAAGGGGCTGAAGAAGCAGCTGGCGCAGCTTCCGGGCGACAGCCCTGAAGCTGCGCGGATGAAGGCTCAGATCGCCGGGCTCGGCGTGCTGCGCAACGGCACGAAGCTGATCCTCAACTCGGCCTCGGGCGCAGGCGACGCAAGTCACCGGACGCCGATCCGGATGAACAACCGCATCATCTCGATGCGCATCCTTGGCCAGCTGTTCAGCTGGCGGATCGGACAGGCCCAGACGCTGGCCGGGGCGCGGATCATCTCCACCAACACCGACGGCCTCTACTCGGTCGTCGGCGGCGAGAACGGATTCGACGAAGCGACCAACAACCGGGTGCTCGCCGAGCAGCAGGAGGCCATCGGCGTCGACATCGAACCTGAGCTGATGTTCCTCATCAGCAAGGACTCGAACAACCGCCTGGAGCTGGAGGCCCCGGAACCGGGGCGGTCCGTGGCAGACAGTCCGATCATCGCCGCCGGTGGCGGCACGCTGGCCTGCCACGCGGGCCCGACTCCGACGAAGTCGCTGGCCCACCCGGCCGTGATCGACTTCGCCCTGGCCCGCTACCTGCAGACGGTGGCGAGCAGGGGGGAGTCGGCGATCGCGGAGCCCTTCGACCTGATGCTGGGCCGGAAGGTGATCGAGGAGGCGGTCCTGGAGGACGACCCGATCCGGTCGCTCCTGTTGTTCCAGAACGTCATCGCGGCCTCCCGCGGCTCGATCACCTACCCCTTCTCGGCTGCGCCCATCGACCCCGCCGTGGGTGTGAAGTTCAGCGAGCAGGGTCACGTGACCAACGTCCGCGACCCACAGGTGCTGCAGATGGTCAACCGGGTGTTCATCGTCCGCGAGGGCACCGAGAACGCCCGGAGCCTGCTCAACGCCGGTGCCTGGAAGGTCACCGCGGCCAGCCAGGCCAAGCGCCGCGAGGAGGACATCGGCCGGACCAAGCGCGACCCGGTCGCGCTGGAGGTGCTGCGCCATCACGGCTGGGCCCGCTCCCGCGCCGAGGCCAGCATGTCGGACGGGCTCGCCGTGCTCCCAGACGACCAGGACGTCGTGGTGCGGCGTATTAACGCCATCGACCCAACCTGGTCGATGGTCGTCGTCAACGACGACCTGCACCAGCTGCCGGCCGACCGGATCGAGCGGCTCATCGCCTCGCTGGACCTGGACACCTACGTCCGGATGCTCGAGGAGACGTTCACCAAGAACTGGATGAACGAGGCCGTCTGAGCCGATCCACCACAACCCGCACAAGGGGGCCGCGCACGCCGCGGCCCCCTTGTTCAACTCTGCGCACCATTGCGAATGGTTCCGCACAGATCATTCACTTCGAGTCATAATTGAGTAAGAAAGGCAATTCGGACTCGACGCGACACGACCACGAGAGGCCATCATGTCCCAGTCAACACTCCCTGTCCGCTCCACTGACCCGGAGACCTCCTACGCCGCCGCCGTGAAGGCCGCGCTCGGCGCATCCCGCGTCCGTCCCATCGTGCTCGACATCGTCCGCGAGAAGGGCCCGCTCACCCACGACGAGCTCATCGCCGCTTACCACGACCGCGTCGTCACCAGCCTCGGCGAGGTGCCGCGCTCCTCGGACTCCGGCATCCGCACCCGGCTCAAGGAGCTCGCCCACCAGGGCCTGGTGACCGTCGCCGACATCGACGGCTTCTCCAACTACGGCAATGCGGCCAAGCGCTGGGTCGTGGTCGACCCTGACGACCCGAGCTTCGTCTACGACCCGGACGCCATCGCTGCCTACATCGACGACGAGGACATCGTCGGCTTCGGGCACTTCCTTGACGGCGACGCCTCCGACGCTGCCGGGACCGACGAGGACTGAGCCCCCATGCCGAGGAAGAAGAACCAGCGGGAGAAGGCCGTCGAGCAGTACCTGCTCACGCAGTGCCGCCGGCACGGTCTGTTCTGCCTGAAGTTTGTGTCCCCGGCCCGCGGGGGCGTCCCCGACCGAATCGTCCTCACGCCCACCGGCACGGTCTTCGTCGAGGTCAAGCGACCCGGCGGAGACCTCGAGAAGCGCCAGCACGTCATGCACGCCAAGATGCGCCGTTTCGGTGCCGAGATCCACGTCGTGGATGACGAGCAGGCCGTCGACGCCTTCATCACCCACGTGCTCGGTTACCGCCGGATCGAGAGCCAGCAGAAAGCAGCATCATGACCGCAACAGCCACGGCCGCGGGCCCGGAGACAACCGCCCGCGACTACGAAACGAAAGACTCGGGATCACGCAGGGTCACCGCCTCCGGCATGCAGCGCGAGGTGAAGACAGGCCAGCCCCGCTTCGACCTGCTCGTACCCCTTCAGGTGCCCTACCAGGACCAGCTGCTCACAAGGACGGCCGCGCTCGTGGAGCGTGGAGCGCGCAAGTACGACTCGCGCGACTGGGAGCAGGCCAGCACTGCCGCAGAGATGGAGGAGTTCCGCGCCAGCGCCTTCCGCCACTTCATGCAGTGGATGTGCCGCGAAGACGATGAGGACCACGCGGCTGCCGTGGTGTTCAACCTCCTGGCCGCGGAAAGCACCCGGACGGTGATCGCCCGCGGTGACGCCGGAACCCCGGAGGCCGCCCGATGAGCGGCCGCGTCACCAAGGGCAACGGCCAGGCAACCTCGGCCTTCCGCCAGCTCACCCGGGCCGACCTGGGCACCTTCGATCGCGAGGCCACGGAGCTCGTGCTCGAAGCGATGCGGGCCGGCTGCGTTGGGCGTGTCTCGTCCCGGGGCCACGCCATTCTGCGCAACAACGCCGGCGGATCCGTCTCGGTGCCGCGCAACATGACCTCACCCAACCGCACGGCGCAGAACGCCCGTGCCGACATGAAACGGCTGCTCGGCGGGCACCGGGCCGACCATGCAGTATCCGCCGCAGACCGCAGGCCACGCGGGAAACGGCAGATGACCGTCGCGGTGGCCTTCGTTGAGCACCCAGCCGCCTTCTCCCGCTGGTTCGACGCCCAGCCCGAGGGCCTGCCTGCGGACCAGCTCATCGAGGTCTCGTTCGACGGGGCCGGGGAGCCGGCCTTCCAGGCCGTGCCCGTCGACGCGCCCGCACAGCCCGATGCACCGGAACAAGACCAGCCGGGGCCCGCGACGGCCCGGCCCACCCGCCGCCGGGGACACCTGATGATCGCGCCCGAGCCCGGGCAGGAAGCAGAGGACGACATGACCGCCGAGGCCAAGGAAGATCTGCCGCTTGCGACACGCATACCCGATTCGGCCGTCGGGGATGCCTCTGCCGAAGCGGTGCTTGAGCGCGTACGCACCGCACTGGGTGAAGACCCGCGTGTCACCGCCCTGCAGCGCAGGATCGTCGGGCTGGAGGCAGAGCTCGCCGCCCAGACACGCCGGGCCGATGACGCCGAGGTCCGCATGGGCCTTATCCGCGAGGCATTCCATGCCTGATCCCGACTACCGACAACCCACGAGAGGAGGCCGCACACCATGACCACGACCATCGCACCACCGCAGCCGTCACCCGCGCCCATCGTGCTCAAGCCCTACCAGCAGCAGATCCACGACTTCCTCGTCAGCCGCCCCTTCGCCGGAGCCTGGCTTGGTGTCGGAGCCGGGAAGACGCTTTCGACCCTCAGCGTCCTGCAGACAGTCCGGCCGATGGGCCACATCCTCGTCGTCGCACCGATCGCGATCGCACGCTCGACCTGGCTCGACGAGATCGACAAATGGGGATTCCCGATCCGAACCAAGTCGCTCATCGTCAACGAGAACGACCGGAAGCTGCCCAAGGAGAAGCGCCTGGAACGCTTTCGGGAAGTCTTCTCCGACCCGCCGACGATGTACTTCGTCAACCAGGAGTTGCTGACCCAGCCCTCCCAGGGTGCGCGTCTGCTCCAGCTGACCGGCGAGCCCACCGGCGATGCCATCGCCGCCGGGATCTCACCGGAGGCCGTGCGGCTGCGCGGGCTCATCGAGACGATCGGACCAATGGCCCAGGAGCAGCTGATCGGACACTTCCTGCAGCTGGCTGCCGGGCAGTCCGGAACCAAAGCCCCCACCAAGACCGCTGTCAAGGAGGCGATCAGCGAGCTCGTCACCCGCGGTGCGCTGGAGCGCGAGAGCCACGACTGTCGCAGCTGCGGCGGCGACGGCTGCGCGCAGTGCCGCTACGGCCTGGTCGACCAGATGCCGATCCAGTCCATCAACGGACAGGACACCCTCATCTGGCCGTTTCAGACGGTAATCATCGACGAGTCGCAGGGCTTCAAGTCCCACAGCAGCGCCCGGTTCAAGGCCTTGAAAGCGGTCCGCCCGGCCATCACGCGGCTCATCGAGCTGACCGGCACGCCGAGCCCGAACGGGCTGCACGACCTGTGGAGCCAGATCTACCTGCTCGACCAGGGCGAGGCCCTGGGCCCGACCATCACGGAGTTCCGCAACCGGTGGTTCATCCCGAAGATGGTGCCTGGCACCACCACCCCGGCGAAGTGGATCCCGACCCCGAACGCCGAGGCCGAGATCCATGAGGCCATCAGGCACCTGGTGATGAGCGCGCAGAACACCAACCTCAACCTGTCGGGCCTGACGATCCAGGACGCCAACGTCACCCTCCCGCCGGACCTCATGCAGGCCTACAAGGAGTTCAGGCGCGACCTCGTGCTCGACGTCGTGAAGACCTACCAGGACGAGGACGGCAAGCTCACCCAGAGCGTTGAGTCGATCGTCGCCGAGAACCAGGCGGTCCTCACCAGCAAACTGATGCAGTTCGCCTCGGGGACGCTCTACACGGCCGACCCGGAGGACCCGGCGACCAAGGGCCAGTACGAGGTTATCCACGACAAGAAGCTCGAAATGGCCGAGTACCTGGTGCGCAACAGCGGGGGAGACCCCGTGCTGGTCGCGTACCACTTCCGCTCTGACCTGGAGCAGCTGATGGCGCGCTTCAAGAAGGCGGGCATCGACGCGCAGGTCTTTGACGGCTCGCGGGAGATGGTCCGCCGGTGGAACGCCAAGCAGATCCAGGTGATGCTGCTGCACCCCGCGGCGGCCGGCCACGGCCTGAACCTGCAGGACGGCGGCTCGACGATGATCTGGTACACGCTGCCGTTCTCGCTCGAGCACTACCTGCAGACCAACGGCCGTCTCTACCGCACGGGGCAGACCAAGCCCGTGGTGATCCACCGGATTATCACCAAGGGCACTCAGGACGAGCGGATGCCCGGAGTCCTGGCAGAGAAGCAGCAGGTCCAGGACGACCTCATCTCGGCTGTGTCCGGCGAGGAGGCGATCCTCGTCGCCCTCGAGGAGGAGATCCAGGACGACCTCAACGACCTGTGGGTCTCCGAACGGGTCTGACCAACCCATTCCGACGCCGCGGAGCGCCAGCCACACGCCGGCGCTCCGCGGCGCACCACCCCGACCCCAGTGCCACCCGGCCCGAGGAGGACTGATCCATGAATGACCCGAAGCACCAGGCCTGGCCCGACGGAGCGCGCGTGCGCTTCACCGCCGAGGCCAGGGAAGCCATGCAGGCGCGGCCCGGAACGAAGCCGCTGCGCGCACCGGCCCTCGGGCCGAACACGGACTACACGATCGACAACACCGACGACGGCCTGCACGACGTCGTGCTGCGCGAGACCGGGGAACGCTACGGCGTGCTCTGGCTCCAGAGCGCAGAGCACGAACCCGTCGACCCCGACGTCGCGCTGCTCGAGGAGCTCTTCGACCGCGAGCTGCCGGCCAGCTTCGACCCCGCCCGGGGGACAAGGAGCGTCACTCGCCATCACGGAGCAGGGATGGCCACAGCCGGAGCCCGGCCCGCCACGACCGTAGTTCCGCGCGGCAACTGGATGCAGACCTACACGGGTCGCCGGTTCTACCCGCTGGACCCGCGGCCCGAGGACGTGGACATCGCCGACATCGCACACGCGCTGTCCATGCAGTGCCGCTACAACGGCCACGTCCGCCGGTTCATGTCCGTCGCCGAGCACTGCGTACTCCTCTCGCGACTCGTCGCCCCGGAGCATGCGCTCTGGGCGTTGCTGCACGACGCGACAGAGGCATACGTGGGCGACATGGTCCGCCCGCTGAAGCTTCACATGCCGGAGTACTGGGCCGTCGAGGACGGCGTCATGGTCGCCATCGCCCAGAAGTTCAGTATCGACCCCGCCATGCCCGCCGAGGTGAAGCACGCCGACTCGCGGATCCTGCTCGACGAGCGCGCGGCGCTGCTGGGCGAGCCGGCGGGGGACTGGGAGGTTCCAGGTCAGCCCTTCGGGATCGAGATCCAGGCCTGGAGCCCGGATGCTGCCGAGCTCGAGTACCGCCTGCGCTTCGCCGAGCTGACTGGAGACCCGGCCGGTCTGCCCGTCGGGCTGTGCGGAGACCGGGAGGACCACCTGCCCCACACCCACCGCAGCGCCTCGCTTGGCGGGCTCTGGTGCTCCGCTGACCAGGACTCCCGCCTCCCCTGGGCCGCCGAACGTCGGCAGACCCAACCCGGAAACGCAGGAGAACAGCCCCATGGCTGAGACCAGGATGACCGGGACGGAACGCATCGCAGCTGGTTCATGACCGACCGGTGACCGGCACCCTGCGGGTGCTGGTCACCGGAGGGCACAGCGTCGGGGTCGGCAGGGCCGACCCGGGTGCCGGGGCAGTGATGTCGGGGGTCGGGTCCCGGCCCGGTCCCCCCTCATTGCCACGACACCACAACGAGAAGGAGCGAGTCCCATGGCTGAGCAGCCCATCTACCGGCTCCCGCCTGCGGGCTGGTCGGACTTCGGCGCACACATAGACCAGCCGGAGGTCCGCCTCGAGTTCTCGGCCGAGACCGGCGAGGACGGGATGCCGCTCTGGGAGCGGCCCATCGACATCCGTCACGACGACCAGGAGGTCTCGCCATGAAGGCGTACAGCACGCAGACCGAACGCACCTACGATTCCTGGGAGGACCTGGTGGCCGAGGAGGCCAACGGCTACGGCGTCGTGGTGATGATGCAGGCCGAGAGCCTGAAGTCCGCCAGCCCCCAGACCTACTCGCGCCTGATTGGGCCGTTCGACGACCAGAAGAAGGCCCGGAACAAGGCCGCAGCCGTTCGCCGCGCCTGGAAACGCGCCAAGGACCGCGACCCCCGTATCCAGCTGCTGGGCGTCTCGGTCGAGCCCATCTGGCCCGACCTGCGCTTCGGCACCAGGAACTGAGACCTAATTCCACAACCAGCGCCACGGGCGCGCTGTCGGGGCCGACGCTCCGCAGACCATCAACGACACGACCGACGAGGACATCCGCCATGACCATGACGACCACCGCCCGCCCCGCACCTCCACGCCTGCAGGACCCGCTCGACGCCGTGATGCGCAGCTGCCTGCGCGATGACGCAGTCTGGGCCGAGGTCACCACCACGCCGGCCGGCCTCAACCAAACCGAGCACTGGCTGAAGACCACCGCCTCAAGCATCGACCAGCAGCTCTCATTCCGCCAGGACGACGCCGAGATCTGGCGGCTGTCCCCGCTGGATCACAGCACACAGCTGATCGAGTTCCTCGAGTGGCGCAAGGGCGCGCTCTACCTCAAGAGCCTCTGCGAGAAGCGCCTCATCGACATCAAGCGCCTGCGGACCGCCGACGAGGAGCGCGCCGAGGAGATGAAGGTCCTGCTGGTCCGCCTGGCGCAAGCCGTCGTCGCCCACGAGGGCGAGCTGATCGGAGACGAGGACCTGTACGGAGCCCTCGACCGGATCTCGCTCCCCGGCGCGGACGCGCCGACCCTGCGGGAGTACCTCCAGTTCCGCGACGGCTCGAAGGACTGACCCAGACCACACGACCGCAGCCTCGCCGCGGCCGGGTCCCTGTGGGACGGCGGCGCGACGGGGCTCCTCGATCCCGGGCCAAGCGGCCCGGCGGAAAGAACCGCATGACGCCCCAGACCACCACGACCACCGCAGAAGAGCTCGTCCCTGAGATCGAGCAGACCCTGCTCGATTCGCGGGCGGACCGTGCCCTGCACGAACGCCGTGGGGTGCACGAGCACTCCGAGCAGACGGAGCTGAGCGACCACGAGCGCACCGTGATGCTCGACGTCACCCTGGCGCTGCTCATCCGGCATCGGCTGCCCATCGACGCCGACCGCGCCGCGAAGGCGGTGGCCGCCGCGCAGACCGCCGATGCCCGCACGTGGGCGGCTGGCTGCGCCCGCCACATCGCCCGCGTGGCGGAGGAGAAGAACCCATGAGCCGAAAGCGCAGGCAGCACTACTCCACCGAGGGCTTCCGGCCGTCGGCGAATCCCGAACAGGCGCACTGGATGCGGGAACTCCGCAAGTCCAGTGCGACGCAGCGGCACACCCCCAAGCCCCGCAAGGGCACCCGCCGCGAGCGGGAGCGACAGGCGATCCGCGACCAGCAGCGACACCGAGGAGACCACCCATGACCGACAACAACCGAGGGCCCGCAACCGGAATCGCGCTCGACGCAGAGTCACTGCGCGCCGAGCTGCGGGAGGCCCCGGAGGCCCACGGCCTCGATCCGGAGCAGGCGGCGGAGATCGCAGCGCTCCCGGACGGACAGATCAACAGCTGGATACACGAGCTCGCCGCGCGCGACGACGCCTTCTGGGCGCTTTACGACGGGCTCCGCCGGCGCACCATCGCCCATCTCGCCGAGATGCACAGCACAGCCAAGGACGTGAAGCCGTGAACGCGCCCCTGCCCGACTGGTGGGTCGACGCGACGCCGGACGGCAAGTGCGCCAAGCACCCCGGCAAGCACGAGGTCTACGTCTACGGCCAGCAGCGCGCAGACGGCATGGCGTGCATCGGGTGCAGCTGGCAGCACAGCACGGTCATGTCGACACCAGCAGCCATCGCCCGGCACGACGCCGACCAACACCTCGAGCACGACCACGGGCTCTGGGTGCCCATCGATCGCGGCCCCCTCGCGGGCACCTGCCCGTGCGGGAAGCCCGGGCTGTACGCCGACTCAGTGCTGCGGACCAAGGTCCGCGCAGTCCTCCAGCAGGCGCAGCCGTGGAGCCCGACACCGGACCAGCTGGCGGACCTGCTCGTCGGCGCGCTCGTGCCCGACCACGGCATCCTCGTGGCCTTTACGGCCGAGCAGCAGACCGAGTCCGACTGGGAGCTGGGCTACAGCGCCTCGTACACCGACCTCGCTGCCCCCGAGGTGCTCGGCCACCGCCTGAGCGAGCGGGAGCTCGCCGAGCTGTACTTCCAGATCGAGGCCATGGGTGGACTCGGCGAGTCCGAGGCCTACCGCGACCTGGACAAGGCCGTCGAGCGCCTCGGCGAGGAACCCGCCCGGCAGCTGCGCGAGCGTGTGGCCCAGCCCGGGCTGTTCGACCTGGAGCCCGACGTCTGAGAGCCAGGGCCTCCACACCACAACGACCCCCAGCAGGGGAGAGAAGGAAACCAAGTCCCATGACCCCCACCACGATCGGCGACCTGCCCCGGACCGCCCACACCGCGCCGAAAATCACCATCTACGGGCCGGCGGAGTGCCCCAACTGCGACAAGGCCAAGAGCCTGTTCGATCGGCAGCAGCCCGCGATGCAGTACACCAAAATCGACATCGAGCAGGGCGATGAAAACCACCGCCACATCACCGAAGACCTCGGATATGCCCAGGCACCCGTGATCGTCGTCAAGCTGGCCTCCGGCCGCACCGTCCACTGGGGCGGGCACCGCCAGGACATGCTCACCGCCCTCGTCCGGCTGTGCACCAAGGGCATCGTCCCGGAGGACCGGAAGGCGGCGTCCTGATGGCAGCGGCGCAGCAGCGCCTCGGCCTCAGCATCACCGCCCGGCAGGCCGACATCCTGCTCGATACGCTCGTCGACAAATCCGTCGAGACGGACCACTACCTGCTGTCCTATCCCAAGGACGAACCCGACAAGACCGACACCTGCTGCGACGCGCACCTGGCCCGGTTCGAGCAGCGCGCACTCCAGCGCAAGGCGCTGCTCGAACGGAAAGCAGAGGTACAGCACCTCATCGCGCTCATCGAGGCGATCCGGCCGGCGTTCGAGGCCTCCGAGTCCTCCCCGGTAAGCACCACGGCCGTGGACCTGTCCGGCGTGACGCTCGTCTACCGGGACACGGCAGGCAAGACGCACGAGCAGCCGCTGGCCGACATCGGATCCGCCGGGACCCTCATCGACCCCGACACCGGAGACGACCTCGAGCTCATCGCCGCGCTGGTCGCAGCAGACCCCACCCGAACCAAAACCCAGGGAGCAACCCCATGAGCCTGCACATCGACAGCCTTGCCGACCTCGTCCGCGGAGCTGTGTCCGGCGGCGACACCACCCGGGAAGACTTCGAGCGTGCGCTCGACCAGGTCTTCCCCCGGGATCAGCTCGACCCGTTTGAGGGCACCGGCAGCGAGGAGTACCTCGTCGGATGGACGATCGACCAGGATGCTGCATCGCCCGCTGAGGCCGCCAGCAAGGTCTGGCGGGAGGTCTTCCAGCGCGGACCATGGCAGCCCAGTGCTGACGAGGGCTGCGTCTTCACGGTCTCTCGTGAGGGCCAGCGTGTCGAGATTGACCTCAGCGACGAACACTTCGCGCACCTTTTCAGTGACTAAAAGGAACAGCGGGAGCAGCGCGCGGCGCAGCCGCCCCGGAGTACAGGACGGAAGCCTCGCGCACAGAGCCCCGGAGGAATGGGATCCTCCGGGGCTCTGTGCCCGCACACCCCGAGAACGAAGTACCGACACACGCACGACAACTTCTAGGAGGAGCCACGGTGCTCGCACAGCAGAACACCCGCCTCCCGGCCGCACCGTCATGAGCGGTGAGGACCCCGACGAGAAGTGGCGCAGGGATGCCCTGTGCGCAGAAACAGACCCCGACGCGTTCTTCCCGGAGAAGGGCGGCAACACCACCGACGCCAAGAAGGTCTGTGCCCAGTGCGGGGTGCGCGCACAGTGCCTGGATTACGCGTTGAGCGCCGACGAGCGCTTCGGCATCTGGGGCGGACTCAGCACCGCCGAACGCGACCGCCTTATCAAGACTTCACCGGTGGCACACCGTAGCGCCGCCCAGGCGCAAAAGCAGGAACGCGACACCCTCATCGTCGCGATGGCCGGCAGAGGGATCGACCCCCGGACCATCGCCGACATGGCCGAGGTCACCGACCGCACCGTCTACCGGGTGCTCGCCCGGCACAAGGAGCGGGGGGACGCCGTCTCCGCCTGAGCGCAGCACCGTCAATTGAAAGGACCGCCATGCCACTGTTCCCGCGCCGCTTCAGGCAGCAGAACCTGCTGCCCGGGGACGCCTATCCCCCTGAACGGACTACAGGCGCGCCCATGCCGGCCAGGAAACGCGCCGCCATTGACCGCAAGCTCCGCCGGATGGTGAAACAGCATCGGCTCCCGGCCGAGCCGGGAGAGTACCTCGACGCAACGGGCGACCGCTGGACGCTCGACGCCCAAGGCGGCTGGACCGACGCCGGCGGCGTACACCGCGACGCCCGGTACGCGCCGATCATCGCCTTGTTCGTCCACAACTCCGGCCCGTTCACGCGCATCGAGAGCTGATGGCCACCCCCGCCGCAAAAGGAGCAACCATGCACCCCCGCATCGAAGACAGCCACCTCGACCCCGGACTCCTGCCGACCGTCAATCCACAGCAGCGCACCGACACCCAGCTCGTCGAGCCGGTGCTCCGGGCCATCCACGCCGCCGTCGCGGACTGCAGCGTGACCGCCGCCCAGGTCTTCGCCGGCCGGATCCACACGCGCAAGAACGAGGAGTGCACGACAGCGTTCGGCCGGCCGCCCAGCGTCGGTCACGCATCTGACGGTGACGACTTCTACTTGCAGATCGGCGTCCGGGTGCCCTCGTACGCAGCCGCACCGGTGCTCGAAGCGATCCACGCCGTCGAGGCCATGTCGGACGCGCAGGCGCTGCGCGAGGCGCGTGCCCGGCTCGCCGAGGCCAGGGCGCGCACCGCCGCGGCACAGAGCGAAGAAGCCCGGGTCGAGGCCGAGATCGCCCGCCTCGAACCAAACAAGGAGTAGACCATGAGTGCCATCCAACCCCTGGCCGCCCGCATGCGGCCCACCTCCCTCGACCAGATCGTGGGCCAGGAGCACCTGGTCTTTCCCGGCTCGCCGCTCGAGCTGCTCGCCCAGGGCGAGGGTGCGACCTCGGTCCTGCTCTGGGGTCCGCCCGGCGTCGGCAAGACCACCATCGCCTCGGTGATCGCCCGCCAGACCAGCCGCCGCTTCGTCGAGCTCTCTGCGACCAGCGCCGGCGTAGCCGATGTCCGCAAAACGCTCGCCGGAGCCCAGAAGGCCCTCGACGACGACCTCCAGACGCTCGTGTTCATTGACGAGATCCACCGCTTCTCCAAGGCGCAGCAGGACGTCCTCCTGCCCGCCGTGGAGGCCGGGGTCATCTCGCTCATCGGCGCGACCACCGAGAACCCGAGCTTCTCGGTCAACTCGGCACTGGTCTCGCGCTCAATCCTGCTGGTCCTACGCCCTGTGGAGGACGGCGAGGTCGTGAACCTGCTCTCGCGTGCCCTAGAGGAGGACCCGGTCCTCTCAGCCACCGGGATCGGGTTCGCCGACCCCGCGCTGCAGATCATTGCAGGGCTGTCCAGCGGCGACGTCCGCCAGGCGCTGAACCGGCTGGAGACCGCTGTCGCAACTGCGCAGGCCGCAGGCAAGAGCGTCGTCGACCGCGAGGTGCTGGAGCAGGTCACCGGCGCTGCGCTGCAGCGTTACGACCGCGATGGCGACCAGCACTACGACGTCGTCAGCGCATTCATCAAGAGCATGAGAGGCAGCGACCCGGATGCGGCCCTGCACTGGCTGGCCCGGATGATCGAGGCGGGGGAGGACCCGAGGTTCATCGCACGGCGCTTGGTGGTGCACGCCTCCGAGGACGTCGGCATGGCCGACCCCTCGGTGCTGGGCATCGCAGTGGCCGCCGCCCAGGCAGTCCAGCTGATCGGTATGCCCGAGGCGCGGCTCAACCTCGCTCAGGCAACGGTCGCAATCGCCACGGCCCCCAAGTCGCCGGCCGTCATCCGCGGCATCGACCAAGCGCTGGAAGACGTCCGGCGCGGCCGGACCGGGAGCGTGCCAGTGCACCTGCGCGACGCGCACTACCCGGGCGCGAAGGGCCTCGGGCACGGAGAAGGCTACTTCTACCCTCACGACTTCGAACACGGAGTTGTCTTGCAGCAATACCTACCCGATGCCGTCCGCGGCACACAGTATTACCGTCCTACCGGCAATGGCTTCGAACAAACAATCGCCAGACGGTTGGCTGCGATCGATCAGATGACCGTGGAGGACAGGAACCCCCTCGACTAGATCGCGGACCAGAGGTAGAACCGTGGCCGCATCATCCTGGATCGTCGCTGCATGGAAAATCACCAGCAAAGTCGTCGGCTTCCACAAGACCTACGAGAGGGGATGAGCATGATCAACGACAACACTGAACGCGCGAGGCAGACCCCGGAGTCCGACAAGCCCAGGACTGTGGACGACCGACTCTCAGCAGATCTTGGTATCGACGTCGCCGCCGTCGAAGCGCAGGCACGGTTGCATCTCGACCTGCTGCGCATGCAGCGCCGCGAGCCCGGCGAACTAGGCTACGTGCTCATCGACCGGGAGTTCCATCCCCGCACAGCTGTCGTCTTCGCATCTCCCACAGAAGCCCGCAGCGCGCTGGAAGGCCACCCTTTGATCGATGCCCTCTGTGAGGAGGACAGCGTCGATGCACGGGTCCCGGATCCGGCCGTTCTCTCCGACCTCGCCTCCCGCGAAGTCATTTTGCCCTGATCGCACGGAATCGCGAAGGAATGGAAACATGACCAACACCGGTATCTTCACCCAATCAGCAGCTTCAGTCCTGCAGGACGTCGAAGAGTTCTACTTCGGTGGCGCGCTTCCCTGGTACCACGGGAGCAAGCTGACAGAGGACGGCTTGCACGTGAGCATCACACTTGACGATCCAGAGTCTGATGACGAGTCCAAGACCAAGGACTACGAGCTGTCGGCCGCCCAAATCAAGGAAGCCTTTCGAAAGGCCAAGCAGAAGGGGTACCACCTCTGCTGCTCTGCCGCCATCGAGTCCGAACAGCTCGGATTCGGCTGCGTCCAAGACCTTGACATCATCCTTCAGACCGCTTGCTACGGCGAGCTGGTCTTCGGCTGACGCCGCACCGGCTCGACTTCACCAGTGGAACTACTTCCACTAGGATGCAATCTCAGAGCTACCCAGTGGACACGGACCCCAGCACAGCCGTCCTTGCTCCTTCGTGAAACCACCCTGCTGACCCTCACTTCACCGACCTCGACCGATAGGCTCCGATCACATGAACGACCAGGAAGTGCGCCGCGGCGCAGGTATCTACAGCAAGCCGGTGCTGGGCTTCTACGACCTGCTCGTCGTGAAGTTCTCCAATTCGCTGGCCTGGCGATGCCCCAGCCAGCTCATGCTAGACCAGTACAACCGTTGCATCGGCACCCGCCATCTCGATGTCGGTCCCGGCACTGGTTGGTACCTCGCCAATGCCGACCTCCCCGAATCTGCTGAGATCACACTCATGGACCTCAACGAAAACAGCGTGGAGCACGCAGCGTCCAGACTCGCCCACACCCACGTAAGCACCAGAGGTGTGACCGCGAACGTCCTCGAACCGATCCCCGAGGCTCTCGGCCAATTCGATTCCATCGCGGCGAACTACGTCTTCCACTGCGTTCCCGGCTCCTGGGCGGACAAGGGCGTAGCTTTCAAACACCTAGGGGAGCGGCTCGCTGCTGACGGTGTGCTGTTCGGCAGTACCATCCTGGGCAGTGGCGTGAGCCACAACCTCATCGGCCGCGGCTTCATGGCCCTGTACAACCGCCTGGGCATCTTTCACAACCGCGAAGACGACGCCGCAGGACTTGAGGCTGTACTGCGGCGAAGCTTCGACCAAGTGAAGGTCGACGTCATCGGTACCGTGGCGGTGTTCAGTGCACGAAACCCGTTGCGAAACGGCGGGGCAGGTGGACTCGACTAAAAGTCGAGCCTGATGACTGCATCCCGCCCTTCAGCCCCAGACCTGACTCCGGTGGCGGTGATGCGCACATTCTGCACGGAACCGTCGACCCGGCGAAGCGCCAGACCCATCGATTGAGAACGAGCGGTATCCCTCGCCGCAGCCGCGATGAACCTGTGCAACTCACCTGAAGCGTCAATGGCAAATTCACCAAGGCCGCCGACATACCCGAAGTCTTCCCGACGCCACGATGGCGACGTCATAAGAACATCCAGCGTTGCAGAGTCGACGACGGCCATCGGTTCCTTGGCCAGGGCCATGACTCCGCGAAGCACGTCGTCCACGCGCCCCGCATTGGCGTCTTGCTCGAAGGCCATATCGTGAAAAGTCTCCGGGGCCTCGTAACTGAAGCCCTGCAGATAGATCTTGTCGTGATCGGGCTCGATCGGCGGAATCACGCCGACCAGGCGCATGTGCCGACGGTCCTGTGAAGCCGTGCCGTAACCTGTGACGATGTTGTAGGTCAGGCACCGGACCTTGCCCGTTACGCCCATCAGCCCGTCCTGGATGCCGTCGCGGATGAGGCTGTTCACGCGCATCCGGTCGGACTGGTCGATGAGCTCGCTCGCCCATTCCCCGGCTTCCCAATAGCCACTGCGCTGCTGGGCGACGCTTGTGTCGACGTCATAGATACGAAACAGGTTCCGGTCCCAGTACGTGCGCCGGCGCAGTGTTGGTTGACCGTCGGCGTCACGCTCGATCTCCCATTCCCAGCCACCGACCAGCGGTGGTTCCGGAAGCGGATCAGCCGCTTTGGCCACGCCGGCGAGGACACCGATCACCGTGGAGGTACGTGGAGAGAAGACGGGCCGTACCTCAACTGCCCACTGCTCGTCCGCATGGGGGACTGTCTCGGAAATTACATTGCCACTGCGCATCACCTGGGCGATGCGGTTCTCATCAAGTAGAAGACGCCTGGGAATTGCACGCGTGGGCTTCCGAGCGGAGACCGGACCACAGGGCTTATCGTCCACCAGAACCAGCTGCTTGCCGTCGCTTCCGCAGAAAAGGCCCCAGGAACCTACATCCAGCTGGACCTGCATGATCAAATACCGCCTGAGACCTGCACAGTGGCCCCCGACATGTAGGTATTCTCCGCGGTGTGAATGATCGCCGAAGCGACTTCATCTGCCGTCCCGAACCGACCCAGCGGGATTCCTTCCAGCATTGCCATCCGTGCCTCCTCAGCAACATCAGCCATCATGTCCGTATCAGTTGCGCCGGGAGCAACAACGTTCACCCGGATGTTCCGGGCTGCGTACTCCCTGGCCATCGATCGTGCAAACGCTTCCAATGCCCCCTTGGATGCAGTGTAATTGCACTGGCCGACAACGCCGTACTTCACGGACATGGATGAAACCAGCACGATCGATCCGCCGCGCTGCCGCAGCATCGGCCCCAGGGCCGCCTTGCAGGCCAGCATCGGCCCGATCGCATTGACCTGCATGACCTCGATCAGGTCCTCCTCGCTCATCCGCATGAGCAGCTTGTCGCGGGTGATCCCTGCTGCGACGACGAGCACATCCAGACCACCCAGGTCGGCGGCAGCCGCCTTGACGCCAGCTGCGATCGAATTACTGTCACGCACATCCATCTCGAGGGGGAGCACCCCCTCGGGCACGGTCCCCCCGGTACGATGCGTACCCGCCGTCCGGTAGCCGGCGGAGAGCAGGGCTCGAGCCGTGGCCGCCCCGATCCCACGGGTTGCACCGATCACCAGGGCAGTTCTCCCCATGTCGCTCATTTTTTTCTTACCCTCCCAGGTTGTAAAGTTGTGACACGGAACTTTACTGGACTTGTACCCCTTCGTTGACAAACGACAGGCGGTGTCCGCTCTTCTCGCTATTTAGAGGAACGCTGATGCCTGCCTTTATTCCATCCGCTGCGACCGCCGATACGCCTCGGAACGGCCAGCCCCGTCACCCCCTGTTCGCCCGACTGATGCGCAAAGGCGCTGCCAAGGTCGGTGCCACCAGCTGCACCCCGAAGCCCGCTCAGCTCGACCTCTTCGACTGGCCGAACGAGTTGAGCCTCGAAGCACTCGGGAAAGCCATCGCCTCAGCTTGCGGCCTCGAGATCGTGATACGGCCCATCCCGGATGAGATGCGCCATTATGAGGTCAGCGGCCTCACCACTGTGATCGGACGAGTGGCCCACGTCTTCTACGACCCTGAGCTCCCGCCCCTCAACATTGAGCAGACAATCCTCCACGAGTTCGCCCATATCCTGCACGGCGACGTCCGGGCCGACACCGACTGCACCCATCTGCGCAGCATGTTCGACGATCCGGTGGAGAAGCGCGCCGAGACCACCGGCATGCGGCTGATGGATGCTCTGCACCGGAAGCGGCGGGCATCGGAAGAACGCAGCGAGGTCCTCGCCTTCCTGTCCGGATCAAACGAGGACGGTGAGATCTGATGACTGAGATCATCATTGTCGGTATCACCATGGGCCTGATCATCATCGTCTCTGCCCTGTATCAAGGACGCCGACGCCGGGTTAACCTTCTCAGGGTCACCTGTGCCGCCCTCTTCGTGGCCACGGTCTGCCGTGGCGTGGAGCCGCCCTTAGACGGACCTGCCGTCGACCTCCTCAAGCGCCTTGCCATCCTGACCGCCCAGGTATCCGTGGCGCTGCTCATCCTCACGTTCCGCGCGACTCCGCTTTCACGACGTGCAACCCGGTTCATCTACCTCTTCGCCGGGATCATCGCCCTGGGCGAGGCCGTGCTGGTGTGGTTCATCCCCGTCCATGCCGACGGCACCATCTACGACCGGGTCGACATCGACGCCGCCCTTGCCCGCGGCCAGGCTTGGGCACTGATCTCCTACAACTTCCTGTACCTCTCTGCATTCGCCGCGGCAACTGCCGTAGTTGCCGTCGGCTGTTGGCGGACCATGACGCAGAAGAACCAACCCTTCTCCGCCCGCCTTCCGGTTGCATTCGTCTTTACGGGGGCCATCGGATCTGCCCTGTTCATCGGCTCATCACTCCTGGACCTCTTTGGCAGTCCGGTCGTCGGCGGAACTGAACTGAGGACACAACTCCTCGTCACCGTTGTCAGCTTCTTCTTCCTGGGACTCGCAACAGGGGTCATCCGCCGCATCAGCATAGAAACGCAGGTGAGGCTCGCGCTCCGCCTCGCGCACGAGGTCGTCGTACCTTTGTGGCGAACGACCACCACTCTTCACCCCGACGTAAAGCTTCCGCCCGAAGACAGGCAGGGGTTCGATCAGCTGATGACGCTCTCAAGGCTCACCATCGAAACCCACGACGCGCTCAGACTCATCCGCGAGGACCACGACCCCGCACTGGAACCCCTGCACAGGCAGCACCCCGAGGATCCGCACCTGTCGGCGGGGCTGGTGCGCCATCTCAGCGGCGAGAACGCCGTTCCCAGCCTCGGGTGGTTCACACTCGCCCTGAGCCGGCTCCGCACGCTCAAGCTGAAAGACGACGAAACCTTGGCCGCCTCTGTGCAGAGCCTCTACGAGATCCGAGTAGCGATGAGTGCCATGAATGGGACGGACGGGCGATGACCGGGAACGGAACGAAAATACGCATCCCCGAGACCGGCGATCCTGCGGCCCGGGCCGCCCGGATCCTCAGTGACGTGTTCGCGCCCGCTGTGTCCGTGTTCCTCATCTGCGTCCTCTGCGGCGTCACAGGCCACCCGCATACATGGGTTGGTCTCGGATGGGGCATCCTGATCGGCTCTTTCTGCGCAGTGATCCCGACAGCAACCATCCATGTCGCCGTGCGGCGCGAGCAGCTCACCGATCGACACGTCACCCGGCGCGATCAGCGCTGGCGGGTCTTCCTGGTCTGCGTGGCGTCTGTGCTTGGAGGCATGGCAACGGCGGTGCTGCTGGACGCACCGCGCCCGCTGCTGTGGATCCTGCCGACGATGGTTGCCGGGCTCGTCCTTGCCGGGGGAGTGACCCTCCTGGGACCGAAAGTCTCCATGCACGCGTTCTGCTTCACCTCCCTCGTCGTCCTCGCGGCGATGCTGCTCTCGCCCTGGTGGCTGCTCGCCCTCCCAACCCTGCTGCCCGTGGTCGCCTTCGCCCGGCTGAAGCTAAAGCACCACACACGCCTCGAGCTCACACTCGGATCCGGCCTGGCGGCCGCCGTGATGCTCGGAGCCAGTGCGTACATGCCCACGGCCGGCTAGGACTGCCCGCTGCTCCGGCGCAACCGGAAATGTGCCGATGCCACCGCATTGGAAGATCTTCCACTAGTATGAAGGTGTCGTCGCGTGCACCGTTCGCCTCGATGACTTCATGTCTGAAATCACGAGGAGGATCCAGCTCCGTGACCATCGCCCAGCGACTAGAACGCTTGTTCGCGGAGACGGCAGGACCACACGGTCGCCCCGTCACCCTGCAGGAAATCGTCCAGAGAATGGAGCAGCGCGGCATCTCCTCGATGTCGCTCAGCTACCTGCAGCAACTGCGCAAGGGGGAGGCCCACAATCCCCGCCTGCAGCACCTCCGAGCCCTGGCCGACGCCTTCGACGTCCCCCTGTCCTACTTCCTGGAGGAGAACGAGCCAGATAGCGCCACCGAGCAGGAGCTGACCCCGCAGGAGCGAACCATCGCCCTGCGTGTGCACGGGCTCAGCGACGGCGCACTGGCCAGCATCCGGGCCATTGTGGAGCTGGCGCGCAAGAGCGAGCAGCTCGACGACCCGCCCAAGAGCCCTGACTCCACTCGAGACTGATCCCGCCGCGGGGTCCCACCACCCTGGGGACGTCTTCCTCGTGCCGGCGTTTGGTATTTGAGTGGAATCTTTTCCACTCCTGTGGCAGGATGGGAACCACAGCCCGGCGATTCCGTACATCGTGATGTCCCGCCGGACTGAGGTGATCACGCCCGTGAAGGAGCATCAGATGGTCGATATGCAGCCCCCCTCCGACGAGTTCCGCGGATTCGACGAGGCCCGGTCGATCATGTGGTGCTACGAGGCCCGCTCACGCACCTATGCCCGTCTGAGCCAGACGGACTTTCTCGCCAACGACGCCGTGGCCGCCGTGCATGTCGAGAACACCTCCCGCGCCGACCGCGCCTTTCTCACCGCCTTCGACCGCTCCGGCGGGCTGCTGTTCGGCGACACGCTTTACATCGACGACCCGACACAGCGGCTCGACGTCACACCCGAGTTCGACCACGACTTCACCGGTATGGCCGTCGCCGCCGGCTCCGAACTTGAGGAAGCAGTCGAACGCGAGAACGGCTGGGTGGTCAACCTGGATGCCCTGCGCGACTACGACCCGCTGGAGGACCGCCGGACCACGCAGCGCGCGGTGCTCCTGGCGCACCTCGGAGACATGATGGCCAGCGGCCAGGCCCGGGGTTTCCTGTTTGACAAGCACGACGCTGCCGAGGATCCCGGTGAGGCCGACACCGACGCCGCCTGAGCGCGGCGCAGCACTTCTTCCGGCGCTCGGTCGACCCCGCCCGGCTTCGGCCGAGGCGGGGTCTTTTGCGTCCCTGGGGAACCGGTGGAAAGACCGTGGACCGGCTCACGCCGGTCCCGGGGGTCGTTCCGTGGTGGTCGCAGCCGCGCGGTGCGCGGCGCGGCCACCGTTACCGAATCGTCTGTTCTTGAGAGCCACGACCCACAGGAGTAGCCCATGACCGTCCCTCTCCGCGCAGCCCAGCTGCCCGTCAAGTACGAACGGGCCGAAGGCTCCGCCCGGCACGGCCGGACCATCTACGAAGTCGCCGGCTCCGGGCTCTACCAGGTGACTGCGGCCAGGGAAGAGTTCGCCGTCTCGACGCTCACGCAGTCGGGGTGGACGGAGCTGATCACGCTAGACGAAGGCGACGGGGTCTCGAACGCACTGGATGCCATGCAGATCTGGCTGGACATCCAGACCCCGACGCCCCCGGCCGGCGACAGCGCCGCAGGGCAAGGCGGCGATGCCGATGCCTGACCCGACCGGGACGATGGCGAACCTCACCGAGAAGGCCGCAGCCGCTGTCGTCACCTCCCGCGGTCTCACCCATGAGAACGGAGAATCCGCCCTCGCAGCCCTCGGCTGGGCCCAGGGCGCGGCGATCACCCACGAGGACGCTTTCCGGGCCTTCGCCCGGGCCCTGATCGACGAACTGGGCGTGCTGGATCTCCTCGCCGCCAAGATCGAGCTGCTCGCCGAGTACAAGCTCGACTACCCCCAGGACTACGCGCCGGACGACGTCGCCCCCATGCAGGCCGAGCTGGCGCGGCTGCGATCGCTGCAGCAGATGCTTGCAGGACCCGCCGACTGACCGTTTCCGGACACAGCAAGAGGCCCGGACTGCGCTGAAGGTCGGCGCAGTCCGGGCCCCAGGCCTGCTCTCACGCCGTGGGCGGGATGAGCAGCGAGGCCCCGGCGTAGATGAGATTCGGATCCTGGATCCGGTTCTTCTCGACCAGGGCCCCGATCGGCACTCCGGTCTCCGCCGAGATCTCCGTGAGGGTGTCACCCCACTGGATCACGTACACCCGCGGCTGTGGCTTCGGCTCGGGGACCTGCGCCGGCTTGTCCTCGTCGCCCTTGCCCGACGCCGAGGTGCCCGAACCCTGGCCGTCCGCAGAGCTGCCGTTACCGGCCTTGGCCTCGAAGGCGTCCGGGACCCCGTTGCGGTCCCGGTCCGGCAAGGTCACCGTCACGGTGCCCTCCTCGTGCTGGGAAGCTGCCGCCGCATCGCTCGCCGGGCTCCGGTCAGCAGTGAGGAGCTGCGTCGCGCCCCAGCCGGCGAACAGCAGCGCGCCACCGGCCATGATCCCGGCCGCCAGCACCGGTCCACCGCCATAGCCCAGGGGCCCAAGCCGGTCCCGCCGCTGCGCCGTCACCCGGGCCCAGGGAGCCGCATCAGCGGCCTTCTCCTCGGGCCTGTGCATCGTATCCGTCATCCCTGTCCCTCTCTATCCAGCTCACCATTTGCGACCATTCGAGTCCTTATGCACATTCTACTCGTAGTCCAGTGCATCTTGATAGAATAGGAGAAGGGATAGACGAGTCATAGACCAGTCCGACGGGCCGCCAAGAACCACCGAATCACTCAACAGAAGGAACCCACCACCATGGCCAACTACTCCATCTCCGCCAACCAGCTCACCGAGGGCACCAGCGTCTTCATCCGCGGCAAGCTCGCCTTCGCCCGGCTGACCAGCCTCATCGAGGGTGCCGCCCTCGCCGCCAGCGACCAGCGCAAGGTCCAGAACGGCATGAGCCCCGTGGGCAAGCCGCACACCACGGCGACGATCACCGAGGCCGAGGTGCAGTTCGCCGACCCGGCGAACCCCACGGTCGAGGAGCAGTTCGTCTCCGAGCGCCGCTACACCTCGAAGAAGAACCCAGCCTCGGGCGCGAACTACTCGATCGACTCCAAGGGCACGAACCTGCCGATCATCGCGATCCCGTCCGAGAAGGGTGATGGCACCTATGACCAGGACACCTCCGGCCAGGAGCTGGCACAGGGACTGGACGTGACGCTCGTGCTCCGCGTCTACAAGCCGAAGAACTTCGCCAACCGCGGCCTGTCGCTCGACCAGGTGATTGTGCACGAGACCCCGCGCTACTACAACGCCGGCGGCGTCGCCAGCGGGGAGCTCGCGGCCCGCGGCATCGTCTTCAACGCCCCGCCCCGCGCGGTCCAGGCCCAGCCGGGCTCGGGCTCCGCCGTCGGCAACGGCGAGGAGCCGGTCGCCACCGAGGTCGAGGACGGCTTGTCCTTCCCGGCCCCGCAGCCCGCCGTCGCGGCTTCAGTCGCGGGTCCGGTCCCCGCCCAGGCCCACGCGCAGGTCCTGACCGAACCGGTCGCGGTGACTCCGCAGGCGGCCCCTGCCGTGGCTCCGGTTGCCGCCCCGGTCCCCGCGGTGCAGCCGCAGCAGGAGACGCCCGAGCAGAAGCTCGCCCGCCTCGAGCGTGAGAACGCCGAGTTGAAGAACGCGGGTTCGGCCGTGGGTGCTCCCGCCGGCCAGGGCCCGTGGGGCGGCTCCGGCGATGCCCAGCAGGCCGGAATCACCTACCAGGGCTGATCCAAGGCCGATCCGACCGACCGAACCCCCAGACGAGACCCCCGTGCAGGCATCCATGCCGTACGGGGGTCTCGTCTTTCAGGGCCAGAGTGCAACCCGGCCCTGTTTTCATCCGCTCCCGACAAGAAGGCATTGATGTGACCGCCGTCGATCCCCGCGCGATCTTCCCCAGCTTCTATGACAACCCCGCGATTCGCGCCCTGGCGACCGCCTGCCGCTGGACCATCTCCGGCCGGCTCGGCGAGCTCGACGACGAGGACTCCGGCCGCAAGGCACCGATCGATGTGCGGCACCTGCTCGACGGCTGCAATCCGGGCTGCCGCCACGCAGGCCCCCTGCGCGGAGCTTTCGCCCTGGACGCGACCTGCCTGCTCACCCTCGACCAGCTGGCCGACACACTGCCGAACGCGGCGAACGCTGCCTTCTACCTGCAGGCCCCCTCCGACGGTCTGATCGTGATCGACGTCGAGCCCGGTTGCCCGCCGGACGTGGCCGCAGACATCCTGCGCCTGCCCGGAATCCTGTACTCGGAGCTGTCGATGTCGGGCCGGGGCTTCCACCTGGTCGCCCCGCTGCCTGCCAACCTCCACGACTTCCCGATCGCCGCTGACAAGCGCGTCCTGCGCGAGGAGCACGGCTGGTACGAGATCCTCCTGGACCATTGGTGCACGTTCACCCGCAACCCGGTGCCGCAGCGGATCGTCGAACACGTTGCGGCGCGACCAGCCTCCGACCGGTTCTCTTCGGTGGCGGACCTGTATGCAGACCTCGCCGCCAAGGCCAAGCCAAGCATCAGCATCCCCTCGACCGCCGTCGGCACCGACGGCGAAATGCCCGACATCCCGTACGCCGAGGCCATCGTCGAGCAGACACTCGCCGGCTCCCGCGACCGGCTGAAGACGCCCGAGGACTTCGACAACGACCGCTCCCGCTGGGAGTTCTCCGTCCTGGGTGTCCTCTACACCGGCATGCAGCTGCCGTTGCGCACCTACCGGTCCTTCGGCGCGCAGTTCTCCTCCGGTGACGAGGCCTGGCTGCTGTACAAGACCTCGCTGGCGGTGATCGAGCCTCGGCCCAAGCACGCCCAGATGCGCAACGGCAGGCCGTTCCTGCTGGACCGTGCCGCTGCCTTGGTGGCGGCACGGGAAGCCTCCGCCGAGGCGGGGTGAACCTTCGGGGGTTGCCCATCGGTTTGGCGGTGGAACAAGGACTGGATCGGGCGGAGCCCGATCGGGGATGGGGAGGCGGTGGGCTTCTGAGCCCGACCGCCCCCGTCACCGGGCCTTGTGGCCCTGCTTCCGACATGTCCCGTACGGCGCTCAGCCCTGCCGTGGGTCCGTCTCCCGTCTCACCTGCTCACAGCTCACCCACGACCAGAAAGACATTCCCATGAAGTTCAACGACACCCTGACGACTCTGATCCAGCAGTCCCTCGAGGTCGGGGCCACGCCCGCGCTCATGGGCGAGCCCGGCATCGGCAAGTCCTCCTTCGTCGAGGCCCTCGCCTACTCGATGGGCACCAAAGCCTTCGTCCTGCCCTGCAACCAGCTCGCCGACAAGGCCGACCTCACCGGCGCGCGCCTGGTGCCCTACGAGAAGACCGACGGGACACAGTCCTACAAGCAGGTCTTTTACCCGCACCAGGTCATTCAGGAGTGCATCGACTACGCGCTGGAGAACCCGCGCGAGTGGCCGATCCTCTTCCTCGACGAGATCAACCGCACGACCTCCGACGTGACCTCCGGCGCGCTCACCCTGGTGACCCTGCGGCGCATGGGCCACATCGAACTGCCGGAGAACGTGCGCCTCATCGTGGCGGGCAACGACAAGGGCAACGTCACGACTCTCGACGAGGCCTCGCTGTCGCGCTTCGCGATCTTCCACGTCGAGCCCGATGCGACAACCCTCATGTCCGTCCTCGGAGACGCGCTCAACCCCTGGGTGAAGAAAGTCCTCACCCAGCACCCCGGACTCATCTTCCAGAAGTCGACGCCGAACTCCATCGTGGCCGACGGCCGCGATGACGACGATGACGACGGCAACGTCACCATGGCCGAGCTGTTCGACGGCGGCGAGGAGATGAACCAGCTCACCACGCCGCGCACCATCGACCACCTCTCCCGGTGGCTGAACCGCGTCGACCGCCAGGAGCTGGCAAGCCACCTGGCGACCCCGGTCCAGATCGGCGGCCGCGACACCTCGCTGCTCAACGAGGCGATCGAGGCCTTCACCGGCGACACCATGTTCACCACCCAGCTCGTGGCGGTTATCGCCGAAGACCTCGCATCGAACTCGGGCGGCCCCGCACACAACCGCGTCAATGTGCCCAAGCCGAACTGCTACACGACCCTCAAGTCCGCGGGCACGGTCACCGACCTTGCCGCGCAGATCTCGGGCCTGACCCAGAACGAGGTCTCCGGCTCGCTGCTCTACGCGATGAAGGAGAAGGAGGACAACTCGCGCCTCATCGAGCAGCTGGCGCAGGCCGCCATCCAGATTGAGCCGGAGCACACGCGCACCCTGTTCGAGCTGGTGACGACCGGGCAGTTCGACCGGCAGAACCTGGAGGCCTTCCTCGAGGTCGACTCGCCGATCGTGGCCGCGGTCAAGCCGTCCCTGTCGGCCTTCCTCTGAGCCGACCCGGCACCGGGCGGCGGGGGACGCCACCGGCTCCGTTCCGGAGCGTCCCCCGCCATCCCACGACACCAGTCACCTCAGACCGCATTAGGAGACCACGATGACGATCACCGTCACGAACCAGAAGCCGGCGGTGCTCGACGCCCTGCACACGATCTCGTGCACGGGCGACTACGACCCCATACCGGCCATCCAGAAGGTCCTGGTCGACCCGCTGCTGGAGCCGCTGAACCCCAGCGCTCCGGCGAGCATCGTCGACGGCTCGGGCCACGGCATCACCGGCGACGTCCTGGACATCGTCATGCGCTGCCTCGGCGAGACGATGGACCCGGCCGCCGAGAAGAACGCCAAGGCGCTGCTCGGGCAGACCATGGTCAGCTATGACCAGGGCACGCCCCTGCCGGTGGGCGAACTGTTCGCTGTCCAGGCCGGGCAGCAGAACAAGTGGCCCGCGCCGTCAGCCCGGGTCCTGTACTCAGCCCAGAACGATGTCATCCCCGCGGCCAAGGGCCTGCTCGCAGGCTCCGCCGACGAGAGCGCCTTCTTCGCCTCCGTCGCCTACACCTACCACCCGAATACCCTCGGGTACTGGTTCCAGTCCTCTGCCGCGTTCGACGGCTTCAAGATCTGGCTGAACCAGCAGGTGCAGACGATGGCCGGCGCGAACGCGATGCCGGCGGACACCCTCCGGCTGCTGAACGACTTTGCGAACCTCTCGCTCAAGGGGCTGACCGAATCGCTGCTGCTGCGCAAGGACGACTCCGACGGCAACGACGAGTTCTCTTTCGCCCGGCTGGTCATCCGCATGCTGATGACTTACGTCGACCAGCAGCGCAAGGCCGCCTCAACAGGCGCGGCCGCCCTCGACACCGGCATCATGCCGTTTACCGTCGGGGAGCTGTTCTGCCCGCGGTCGCTGGTCCTGGTCAATGTCGAGGCCCACGCCCGCGCCACCGCCGCGAAGGTAACGGGGGAGTGGAACCTCATCAACCAGTCCCTCGCCTCACCCGTGAAAGTCGTCTCCAACGCCGCGCTGTCCAAGCTGACCTCGCTCCCGCGAGCAGCTGCCAGGGCCGCTGCCATGGGCGCACGGCAGCAGCCGGGACAGCCGGGCTCGCGCTCGGCCCAGGTGAAGTTCCGCAAGGCCCCGCCCACGAAGCTGGACCTGTTCAAGGACATCACCCGGGTGCTCAAGCGCATGGGCAAGGTCAACAAGTCCCAGAACGTCTACCGGACGACGAAGACGACCTTCCTCAAGGCCAACCGCCGCAACCCGGACGACTTCAACAAGCCGGGCCGGATCACCTCGGTGCAGTACATGCCCGACCTGCACGTCTTCATCGACACCTCCGGGTCGATCTCCGAGGAGAACTACCAGGAGGCGGTGCTGATGCTCATCCGGATCGCCAAGAAGCTCAACGTCAACCTGTACTTCAACTCCTTCAGCCACATGCTCTCCCAGGAGACGCTGCTGAAGGTCGAGAACAAGTCGACGCGGCAGATCTGGCAGGAGTTCCGGAAGGTGCCCAAGGTCACCGGCGGCACCGAGTTCAAGCAGGTGTGGGACTACATCAACGCCTCCCCGGTGCGCAAGCGCCGGCTGTCGCTGATGATCACCGACTTCGAGTGGTCTCCGCCCTCGAGACGCGAGGAGCACCCGCCGAACCTCTACTACGCCCCGTGCTCGGCCATGGACTGGAAGTACATGGTCCGTTCCGCCGAGGCGTACGCGAACGGCATGCAGCACATCGACCCGAGCATCCGGCAGAAGCTGCTGGGCATGGTCCTCTGATCCTGCTCCCGGCCACAGGGGAGACGCCGACCGGCCGAACCGGCCGGCGTCTCCTCCTCCCTCAGACCTACCCGTAACCCTGCCGGGCATCCCGGCGCGCCCACCCAGCGCGCCGCCCGGCGAACCCCACCGAAGGAGGGACCCGCGATGGGCCTCAACAACTTCACGTCGGGCTCCGACGACGACACGAACAGCGGCGGCACGCCTCCGAGCTTCCCGCGCATGGGCGGCATCCCCAGCCAGAGCGGCCAGTCCGACGACGCCGTCAAGGAGCTCCTCGTCGACTACAACGAGAAGTTCAAGAACGCCGACCCGACGATGTTCCGCGACGCGCTCATCGAGCAGGTCCTCTCCGTCCTGATCAGCCGGAACAAGCCGAACGTGCTCCTGAAGGGCTCCGCCGGCGTTGGTAAGACCCGGATCGTCGAGGACATCGCCCGCCGGATCGCCCTGGGCGACACCCTCATCCCGGACCAGCTCAAGGGCTTCACCGTCTACGAGCTGCCCATCACCAACCTCGTCGCCGGCTCCGGCATCGTCGGGCAGCTGGAGGAGAAGGTCCAGACCGTCATCGACTTCGCCTCAGACCCCAAGAACAAGGTCATCCTGTTCATGGACGAGATCCACCAGATCACCGGTGGATCCACCTCCCACACCGACTCAGTGCTGCGAAAGGTCTCGCAGGTGCTCAAGCCTGCCCTGGCCCGCGGCGACATGCGCGTCATCGGTGCCACCACCTCCACCGAGTCCCGGGCCTTCGACGACGACCCTGCCTTCGCGCGGCGCTTCACCCCGCTCATCGTCGACGAACTGACCGTCGAGCAAACCCTCACGGTGCTCGGCAGCGTCCGGCCGGGCCTGGTGGCGCACTACCGCCACCAGATCGCGGTCTCCGACGATGTCCTGGCGGAGACGGTCCGGATCGCGGAGGAGAATTCCCGTGCCGGGCAGCACCGCCCCGACAGCGCCATCACGCTGCTGGACCGGGCGATGGCCGACCGTGTGCTGGAGCAGAAGAAGCTCATCGTCCAGGCCGAGGCAGCCGGAGACACGGCACTCGTGAACACCTTGCGGTCGATCCCGCAGGTGCCGCTGACTACCAAGCGCGTCCTGGACGTGGCCAAGCGTCTGATGACCGGAAACGCCCAGCGCCCGGAGTTCGACGTCGCAACCCTCCGGGCGACCCTGCTGGGCCGCCTGCGCGGACAGGACGACGTGCTCGAGAAGCTCGTGGACCGCCTGGCCCGCGAGGAGCTGGACCTGTTCCCGACGTCGACCCCGACAACCTGGATGCTCGCCGGAGCCTCGGGCGTGGGCAAGACCGAGACCGCGAAGATCATTGCGGAGCAGATGACCGGCACCGAGCCGATCATCCTGAACATGACGGAGTTCCACACTCCCTCGGACACCGCGAAGATCGTCGGGGCACCTCCCGGCTACGTGGGCTCGGACTCCAACCGCGAGCTGCCATTCGACACGCTCGAGTCCAACCCCCACCGGGTGATCCTGCTCGACGAGTTCGAGAAGGCGGACAAAGCCGTGCAGCGGCTGTTCCTCTCGGCCTTCGACGAGGGCTACATCCGCAACGCCCACGGCAAGGTGCTGGACTTCTCCAAGGCGCTGGTGATCTGCACGACCAACGCCGCGCGGGAAGCCCTGAACCGCAAGCCGGTCGGCTTCGGCTCGGCCCCGCCGGCGGTCTCCCACCGGTCCCTGACCAAGGAGCTGGCTCAGTTCTTCGACGCAGAGCTGCTCGGGCGGTTCTCACTCGTCGTGGGTTTCAACCCGGTCGACGAGCAGGCCTACCGGGAGATCCTCGCGGCGGAGTACAGCCGCCAGCGCGAACGGATCCTGGACGCCAGGCCCCGCCTGGGCCAGACACTGCCCGCGTCGATCCCCGACGACGAGCTGCGTGCCGTCGCCGAGGAAACCTACGTCGACTCCCAGGGTGCGCGTCCGGCCGGCAAGGCCGTGCGCGTGTGGATCGAGGACCGGCTGCTCGCTGCCCAGGCTGCGTCGGCTGCGTCGACTGCGTTCATCCCACCCGCTGCCGCCGTCTCCGACGAGCCGGAGGCGCTGGCCGTCGATTGATCCCGGCACCACACTGCGTTCGAGCGCCCCTGTCCCGGATACCCGGGGTGGGGGCGCTCGTGCGTGCGCGTACCGCGTTCGAACACAGGAAGAAGGACGTCACTGCCATGACCACCACGACCACCACCGCCGTCGGCACAGTCCGTGCGGCACAGCCCGAAGACAGGAGCGAGCAGATCTGCGACGACGCACTGCTGCTGGTCTCCGCCCACTCGGCGGACGCGGCCGACTGCCGTGATCTCGCACTCATGCTCGGCCTTGTCGAGGTGGACCCCTCCGGGTCCGTCACCAAGGCCAATCCCTGGAACGCCGACTGAAGGTGCTTCCCGCCGGGCCTACCCAAGAGGTGAGCCTGCGATTGACCGCCGCGCGCATGGGTAGCGCGCGGTGTCCGGGTCCGCGGGGCTGACGCCGCCGCGCCCGGATTCAGGGGCCTCACGGCCCCTGACGGGTGGGTTGAGAGGAGCGCGGGAGGGCTCGTCGCCAGAGGCGAGCCCTCCCGCTCTCATGCCCGCGCCCGTGACCCAAGCGCTCGTCTACGAGCATTCGACTGACCATTCGTCTCCTGTGAGAATGGTCTATGCGGCTTCCATTCGACAAACCCTCTCGACCCGCCTACTGATTCGTTCGAAGAAAGACGACACCATGCCTATTCTGCTTGACGACATCGACCTTTCCGCAGCCGCCGTCGCTGCCCAGAAGACCGTCGACCCGAAGTTCTTCTCCTCGCGCCTGACCGGGTCCGGCAAGAAGACCGGCCTGCTCAATGAGAGCCTGCGGCCGATCAACACCGCGACCAACACCGCCTACGCGGTTGACCGCGACATCGAGGTCAAGCAGAGCTCGACCCACCACGACATCACCACCGCGCTGGTGCCGCTGGCCCCGATCACGCGCCGCTCCCTGCTCTCGGGCGGGTCGTTCACGCTGCCGGTACCGCATGTCGATGACCGCTTCGAGCTCGACATCGCCACGCCGACCAACTCCTGGGACGTGCACTTCGACATGACCCCCCAGGCCCTGACCGTGTACGAGGATAAGTCCGGCGACAAGATCCGCCGTGACCTGGTGATCCAGTACCGCCTGGAGCTCTACTTCCTCAAGCAGGGCTTGGCCGAGCCCGAGCGCGCCGTATCGGTGTCCCGCTCCATCGGCTACGGCAACCACGACGCGGCGGTGTTCCTGCAGTGGGACACCAGCCCCGCAGAGAATGCCCGCGACGTCATCGAGGATGTGCTCTCGGCCGCAGGGTTGAGTGCCACCAACCTCGACAAGCTCGCCGACTGGATGGACGAGTACCCGATCTACGAGCGCATCACGCGCCTGGCCCAGATCTGGGACTCCGAGGCCATCTCGGACACCGTCTGCCAGTACGTGCAGGACATGCCGGCCAGCCCCACCGAGGAGCAGCTGAACATGCTCGCGGTGCAGCTGCGCTACCTGGAGAACTACAACGTCCCGCTGGAGGCCTACCGCCGGATCCACCAGCAGCTGGACACCACGTTCTCCGCGCCGATCGCGGCGAAGCTGTCCAAGCAGAACCTCAGCCTGCTGATGAACCACACCCTCGACCACCTGGAGCGCATGAAGGGCCAGCTCCTCACGCCGCCCCAGCCGGCCACGGCCCCGGTCTTCCCGCCGCACCTGTCCAAGCAGCAGCTCGACGCGCTCAGCACGCACGAGCCGCTCGTGATGACGCAGGCCGGCGCGGGCACAGGCAAGTCGACCGTGATCCTTGAGCGCATCAAGTACCTCGAGACCTGCGGGGTGCCCGCCAGCGACATCACCGTCCTGTCGTTCACCAACGCCGCCGCCGACAACATCACGGAGAAGAACCCGAACGTCGGCTCGATGACGATCGCCAAGATGATCATCGACATCTATTCGATGAACCACCCGACCCACAAGGTCTCGGCCATCGACACGATCATCAACTCGATCGACATCTTCTACCCGAACAGCCAGTTCGCGGCGACGTTCCGACACCGCCTGCTGGAGGTCGACCAGAACAAGACCGGCGCGTTCACGGCCCTGAACACCTTCGTCGAGAACCACTTCGACGAGGTGATCGCGCTGCTCGACCGCATCGAGCAAACCTCGCTGGAGCTGCAGATCATCATCTGCTACCAGAAGATCGATGACATGTCCGAGCCTGCCCACGTGCAGAGCAAGTACCTGATCATCGACGAGGTCCAGGACAACTCGGTCTTCGAGTTCATCTACGTGCTGAAGTACATCACCAAGCACGCCCAGTCGCTGTTCATCGTCGGGGACGCCAGCCAGACGCTGTACGAGTTCCGATCGGCCAACCCGAGGGCGCTCAACACGCTGGAGGGCTCGGGGGTCTTCGCAACCTTCCGGCTCACGACGAATTACCGGAGCAACCAGGAGATTCTCGACTTCGCGAACGTCGTGCTTGGCGGTCTGGAGACCAACCAGTTCGCCAACATCCAGCTGCAGGCCAACTCGCTGGCGGTGCCCACGGCCGACTCCTTCCAGGAGAAGGTCACCCTCAACTACCACGAGGTGGCCCGCCTGACCGGCTTCATCGCCAACGACCTGCAGCCGCTCGTGCGCAACACGGTGATCCCGGAGTACGTTCAGGCCTGCCTGGACCGCGGCGAGCAGGTGGCCTTCCTGGCCTACGCCCGCCGTGAGGTGGCGCTGATCCAGGAAGTGCTCGAGAAGGCCTACCCGAACAAGCACGTGGCCTCGCTCGTCAGCGACCGCGTCTACGCCACGGACATCTTCTCGAAGTACATCAAGTTCTTCTGGAACGACGTCCTGCAGGTGCAGCCGGCCAACGCCTCGTTCGTGGTCTCGCAGGGGATCAAGGACAACATGGGCAAGCTGACGAAGAATGCCGGAAACGTCAACGTCGAGAAGGCAATCCTGCGCACCATCTCCGAGTGGTGGGTCGAGAACAGCGCCGCGATCAACGGCTGGGTGGCCCTGTGCAACCAGGGCAGCCTGCCTGCGAACGTGTTCTTCGACCGGCTCCGCGACAACCTCCTGTCCTTCGAGATCACGCGCAACCAGCAGAAGCTGAACGTGAACAAGCAGAAGAACCAGGAGCGCAAGCGGAAGAACCTCGAGTCCAAGGCCGATCTCGTCGTCTCGACGATCCACGGTGCCAAGGGCCTCGAGTTCGACAACGTCGTCGTCCTCTACAAGGAGGACGCGAAGATGACCCAGGACACCAAGCGGATGTTCTACGTCGCGTTCACGCGCGCCATGAAGAGCCAGTACGTGCTCTCCTACGGCACGGCGAAGAACCCGCCGATCCAGAGCAGCTACGAACAGATCGTCAACGCCCTCACCGAGCGTGACGAGAAGAACGCGCAGCGCGCTGCGGGCATCGACCCGACCCTTCTGGTCGACGACGAGGACGCCGGTACCGCCGGCGACCAGCAGCAGATCGCAGAAGCCGTCTGACCGACGGCACCGGCGCGGGCGCTCCACCTCCACGAGAGGTCGGAGCGCCCGCGCCTCCTGCTTCCCATCCCATAAACACAGCCAATGCAGCTTCGAAGGAGCACGCCATGACCGCCACTGGAATCCAGACCGGCTCAGAGGAGCTCGTGCCGGGCCCCGACAGTGCCTACGACCTGGTCATCTGCCACGACGACCGGATCGTCTTCCACGACCACTACCCCTCGCCAGCATTCCGGCTGCGCATGTGCGCGCAGCTGCTGACCGCCTCGGACGTCGTCCTGGGCGCAATCGACGCCTCCGCCGCGAACGAAGTGCACGAGCTGTACCAGTCCAGCTCCGGGCAGTGGGAGAGCGCCCCGGACAGCGTGGTCAACGCCATCGCCAAGCTCTGCCGCCGATGGGGCGTCCAGGTCTACGTGAGCACAACCCGCAAGAAGACCGAGGTTCCCGCCGCGCTCTATTCGGTGATCACCGAGTACGGCCCCGGACAGACTATCGCCGAGCACTTCACCTCCAGAGAGGCCCGCCGGGCCAGCCTCATCGAGCGTGCCGACATGTTCTTCAGCTCCCGCGGCAGCATCCCCGAGCGGGTGCTGGCCGACGAGCAGCGCCTCGCCGCGCTCGTGGGTGCGTTCCTCATGCCCGCCACCGTGCTCCTCACCGAGGCCGTGCTCGACGAGGCCGACGGCCACTACAAGCCCTCCGGCCGGCCACTGCCGATCCTCTGAGCACCGCCCGAGCGGACGGCCCCGACCACAACCCTGACCAGCAGACCCGGAAGGGACCCGCCATGTCCGCACCTGACACCGTCAAGCCCGAGAACCCGTACGCCCGTACGTACGCCGACTTTCTCGCCCAGACCCGGGAGCACGTCCTCGTCGTTCTGCACGACGAGGATCTCTACCGCCACTTCAGGATCCAGGCCCCAGGGACCCGCATGTGGTCCTGGGACGTCACCACCTGGCCCGGCCACCTGGCCACCAGCGGCGACATCGCCGACGGCTACATGTTCACCCGAGAACCCGACATGATCGGTTTCTTCGCGTCGGCCGGCAAGAGCGAGGGCTACTACTCCGACGGTGCGCCAAGCATCGACTTCCGCTACTGGGCCGAGAAGCTCTGCGGCGGCCGCTCCCGCGAAGTAAAGCAGTACGACTCGGATCTCTTCATCCAGCTGGTGCGGGAGCACCTCGAAGAAAGCGAGGGACTCGGCACCGAGGCCCAGGAGGTCCACCATCAGCAGTTGGCGCTGCTGGCGCGCCTGCACGAACTGCGCGGCCTTGACGGGGACGCACAGTTGGCGCTCTTCGAGGCCCACTGGAACGCCCAGGAGCACCTCGCGGCCACCGGCACCGTGCTGAACCACGAGCGCCGGAACGCGGCCGCTGCCGCGCGCGCTGCCCTCTGGAGCACCGACGGCATCCCCGACGAGAAGTTCGACCGGCTCACAGAGGAACACAACTGGATGGAGCTCGCCGACATCGAGGTCCCACGACATTCCCCTGCCGAGCGGCGCATGGAAATCATCGAAGACGCCCGCTGGCACGCCGACAGCGAGTCGGAGGCCCACAAATGGCTGGCTGAGCACGAGGACACCGTCGGCTCCGACACCTGGGAGTGGGACCTGCGCGACTGGGACATCCACTTCCTGTTCACCTGCTACTGCGTCGACCTGGCTGTGCGCCTCTACCGCGAGCACGCCGCCGCGAAGACACAGCAATCCGCCGCCTGAGCCGACCCCACCCACATCCCGACCCAAGGAGAACCCATGAGCGCCGATATGCTCACCGCGGCCATCGCCGTCCCGGCCGACCGCACCAAGCCGATCGACTTCGAACGCGGCCGCCTGATGGTCGAGGAGACCGCGGACCCTGAATCGTTCCGGTTCGACGACCCCGAGTCCCAGCTCGAGGAGCTGGTCGAGGACTTCGACCCCGACATGCACCTGGACGCCGAGGGCGAGCCGAGCCCGGAGGTCATCAAACGCGTCGGCCGCAGGGTCATCGACGAGCTCGAAGAGGCGCTGAACTCCAGCGAGACGGACACCATCGAGGTCGCCGGCTACCGGCTGCACCTCTCCGGCGGACTCTCCTCGGGCGATTCCCCCACTGACGCCGCCGACGCGATCTGGCACGCCCACCACCTGCCGGTGACCGTCCTGCTTGCCATGGGATTCATCCCCGACTGCCGCAGGCCGCTGTCCCGGACCAACGGCAACCCCGGACCTGTGACCGACACCGACATCGTCGACGCCATTGCCCTCGGCCTCGGCACCAAGCCGGAGTGGTCCGGTGCCGACGAACTGGAGTGGATCGCCAACGCGATCGGCTCCGTCCGGCCGCACCCGGGAGACCGGGACCCTGCCGAGTACCACACGGAGTTCACGGAGCGGCACGGCTTCGATCCGGTCGACGACAACTTTCTCATCGGCTATGTCAGCCAGTACGACAACCAGGAAGGCGGGGACTGACCTTGGCCAGCGGTGTTTTCATCCTCTGCGCGTGCTGCGCCCTCAAGCTCGTGAACGACGACGAGTCGGCTTGCCGCGACTACCACGGCCACGACCACGCTCCGCTGCAGGTGCCGGCTGGCACCGCGATCACCCAGGGTCCCCACGAATGGGCGGGCTCTCTCGAACTGACCTGCCATGGCCATGAGAACGGGACCATCCAGCCCCTCGGGGAGTACTGGGTGGCCCCAGCCCGGTCCCGCACCGGCCGAAGAAGGAGTGCGATGAGCAGCCGGACACCAGTGCCCGATGCGCTCTTCGACGCCGATCTCTGTCAGCCTCTCGGCCGCGAGGACTGGGTTGACCGCTTCGACTGGGTGATCATCGACAGGCGCGTTGTGCACGCGCCCGTCACCTGGACATGGACGTGTCCCACATGCGGAGAGTCCGGCGTCATGCCCGATGGTCCCGACCTGCTGGCAGTCCCGCACGGGTCACAGCATGCTGCAGGACTTTTCGGGACGATCGTCCCGCTCGACGTCGAGGCCGAGCGTCCGTTTACTGAATAGCCTCACCGCCCGGAAGGAGGGACCCACCATGACAGAAATCAGCACTGCCACGGCCGCGGTCATCTCGCCGGCCGTGATCGTCGACATCGACGGGACGGTCGCAACGCACACCCTTCCCGACGGACGCTTCATCAGGGGACACCACGAGTACCGGCTCGTCCCCTGGGACCTGCCCAACCCGCCAGTGATCGAAACCGTGCGCGCCCTGCACGCTGCCGGACTTGAGATCGTGTTCTGCTCCGGCAGGCCGGTCATGGACGACAACGGCTGGGACGTCGGCCGCGCGACCTACGCCTGGCTCATCGAACATGTGGGGGAGTGGACTGCCAGCTGCCCTCTGTTCATGCGCGGACAGGGCGACCGCCGGCCGGACGACATCGTCAAGCCCGAGATCTACGAGGCCTTCATCCGCGGGCGGTGGGACGTCCGGCTCGCGCTGGATGACCGGCCCAGGGTGATCCGCGCCTGGCAGGCCCTCGGCGTGCCGGTGTTCGACGTCCAGCCCGGCTCGGGCGAGTTCTGACGCATGGCCCGCGCCCTCGACCCGCAGTGGGCCGCAGGGCGCGGGCCTGCTTCTCTTCAACTGCCCCGCTACGCCATTCCCCAGCGACTCAGTGTCCATCAGGAATGGTGGGATATGAGGCACTGGCATCCCATTCGACCACGAATAGACTGGAACCATGACTGACGACAAGACCCCCCAGGCCCCGCGCGAGGGCTCCCTGCCGAAGTTCTCCGTGAACGTCGCCCCGACCCAGAAGATTACCGCCGCCGACCTGGGCACCCTGCTCGAGCGCTTCCGCGCCGGGGATGCCGAACCCCTGATCTTCGGTGACGGGAACGTCCCCGAGGCCGCCGTAATCCCGTTCGCCGACTTCGTCGACCTGCTCCGGCGGGTCCACGCCGACGAGGCTGCGTTCCAGGCCGAGCTCTCCCGCCGCATCCGTGCCTCCGACGCCTCCGAGGAGCCCGGCCTGACCCTCGATGAGCTCGGCGATGAGCTGGGCGAGCCGGCCCGGTCAATGATCCGCAAGGTGCTCGACGATGACTGAGGGGCTGCGGATCAAGGTCCATCTCAGCCCCGGGGCCCGCCAGGACATCGAACGGTTCAACCAGCGCGCCCTGAAGAATCCGCACAGCCGGGATGAGGCGCTCCTTGAGGCCACCATCGTCATGCTCCACCGGCTCAACGGCCGCCGCCACCCGACTAAGCCGCTGGACTACGACTCCCGCTTTGCCGACCTCTCCGACTGCGACACAACCTACGTCGGTGCGGATCCCCATGAGAAGCCGCCGCTGCGCATCGTCTCACGCGACATCAGGCCCGAGCCGCCCGGCGGCATCACCCGGCGCGAGATCGTCGCCATCGGCGCACGCCGCGACAGTGAGGTCTACCGGACAGCCGGCCAGCGCCTCGGGCGGCCCGTCGGGGTCACCCTCGACCAGCTCGCCGCCCAGCGCCGCGCATCCGCGGCGAAGAACCCTGCCCCGCAGGCGGGCAGGGGGCTCGACATACCCGCACCCGTCGGTGCAGACCTCGAGTTCGACTGACCATTGCGCCTCGTTTCTGTTCGTCATTCAGCCTTTCTCATAGAATGGGCATGAATGATGATTCGATGGAAACGGGATTAAGTGATGCACGACTGCGACACGGACCACCAGGCCTGGGCTCCGGCCGTCGAGGAACCACGCCGGGGGATGAGCCCGCGGGCGCAGCTGACAATCCGCCGGAGCCTTGCCCTGGCGATCGCCCTGGGAATGGCCTACGGCATCTTCCATGTGGTCTTCCGCACCGATGTTCTTGCGCCGGTGATCGCTTACGCCGAACCCGTCAAAGACGGGATCACATGGGTGATCGAGGACCCGAAGCGGGCCTGGCTGGCCTTCGCCGTGCTCGTCACCCCGCACATTGGGCTCTACTACCTGCTGTTCGAGGACCGGAAATGAGGGGACTGGCCATGCTCAAGAACACCAGAACGATCGTGGGGCTGTGCGCACTAAGTGGAGTCTCGGTCACCGCCGTCATCGGCTGGGCTACCGGCTTCTTCGCCTGGGCCGTAGGCTCCGTCCGTAGCCTGTGGGATGGCTTCATCGCCTTCCTCAACTCGCCGTTCAGCTGGGAGCACCTCACCGCCGGCGCGGGCGTGCTGCTCATCCCGATCATCATCATTATCGTGATCTTCGCCATCGCGGATAACTGAGTCGCGCGGCATCTTTCGCGGAACCCGCTCCGGCTGCCGATTCTTGCTTCAGCGGGCACAAATTGGGTGCTTAGGCCCGCGATAGCTCGGAATGCCGCTCGAGGCTGTACCGGATCAAATCCATAGCCGGGGTAAGGGCCCAGACAAGCAGCCTCATGGTCGGCCGGTTTTCCTTGGCGATGACATCATCCGGCAGAGAAGTTGACTGCGCCGGCTTCAGCACGGCATCCGCGGCCCAGCGCCTGCCGTGGGCAAAACCCGAGCACAGCTGCCATACGGACAAGGCGGACGTCCTGGGCACCAGGTCGCGGACCTGCGTGAGTATGTGCGTGCTGCTGGGGAGAATCAACTTTCCAGCGGCCCCGGAGGCATCGAGAATAGCCTGCAGTTGCGCCTTGTCGCTGTCGAAGTCCGGAAGCGTTCCCTGAAGATTCGGATGGCGACGTGCCAGTTCGCTGTACGCAGTCTCGCGGTCTTTGGCTACCTTCAGCGACAGAGACAGCGAACGAACTATCCTGGTCGCCTGTTCTTCTGGCGCTGAAATCCAGGCGGCCTGTGCGGCGCACTCAATGGCTGCCCTGACCAGCGAGAACGGGGCAAGAGTATGTGATGCTCCGGCACCAAGCATGATGCTGTCCAGCGCGTGCAAATGATCGATCGCGCTGACTACCGCATTGGCGATGTTGTGCGACGCCTGGTGGGGTTTGATGAGCCCATCGTCCTGCGCCAGACGGCTTCCGGCTTCCGGGATCCACGCCTCGTGGGAATCCCGGAAGCCCAGCCAGGTCCTCAGCTCCTGAAAATACGAGTCGGCAATCTCGAACTCTTCAGGTTCATCTTCTCGTCGCATGACTCCATTCTTCACATGGCTACATTCTTTATCGCCAGGCACGCTGGAAGCCTTCCGGGAGGGATACTTCCGTCGGCGACAACTCAGGCCTGACCCGTATGAGGCGGACTGAATGCCGGAATGCCTGACCCGACCAGGCTATGTCGGCCGAGACTTCAACCACCAACGGCTCCACCAAAGTCAAGCGAGTGGTGCCGCCCTCCTTGGTGAAGCGGTCCAGCACCCGTTCGCTGATTTCCTCCGGCCATGGATGCCTTCCCCGGGGAGGATGAAGATATATGGCCAGATCCCTTCCCGCACGAGCCGTCAAGGACGTGGACCGGCCGACAATCCGCAGCCGTCCGTGTACCGGCAAACCCACCACCGCTGCCCGCGGGTGCGCCATGGGACCTATGACCGCCGCAAGAACCACATCAAGGGCGCTTCTGCTCTTGACCTTCAGCCAAATTCGCCGGGGCTCGTACGTCTGCCCTTCACCCTTGATCACAATTCCTTCCACGCCCGTGGCGGTCATGTCACTGAACCACGTGGCCGCCAGGGCCCGGTCGCTGGTCGCCGGTGACAGATGCAGTGGCGGAACCCACCCGCGCGCCAGCTCCTCGAGCAGAGCCCGGCGGTCCCGGAATTGAAGCCCGCGGGTATCCTGCCCCGCCACTGCCAGGACGTCGAAGGCGATCAGCGAGGCAGGGCTTTTCATCACGAGCTCCGCAAGAGCCGCCTTTGAGCTCACCAGGCGCATCTGCAGCGCATCGAAATCCAGCCGCCCTTCGGACCACACCACAACTTCGCCATCGACAACACAGCCCGGAGGGATCTGCTCACGCACGGAAGCCAACACGTCCGGAAAGTACCTGCTCAGATCCTTGCCCTGTCTGCTGTAGAGCCACGCCCCATCCGAACCGACCAGACACACTGCCCGGAAACCGTCGAACTTCATCTCAAAGACTGAGCCGCCGGACAGTGCGTCACCGCGTGGTATCGACTCCACGGCCTTGGCCAAAGCAAGGGCAACAGGAGGATGCAGGGCGGCCGGCAAACCTTCGAACATCGTGGGCACAGCGTAAGCCCAGCGAAGCAGGGGTGGAAACAAGGCTTCCTCCCGGCTGGATACAGCACCAAGCACCGGGAAGCGTCACAGCAAAGCTGTGACCGGGTCCTTCTTCGATCAGGGAAACCAACCACATTCGAAACAGGAGTCGTCATGTCCACTGAAGCTGTTACAAACCCCGCTGGGTCTGCCGGGACTGCCGGTGGCCGGCGCTACAAGGAACCCACCTCACAGCAGATTGAAGATGCCGCGGCCCTGATGTTCCTGGCGGCGACAAGGAAAGCTCTGCGGGACCAGCAGCACATCTGGGATGTCGAACTGGAGTTGGAAGTCACCTACACCGTGCACAACCAGCGCAGGTACTGCGTGCACGCCAGCACCCGTACAGGTGAAAGCCTCACGGGCCCACACGGTGTTCTCGTGCATCCGGCCAACGGAACTGCGGAAACGGCTGCCTGGAGCATTGCCGCCGAGGTTCGCAATGCAACGGCAAAACGTCGGCAAAAGGCGGCCATCAAGATTGCGTGACTACTGGCCTTTACCGGGGCGGGGCTTCCGAGGACCTTCCTGGCGTAGCTTGTGTTTTGTCACTGCCGATCTTCAGCCAGAACCAACCCACATACCAAAGAATCGCCACCAGTCCGATGACAAAGCTGACAAGCAGCAGAATCTTGGACACGACGTCCAGGCCCTTGGGCTCAAAGGCCATCATGACCAAAGGTACGAGGATTCCCAGCGAGAGGAGGCCCAGCATCCACATGGCCGCAGCCACTCCCTCTGGCTTGCCGACGCGGGCCAGCTCTTCATTCAAGCGGTCCCGCTCGGCAACAGCAGCCCGCAGCTGCGTCTTCAGATCAGCCTCAGCGCGGATTTCCTCATCCTGTCGTCGCACGTCCGCTGCGATCGCCCAGTCCGGTCTCAACGCCGCTGCCAGATTTGAGTAGTCGAAGAGATCTGTGGATCCAAGAATCGATAGTGCGGGAGGTTTTGGCAGGAAGGCGCGCCGGCGCTTGAATGCCTGTTCATAAAGATCCTGGTGGGCGTCCGGGATTTCCAGACCGCGCTCGACGAGATCTTCAAGGTCAAGATTCCTGGTATCGCCTTTTCTGAGCTTCAAATTGATGGCCTGCACTGCATTTTGCACCCGTTGCCGGAGTGCAACCGCGTACGGTTTGAGCTCTTCTTCTGCCGTTCCCCGTGCGACACGCTCTTGAATCAGGGCATCCAAGTCCAAGGACGGATTTTCAAGCAGTTTTTCCACTGCCACTTCGTAGAAGTAGCGTTCCGCCCTGTCCAATCGGGTCCGATGGGCCTCTTTCAGGTCCGCCTCAATGTGCCCAATGCGTCCAGCTGCTGCCTCCACCAGCCTCCTGATGCCCTCGCGTTCGCTGGAGATCGCAACAAGCCTGCTGACAAGGAAACCTCCAATGATGGCGACCAGAACGGCCGACGCCTGGCTGAGGGCGGACAACAAAGTGCTCGGGTCCCAGTCCTGTTCCGCCGACCTGACAATCACGCCAAATGGATCGCATTGCACCACTGACTGGAGCAATGGCACATGGGAGGTACAGGTAAGGAATTCAGACGAGATCACCGAGCGATCATAAGCGACCCCTGACGATGCGCCGTGCACAGGGACCGGTCCTGGCACCTGCAGCCCCTTACGGACACAAGAACCCCGGTGATGCTTCCGCATCGCCGGGGTTCTTCTTTTTTTCTGTCAGCAGCTGTCCGTCGTCTATCCCGCCACCCGGGCAAGGACCTCCTCAGCCTCGTCAAACTCGTCGATCAGCCGCAAGGTCTCCGGGCCACCCAGGTCAGCGTCCGGATCGAGCCGTCGATTGATGCTGCGTGACGCGGAGAACTTCAGCACCGAGTAGTCATCCACGTCCTTCTTGCCGAACCGGACCTTGTGGCCTTTGTGCGTCTGCCGGGCGAAGCGGCCAAAGCCGGTGAGCACGACGGTGTCTCCACGGCGCACGGCGTCGGTGAGCTCCGCGATGAGCGACTCGTACACCTCACTCACCACCCTTATCGGCTGTCCGCTGCGGCCGGCCACCTTCGAGATGAATCCACGCTTGCTGATCCGCGGATGAACCGTCGTCTTCATGCCCACACCTTTGTCCTATCATCCCTCGTCGTCCGCTTACTGCTTGAAAACCAGTTTATCCGACAGGCCTGTCGAAAAGCGATCCACAGACCTGTCGGTATCCATTCAAACTAAAGCTCGAAATCCGGATCAATGGACTGGCGGTCGTCCTTGTACTCGTAGTCAACTGACTCAATAATCGACCGAGTCTTCGGATCGCGCCGTGTGCTGACGATCTTGTCGTGGGACTCGTCGAACCGCTGCTGGTCGGCGATCCGGTGGGCCGCGTTGAGCTTGGCGTTGATGTTCTTGTCGCCGAACTCCATCATCGAGCTCACGGAGGACTTCGCACCCTGCTTGGTTGCGTTGACGTTCTTCTTGTTCTGCGCACGCTGCTGCTCCCAGCGACCGCGGTCCTCGGGCGTGACGTACCCGAACATCTGGGCGAGCCGGGAACCGTACCGCTCCTGCTGCTCTACCTGCTGGTCGTCGCTCATGGTCCTGTCTCCTTCTCGTTCGTTTCCGGACTATGCCGGCTGGTAGTCCTCGGCTCCGCGGTCGCGGCTCCACTGGCCCTCCGGCCCCGGCCGGGCCGAGGGGCCGGGCCCCTGTCGGAAGGGCTGGGGCCGCGTGCGCTGCGCCGCCAGGAAAGTAGCGGGATCGTCGACCGCGGCCCGCATCGTGTCCTGCCAGTCCTCGCCGAGGGCCAGCTTGAGCTCGTGCTCAAAATCCGGGTCCTCCTTGTTCAGCTCCTCGATGGCGTCCACGTAGGCGTTCGAGTAGACACGCTGCTGCTCCTCGTCCGAGAGGCCATCGATCTCCATGCTTGCGAGCATGCTCTCGGACTGGTCGAGGCGCTGCTGGAGGTCCTCGGGCAGCCCGCGGGTGTCCAGGCCCTGCTTCTTGGCCGCGAAACCGATCATGTAGCCCATGACACTGCCGCCGAGGGCCTGTCCGTCGCCACGCTGGACGCCGTCCAGCATCGCCGCCTTCATGGTTTCCGCCAGCTGCACCTGGTGCTCGTCCGGCTCCATCGGCAGGCGCAGCGTGAACATGCCCTCGTCGGGGATCCGCCGGCCCAGGTGGTCGTCGAACTCCCCGGTCCAGACCTCTCGTACCCTGTCGGTGCCCGCGAGGCGGGCCTCGTGCGGCGGGGCCTTGACGATGCGGCCGTGCGCGACGCCGTTGAACATCAGGCGCAGCTCCGGCTCGGACTCCATCCGCTCGCCGATGATCGTCCGGGCGCGCTTGACCACCTCGGCACGGTCGAGCCCGTCGTCCTCCATCTGCTGGCGCAGGCGCTTGCGCAGGGCCTTGTAGCTGGCGTTGATCTGCTTCGCGTCCTGCTCGAGGTCACGCATCTTCCAGAAGGCGTTCTCCATGAGTGCGACCTCGGTCATGGCCGCCGACTCGGGAGTAAACAACTCACGGTTGCCCCGCTCGCGGCGCTCCAGGTCCTCCAGGCGGGTACGCCAGCGTCGGGAAAGGAAGTCGTCCCTGCTGGTGCCCCACCGCCCGCCCGACTTCCCGGACTGCTTCCCGCCGTCGTCGCCGGCGGCCTCCTGCGCCTCCGGCGCGCCCCCGAACAGATCTCCGACCAGGGCCGCCTGGCGCTCGGCCCTCTCGCCGATGTGCCGGGTCTTCGCGTCGATCCGGTCCTGGACCTTGTCCTTGAACGGCTGCAGGTAGGAGTCCATCTCCTTCCTGAAGTCAGGAGCGAGCATCCGCATTGCCATCATCATGCCGGCGGCCTGGATGACCGAGTTCGGGTTCACGCCGCGGGTGAGCGGACGCAGGCAGCCCTGCATCATCATCTGCATGTAGACCGCGTGCATCGCGTCGAACTCCTTCGTGCGCTCCCCGTCGTTGAAGCCGGGCACGAGCAGCTTCGAATCGCGCAGCGTCTGCATGTACGCCTCGCCCGCCAGCCGCGTCTCCGCCCGAAGCTTCAGCAGCCGCTCCCGGTCGTCGAGGCCGTCATCGTCGGCCGCAGCGCGCTTCTGGTCGCGTGCACGCTGGCGCTCCCGCTCCTCGGTCCGCTCCCGCGTCGTGGCCCCGAAGAAGCCGCGGGCACGGTCGCGCAGCCGCTCGCGCTGCCCGCGTGAGGTGTCGTGTCCGGCCTGCGTCTCCGGCTCGTCGACAATCTCCGCGTCGATGATGTCCTCCTCCCCGCCGTCCATCCCGTACACGGCATGGACGTCGCCCAACGGGTCGACAGGCAGTGCCTTGCGCCCCCGGCCCCTGCCGCCCGGACCCATTTCCTGCTCCGTGTCCTGTGTCATGTCAGCCTCCCAGTCCATAGTCGTCGTCACTCTGCTGCTGCCCGGTCTCGTAGCTCGGCGTCCAGGCCGGGCGACGGCCGCCCACGCCGACGGCGTGTGCCGAGCGCCGGCTGGCACCGCGCGCCCTGGCGGCCCCGTCCCCGGTCTGCGCGAGCACGTCACGCTTGAGGACCGCGGCATCCACCGCGGCCTCCGCGGACTCCAGGCCGTCCAGCCCGTCGAGGCCGTGCGCCGCGAACGCGTCGAGCTCGCGCGCCGCCGCGGCCCGGGCACGGCGGGTGCCCGCTGAGGCGAACTGCTCGTTCTTCTCGCCGTCGAAGACGCTCTCGCGATTCTTCGCAGCCTGCACCAGCGCCTCGAAGTCGCCGCCGTAGGCCATACGGTCCATCACCGTGCCCGCCAGGGACGGGTCCTCCTCGAGGTTGCGCACCAGGCCCGACTTCGGGTCCTCCAGCGCGCGGGCGACACGGGCGACGCAGTCCGGGTTGACCGAAACGTTGAACCCGTCCTTGGCCTCGTAGAACTCGACGAACTGGGCCTCCCACTCCTCGGCCGTGGCCTGGACAGCCTCGCCGTCGGCGAACTCGGGACGCCACTGGCCGGGGCCGGTGTGCTCGAGCTTGCGGCCGCGCCACAGATCGCGCCCGGGACCCTGCAGCATCTCGTACTTGTGCCGTGCCTCCGCAGCGTCGTGCTTGGCCTGCAGGATCGACTGGGTCACCGGATAGGTCACCTCAAGCACCGCCTTCAGGTCAGCGCCACGCAGGGCGCGCACCGCACGCTGGGAGAACGAGCCACCCAGTCCCGTGCCGTGGGCCTTGATCGCCGTGGCGAACATCGAGGCCTCCTGGTCCTCCTGCGTGATGCCCGGCGTGCCCTGCTCGTCGCCGAGGTTGCGGGCGTAGTCCCCGAGCTTCTTCTCGCTACCCTTGGCCCCGGTCTCGACGCAGACTTCGCGCACGCTCTGCAAGTGCGCCTCGCGGCTGCTGAAGGTCAGCGCCGAGCCGAACTCGCCGCGCTGTGCCGAGCGATAGAGATCGCTGAGCTCCTCGACGAGGACCTCGTGGCCGGCGGCAACCTCGTGCGGATCGCTGACGAACCGCAGGCGGTTCGCCTCCTTGACGACACTCTCAAGGCTCTCCGCCAGCTCCGGGCTCTTGGACAGCGCCACCTGGGTGTCCAGCGAGACCTGCATGGCCAGCGGGTGCGAGCCGTCGGCCTTCACCACGCCGGTGTCCAGGAGGTTCGCTCCGACCGAGAGCCTGGCCATCGCCTCGGCCTTGGCGGCCTCGCTGTGCAGCCTCACGACGGCGACCGCGTCACCGTCGAAGTCGCCGTCGAAGCACTGGTCCATCACCGGGTTGATCGCCGCGCCGGTGAGCCGGTCGTCGATCGCCACGCGCATGTAGCGCACGCCGGCGTCGCGCAGGACCGGGTCGCGCCAGACCAGCGCGTGATCGCCTTCGGCCAGGCCCAGCTGCTCGGCCTTGACCGAGCTCAGAGCGATCTGATCGATGTCCAGCCGAGGGTCGGCGGTCCAGACCATCGTGGCCGAGTCCGACAGGCGCGAGCTCATCAGCCCGGTCTTGAAGATGTTGTTCTTGCCGGTCAGCACGCGGTTCTGCACGTCCGTGGTGATCGCCTCGAAGGCACGCTGGGCCCGCGAGACAGACTCGCTCATGCCCCGGCGCACCTCGGCGCGCTTGTCCGGCGACAGGCCGTGGTCGTCCAGCTGCTCGGCCATGTACCGGTAGCGGCAGGCTTCGACGAAGACGTCCTGATAGCTGCGCGTGTAGTCATGCGTGACGGACGTGCCGTCGTCGAACTCCTGGCCGCTGCGCAGGTGCGAAGAGAGCACCGGCAGCTTCCACGAAGTCGCGCTGACCGTCTCGGTCAGCTGACTCGTCGGGTAGGTCAGCGGAAAGGGGATTTCCATGTCGCCGCCACGATCGCCGATCAGGTCGCCGAAGGACTTGCGCATGGCCGTGGTGTTCAGCCCCGGCGTCGCGCCTTCGCTGCGCGGCTGCGTGCGCATCAGCTCCGGCATCGGGATCAGACGGCGCTCGGGCCGCTCGTCGACACTCTCGGCCTGGCCCACGACACGCAGGGTGCCGTCGGCCTCCATGTCCAGTCCCGCCACCAGCAGATACTCGCGCAGGTTCGACTCGGCACCGGAGTTGTGGCCGTAGAACTCGCGCATGATCGCCGGGCAGTCCTGGGACTGCAGCGCCCAGGCCAGCTGCGAGGAGGCCTTGCGCCCCTTGCCGGCGCGCACCTGTTCGTCGTCGTAGATCTTGGTCTTCTCGTCGACAGCCATGTGGGTGACCACGAACCGCATCTCGCCCAACCCTCCGTCGACCGGCCCGGCATCGGGGCCCTGGACGGCCGGGCGGCGGATGTCGCCCACGGCACCACCCATCAGCTCGCGCGCCGATCCGGCGTTGCGGCGGGAGATCAGCGAGAACGGGCTCATCACCACGTCGATGCCCGGGTTCTCCCTGAACCAGGCCACCTCCTGCTCCAGGCCCTGGGCACGCGCCTCGTCCGGGTCCATGTGGCGGTCGACCACCAGAGAGACGACACCCTTGTTGCCGTGCAGATCGCTGATCTTGTCGCCCACGACGAGGTCGCGCAGCTGGCCACCGGCCCCGCGGATGCGATGCCGCTCGGAGAACTCCGTCGACACCACGATCGGGTCGTCGGCCGTCCAGCCGCCGAAGGTCATCAGAGCGGTGCCGGTCGGCTTCGTCACCTCGGAAGACTGCATGATCGTCGAGGCCGTCATCTGCTGGCGGTCGAACGGGTCATAGCGCAGCGTCTCCAGCTCCGGCCGGCTCATCAGCGGGGCGCGGGAGCCGGTCACGGTCTCCGGGTCACCCGGCTCAATCGTGCCGTCGGGGCGCACGGCGGCGTCCTCGGTGAGGTAGCGCACGATGCCCTGGTTGGTCGCGCCGCCGGTCATCACCGGATCGAAGAAGCCGCCGGGAGCCGTCACATGGTTACGGTCGGTTCCCGTGAGCACCGTCATGTTCCGTCCACCGGTGAGCCGCCAGGCGTCGAAGACGTTGTCGTCGGCCGGGTCGGTGCGATCGCGTTCGGCGCGGTACTCGGCGTAGATCGTCGAGCCCTGCTTGATCTCGTTGGAGTAGCGCACGCGCTTGGCCTCGGTCTCGAGGATCGAGGCCGTCCACTCGTCCAGTCGTGCGGTGGCCTTGCCGGTGGCGGGGTCGACCTCATACGTCGTGGCCCGTTCGATGAAGTCAACCGGGTGCTTGGTGCCGTAGAGCTGCGAGTACACCGCGTTCAGCGAGGCCGGCTCGCCGGTCCGGCTGCGGCCGGAGACGAGGTCACCGGCAAGCTGGTACTGGATGCGCTCGTGCATCAGCTGTTCGTAGCCGCGCAGCACCGTGCGCTCCTCGACCGACTTGGGGGCCTCGCCCGGGGTCTGGGCCTTGATCCGCGCCTCGTAGCCGGGGACGATCAGCGCGTTCTCGCCACTGGCGAAGCGCGTGACAATCTCCCCATGGCTGCCGACATCGAAGACTTGGCCGATCTCACCGGAGACCGGCGTGGCCTTGCCGTCACGACGCAGCTTTTCGGCGGTCCAGCTGATGACGCCCTGCGCGTCGACCAGGATCTCACCCGGCGTCGCGGCGTTGCGCTCGATGCTCTCCCGGACGGTCTGACCGATCCGACGCATGAACTCCGAGGGATGCTCGGCGATGGGGGCGGCGGTGGCCGTGTGGAAGGAGACGATCCGGTCCTTGAAGCGGGTCGCCTGGAAGCTGGTACCCATGAGCTCGGTGGGAGGCACCCCGCAGCGGCGCAGCGCCGAGGCGAGGTTGTCCAGGTTCGACCACTGGCCGGTCGGGCTGGTCATGTACTTGGCGACGCGGGCGGGGTCGAAGCGCTGGTCGAGCCACTCGCCGTCGATCAGGTGCGGCTCCGCATCCCAGGTGCCGACCAGCTCGAACGGAACGTCATCAGCGTGCGCACGGACCTTGTCGGCGGCCGTGCCACCATAGACGAGGTTGCCCAGGTCCGGAAGCTCACCGGCCTGCAGCTCGCCGATCTCCTCCAGGCGCTCCTGGTACATCTCCTCGGTCGCGCCCGGACGCAGCAGCTCGCTGCGCGCTCCGGTGAGTACGTCCCAGTAAGAGCGCTGGATCGCCGCGACCTCGGGGTCAGAGGCATACTCCGGGGGCTCGATCTCGTCGAGCGCGCCCCCGGTGCGCTGCAGCTCAGACTCCGCGCGCAGAATCAGCTCCTCGACGCCCAGGGCGGCGCGCAGGTTCTCCCGCGCGGTGTCCACGGCCTCGCGACCGTAGGCCTCGGCCGGCTCTGCATCCACGAAGAAGGTCGGCAGGGAGTGGTTCTTGGCATCCCGGCGCAGCATGACCTTGGACCCGGGGCGCGGGGCGCTCTCACCGGGGACGACATAGTCCGCGACGACGAACATGCTCTCGCGGTCGACGTGATAGCTGTCCGGCACGTCGATGAGGGAGCGGCCGCGGCCATGCTCGGGGTGGCTGGAGCCGACGACGCCGACCACCGTGCCGGGAAGATCCTGGCGTTCGATGGGCAGGCCTTGGGCGAAACGCAACAGCCGCACGGCGTCCTCGGAAGTCGGGGCGGGCACGGCCATGCCGCCGGGCACCCGGTGATTGGTGCTGTAGCGCAGCACCGTTCCGTTGTCGTAGATGCGCGCCCCGGCGTACTCCTCCTGGCGCGTGTCAGTGAGACGGATCTCCATGCCGGTCCCGGAGATCCGGGCCTTGATCTGCCCGGGCTCACGGTCGCGCAGGACCTCGTAGGCCACGCCCTGGGACTTCAGCTCCTCGAGCAGCGCCGCCGAGCGCGCCACCGCCCGCTGGGACATGAAACGGTTGCGGTCAACGCGGCCGGTCTGCGGGTCGCGTCCGCCGTCGATGACCCACTCGCGGACCTGGTCGTACTCCTGGCGGCTCATCTTGTCCATGAGCGCCGTGAGGCCTGCGGCGTCGTCGTTGGTCATGGCACGGCCGGCCTCGTACGGCTTACCGTCCTCGTCGAGCCGCCAGAGCGTCATGTTCCCGCGGCGCGGCTCAGACAAGGACTCCACCTCGCCGCCGGCGTTCTTCACGATCGTCTCGTCGGGAATGTAGAGCAGCTCGGTACCTGCGCGCTTCACCGTCGCGCGCTCGGACCAGGCCGGGTCGTAAGGGCTGATCGGCAGCCGCGCCGAACGCGGGTCGATCTCCGCTCCGACGCCCGTGGCACGGGTGAACTCGCGCTGCAGCGTCTGGTAGCGCTCGTTGGCGGGGGAGTGGTCGCCGAACTGCGCCTCGTAGTCCGGGACGCGCTCGGAGAAGGCCGTGTCGATCGCAGTCAGACACGCGGTGACGCCGAGTCCGGGATCAGCCAGGGCGGTTCCGCGCTGGCTGAGGATCTGGTCGACCCGTGCACGGATGGCCTTCGCCTGGGAGATCGGAATGATCTCCCCGCTCTGCTCCCGGGCCTGCTCGACTGCCTTGTAGAAGACGTACTCGTAGAAGTACCGCCTCAGTCCGTGTGCCTTCTTCATTGCTACTCAGCCTCCTGTGGACGCTCGGGGACATAACTATGTATAGATCATACCCTTATGATTCGAATGGAGGCGATAGACGAGTCAGAAACGAGCCAAAAGACGAATGCCGGGACAGTCGAATTGCATCGACTGTCCCGGCACGGAGCGAATAGACCCGCCGGCACTACCCCCGGGACTTCATCTCTACGGCCATGGCCCGGTCGAAAGCCCCGTCGGCCAGGACCTCCCAGCTGGGCAGCGAGGCCAGGTACGTGTAAAAGGCGGCGTGCACCTTGACCGTGGCCAGCGACCGCAGATCCTCCTCGGTCACGTCCTGCTCGGCGAACACGCGCGAGCCCTCGTCGCTGATCTGGCCGTTGATCCTGCGGGCGGCGTCGGTGTAGGCATCGGAACGGACCTGGCTGATGTAGGTCTTTGACCCGTCGGCGCTGCGCAGCTCGCCGTCCCCGCCGACTGAGAAGTGCTCGCGGTCCCGCTGCATCTCCACCAGCGCGGTCTTGTACGCCTCACCAATCTCAAGGTCCAGGGCCTTGACCTTCGCCGAGCCGTCGAGATTGATCAGCATCTCCTTGCTGACCGTGCCCTCGGCGTAGACCAGGCGCTTGTGGTCCTTCTGCGTCGCCTGGTGGGCAGCCACGGTCGCGGCCACCTCCACGTCCTCCAGGAACTCCTCGTCGTTGCCCAGCATCATGGCCTCGTAGTCGTCCGGGTCCACGACCACCGGGGCATTGGGATCGCCACTCTCGTCGGTGAAAACCATCCGCGTGATGACCTCCATGACCTCGTCCGAGTAGACGTCCGGGTCGAGGCGCTCGATGTCGATGTCCTTGTAGTCGTACGTCTCCTGGTAGAGCGTCTTGGCGTCGGCCGCCCTGACCGCCTGGGCCATGCGCTTGTCGAGCATCTTGACGAAGTCCGGCTGGTTCATGCGCACGTCGAACTCCATCGCGGAGCTGAGCGTGGGGATCGTCTGCAGCGAGTACTCGTGCCCCGGGTGGGTGATCGTGTTGCCGAGCAGCTTGAATGACATCGGCAGGATCGTCTCGTTGCGGTTCCAGACCGGCGCGTCGCCGGCGCGCAGCACGATCGAGTTGCGCGGCGAGAGGAAGGCGAAATCGTTGTACTTGATCAGCGGCTCCTCCTCCGTCGACCAGGTGCGCGAAATCGCTCCGTCCGTCTTCCCGCCGACCACCTTGTCCAGGTTCTGCGTGATCTGCTTCGAGCTGGCGTGGGTACGGTGAGTCTTGCCGCTCATCTTCTCCAGCGTCTCAATCATCGAGTCGTCGGTCGACTTGAGGAAGACGATGTTGCTCGTGTTTCCCTGCACAATCTTGTCGACCGACTCGCCGTAGACGTCGCGCAGCTGCTGCAGCGTCTGCAGGATAAGCGTGAACTGCTGCTCCTGGCCGAGGCCGATGGAGAGCATGGTCTCGAAGCCGGCGATGCCATTACCGTCGGACTGCAGGTTGCCGAGCTCGTCGAGCATGAACCGGGTGCGGTAGAGCGGCTTCTGGTTCGACTTGGTCATGTACGACTGGTCAAACGAGACGTCCACCAGCTGCTTGACCAGGATCAGGATCAGCTTGGCGTACTTCATCAGGTGCGGGGGAGTGACGAGAAAGACCGCCTTGGGCGACTCCGAGTACCGCGCCATCGTCTGCGTGATCGCGCGCGCCCGGACCTCGACCTCCTCAGGGTGCCCTCCGCCGGAGAAGTCCAGCTTGCGGCTCGGAAAGGTCGTGTCGCCGGGCTGGAACGAGAGGATCTTCCCGTCGCGGGTGCCACCCTCCCGCACCGGTCGCAGCTCGCGCAGCACGCCGTTCTTCACGATCTTCTTGCCGGTGACCGGCTCGACCACGAAGTGCCGGCCGTTGAGGGAGAGCTGGCAGCTCTTGCGGAAGTGGAAGTAGAAAGTGCGCACGAGCATGCCGCTCTGCGGGTTCTTCAGCTCCAGCTTCAGCCAAGCCTCGTCGCCGGGGAAGATTCCCTTGAAGTTGTAGCGCGCCCAGCCCACGCGGCCGACGATCTCCGAGTGCTCGAAGTCCTTGCCAAGGTTCTGGGTGAACATCGGGTCCGCGTACGCCGACCAGCTCGCCATCTGCCCGAGCAGGTGGTCGCGCTTCATGAAGTTCGGCGAGAACCGCACGCCCAGCCGCCGCGGGAAGGACAGGCCCGCCAGGTCAGTGTTCTGGCTCGGCTTGCCCGAGGTCAGGGTCGAGATCGTCGGGTCGGTGAAGAAGCTCATGCCCGTGATCGCGATGCCGTAGACCGAGGACATCATCTTCTCCGCACCGGCCATGGCGACCAGGGCGTTGTGGGCGTTGCCGACGAGCGTGCGCATCGAGTTGCGCGGCAGGGCCTGGGTGGCGTTGAAGTAGAGCGTGAGCAGGTCCTGCTCGGCCTTGCCCTCCCATAGGAAGTCCTTCTCGGCGACCTTGGCCTGCTCCTCGGCCAGGGCGTCCTCGTCCTCTTCGAACTCGCCGTTCTTGATGCGCTTCTCCAGCTCGGCAGCGGGGTTCTTCCACTTCTTCGAGGTCAGCTGCACGAAGAGCTGGTAGCAGTTGTACAGCGTGACCTTTCCCCACATGTCGTCCAGCCGCTGCTCCAGCGTGCCCGGGTCCATGCCGGTGGCTGCTGCGTACTCGCGCAGCTCACGCTCCTCCTCGAGGTAGTAGTCGATGAGACCGTAGGCGGCCCGTTTGAAGGCGTTGTTCGCCGCGTTCGGCCAGACCGGGTCCTCACCGCCGTCCAGCGGGAAGAAAACCTCGCCGATGTTCTCGATGTAGAGCGCGCACTTGGTCGAGTCGCCCTCGCGGGCGGCGTCGGCGGCCATGCCCAGCGGGTTGTAGATGTCGGTCTTCATCGCGTTGATCAGGTTGAACTGCACCGGCTCGAAGCCGCGCGTGACCAGCGGGATGTAATTCTTGACGAGCAGCTCGCCCTTGGGGTCGTTGATGACCATGTTCGAGGGCTTCTTCTCCCGCGACCACATGTCGATCATCGGCTCGATGTAGGTCTGACCCTTGCCCGCCCTGGTGATGGCCAGCACCATCGTGTTCACGGGAGCAGTGTCGACGATGTAGGCACCGGCAGGGCGCTGGACTTCGTACGCCGGGAACTCCCAGTCATCGGTGATCAGGTCCGACACCGTACGGTAGGGCCCGAGCTTGTCACGGTTCGCGCCCTGGAGCTTCCCAGGGTCCTTCGCCTCTTTGGCCTTGCGCCGGCTCTCCTCGGTCGGCGGGTTGTACGGGATCACCGTTGCGTCATACTTCCGGCGCAGCCGCTTGTCCCGGGGCAGGCCCGAGGCGTCAAAGAGCGCCTCGCCGAACTCCTCGTCGATCAGCGGCAGGGTCTCGACCAGCGGCTCGCCGTCGTCGCCGTCCATGACCTCACCCTTGTAGTAGACGATGTTGCCGTCCTGGTCAATCACGTCGGACTCTGCGCGCCGGGAGACCTTGACCGTGCCCAGCCCCTTCTTGCTGAGCATCATGTGACTGATCATCGAGCTGACCTGCACCCCCGAGTGCGCACCGGCGTCCGGGAACCAGTCATAGTTCTGCTGGACCTCCTCCGGCAGCGCGATGTGCTGGTCGTTGCGGTGGTCGTTGATGTCCGTGTGGTCGACCGTCGCGTTGTGCTTGGCGACCTGGCGTCCGGTCCAGGTGGAGATCACGATCATGACCAGCGCGCCCGATCCCAGCGTCAGGAAGAGCTTGAACCCGGTGACGGACCCCAGCTGCCCGCCGACGTTCGTCGCCGTGGGCGTGGCCCCCTGGTCAGCCTTCGGGGCGTCCTGGGCGGCGCTGCCTGCGTGGGTCCACCACGCTGGCACCGGGACGTCCTTGAGATCCGGGTAGCACTTCGAGCCGATCTCGGGGTTACCCTTCTCGTTGACGGCGCGGTAACACGTCATCGGGGCCCCGCCCTGGCCTGTCGTGGTGTCCTCCACGTAGTACGAGTCCGGCTTTCCGCCGCTGTTTCCGCCCAGGCCACCGCCCATCGTCGCCCCGAGCGTGAGCACTGCCGTAGCAATGACCGAGTACAGCACCCACGCCACGATCGCGACCAGCAGGCCCGCGACGCCGGCGAGCACGAGGCCCGACGTGTTCGACTTCTTGCTCAGCCGCTCGCCGCGGTCCAGCTGCTGGTCTTCATAGACGTCCCGGTTCGTCAGCGTCTCCTCCGGCCGACGCGCCGAGATCTTCTCCCAGCCGCTGGCCTTGGGCCGTGCCGCCCTGCGCTTGCTGCCTGCCATGGTTCTCCCTGCCTGTTTCCGCGTGTGTCTGTGTGTCCTGCGCCTGTTGTGATTGCGGAAGACGCCGACGGCGCACGGGGTGCGAGCCCCATGCGCCGTCAGACCCCGTCGATCTCCGAGTCGGATCAGCCGCCCATGGCTGCCCCGCCGATGAAGCCGGCGAGGCCGCCGAGCACGGGCAGCGCGACGATCAGGGCGATGAGCATCTTGTTGTAGCGGCTCTGGATCTCCGAAGCCCTTGCCAGCTCGCTGGCGTAGGACTCCTTGTCCGCAGCCATCTCCTCCAGCCGCGCCTCGTAACGGCGCTTGACCGAGTCCTCGACAACCTCCATCTGCTGCAGCAGGTCCGTGTTGCGCTGCGTGGCCGAGTCGGTCTTCTCCTTCTCGAGGGACAGGCTGTGCTGCCATTCCGTCTCGCGGGCCTGCATCTGGGTGATCGCGTCCTTGCGGTTGCGGTCAAGCTCGTCCTCCATCCGGCGGATGCGGTCGGCGTGCTCGTTGCGGATCGACTCCAGCAGCGCCTCCTGCTCGCGGCGCAGGACGCCGATCTCGTCGGTAGTGCGCTGGTGCTCTGCCAGAGCCTCGGCCTGGGCGATGTCCGCCTTGCGGTTGTCGTCGACGATCCGCTGGATCTCGGCCTTCCACTGCCCCAGACGCTGCTCCTCGGCCTCGAGGTAGGCCTTCTGCTTCTCGGCCAGGACCTCGAAGATCCGCGTAGTGCCGACCTGCATCTTCAGGGCGGCGTCGGAGCGGCGCACGCGCAGGATCTCCTGGCGGTCGTGCGAGTAGGAGTTCTCGAGCATCCGCTCGATCTCGGCGACAGCGTCGGCCTGCTCGCGCTCCATGCGGGAGCGGTTGCGCTCCTTGTACTGGATCTCCGCCTGGAGGGCGGCCTGCTCGGCGAGCTTCTTCGCCTGGGCCTCGTAGTCCTGGACGATCTCGGCCTTGCGGGTGCGGATCCGCTGTTCCTTCTCGGACTCCCGCTCGCGGTGCGCCGCCTCGGTGCCGTCCTTGAGTGCCTTGTAGCGCGAGCCCTCGCGGTCGGTGGCCACGTCACGGATGACCTGCTCGACGTGGGCCGACATGAGGTTCACGTACAGCGTGCGCAGTTCGTCCTCGTGCGCCCACCGCAGCTGGGCAAGATCGGCGTTGGCCTGCCGGTTGAGCTGGGCGACCTGGTCGCCGAGCCATTCGGTCGCACCCTGCGGCACCTCGATCTGCACGACCGGCGCGCCGATGGCGAAGGTCGCATTGAACTCGTCCAGGCGCACGTCGAGGTCCAGGTCCTCGGAGAGGAAGCGGCGGGCGATGACCTCGCGCACCTGCTCCTGGTTCTCCAGCAGGACGGCTTCCTCCTCAGCCGGGGCGTACGCCGTATCGTCGGCGGTCACGGGACCGGACTCCTCATCGAACTCCTCGAAGCCGGCCGTGCCGTCGAAGCCGGGCTCCGGCTCCACCGCAACCGGGGCCGCGTCCTCGTCTCCGAAGTCGACGGCTTCGTCGTCGAACACGGGCTCATCGCCCGCAGCGTCGAAGACCGGCTCGTCACCGGCACCCTCGTCCCCGCCGGGGATCGAGTCGAAGATCGGGTCACCCTCGTCGGCGGTATCCACGGCAGCAACAGCGTCCGCGTCCGACGCGGGAAGGGTCCCGGGCTCGTCGGTGGTGACGCCGCTGTGCTCGCGCCAGGCCTGCGCTCCGACAGCCTCCTCGAGGCTCAGCGTGCCGGAAGCGACCTCCTGGGCCTGCTTGAACGTGGCCTCGGCTACCAGGTCCACCAACAGCTCGCCGCTGGGCTTCTGCCAGACGACGGCCCAGGAGTACTCCGCGCCAGCCAGGAGCGAGTACTCCTCCATGCGCGCAAGCGTCTCCGTGTTGGGGATGATGCCGAAGACCTCTTCGCCCAGCATCTCTGCCGTGGCGACGGTCTTGATCTGGTCGGAGTCAATGAGCTCGATGAGCGAGCCCTTCGCCTCGTCGCGGCCGTGCCGCTTGCTCAGCCCTCCGATGGACTCGGCGGCCAGCACGAGCATGACCCACGCCGTGCCGCTGGGGAAGACGAACTTCGCGTTCGACCGCAGCAGTTCGACTGCTGCGGGGATCGCCGTCTCCCTGACCACGGACGACAGCAGCTCGTCAGGCTTCTTCTTCCGATCCTTGTTCCGGCTTCCCGCAGCCGTGCCCAGAATGCCCATTGGTGTCGATCCCTTCGATGATGAAACGCAGTTCGCCTGGTTTATGAGTATCCTATCGCTTATAAGTCGATAGGTGCAATGATAGGCAATCCGACACGACGCCGAATGGCCCGCAATGGCCGCTGGCGCAGATCAGCGCACGGCGCTCACCTCGATGCACGCTTCGGAGGTGAGCATGTCCTTGTGGTCGCTCGCCAACTCGCCGACGACGTCGATCCGGATCCGCCGCTCAGAGGGATGCTCGTTGATGAACGTCGCCACTCCGGTGGTGACCTCGTCGGTCATCTTCGCCACCGCGCCACGGGCACCGCCGGCATTGGAGTCGGTGTCGCCCTTGTCGTCGATGAGGTACTGCAGGACCCTCTGGTCGATGTCCACCCGCACGTTGTGCTTGATGAGGACCTCCTGCACCATGTGGCGCAGCTTGTTGCGCACAATCTTGCGCTGCGTGTCCTCAGAGAGCGGCTGGAACGGGACGATGGCGTCGATACGGCCCAACAGCTCGGGCGGAAAGCGGTTATCCGCCGAGGTCTCGGTGATCGAGCGGCGGATGAGCTTGTCGTACTTCAGCAGCTGCTCGCCCGAGCCCGTGTCGTCGGCCGCGTACTGCGCGATGGTCTTGTAAATCTCCGAGCCTGCGTTCGTCGTCATGACGATGTAGGTGTTCAGGAAGCTGACCTCGCGGTTGTTGTCGTCGGAGAGCCGGCCGTCGTCGAGCACCTGCAGCAGCAGGCGGGTGACCATCGCCGAGGCCTTTTCGACCTCGTCGAACAGCAGTACGGCGTGCGAGAGGTCCCAGACCCGCTTCGTCAGCTCGGAGCGGAACAGGTCCATCGAGGAGTCCTGGGCGTACTCGGACATGTCGAAGCGGATCAGGTGGCGCTGGTCGTCACCAAAGAGCAGCCGTGCCAGCTGCTTGGCAAGCTCGGTCTTACCCACGCCGGTCGACCCCGTGAACAGCAGCGAGGCCTCCGGCCGGCCCTTGTCGTTCAGGTCCGCGACCGACAGCTGCAGCCGCCGCGCGACCGCACGCGTGGCCAGGTCCTGGCTGAACACCTTCGAGTCCAGCTGCTCCTTGATCTTCGCGCCGTCGACCTTGAAGGCAACGTTGACGCCCAGGGACTCCTGGAGCACGTCCGAGAGCAGATCGCGGTTCAGCGCCCGCTTGGTGAGGCGGTGCCAGCCAACCATGCTGTCCAGCACCAGGATCGACTTGCGCGGCTGCGAGCTCGCCGGCATGTAGCGCTCGGTGTACTCATAGATCTGCCGGTAGATGTGATCGTCGTAGAACTGGTCGGCGACGTCGTAGTGCTCGGCCATGCCCTGCAGAATCCGGATCGTCGTCTCCTGGTCCGGCGGCGTCAAGTTGATGCGCTGCAGCCGTTCAACCAGCGGCTGATTCGGCGCAATGTGCCTGTGGAACTCGTCATAGGTCGTCGCGGCGATGATTCGGATGCCGCGTGCCCCGGAGGCCGCCAGCACCGGCTTGATCGCCTCAACCGCAGCATCGGAAAGCTGGATGATCTGGTGGAACTCGTCGATGAACAGGACCAGCTCCTGCTTCTCGTCCGCCACGAAGTGCTCGGCCTCGTCGAAGAAGCCCTTGAGCATGGCGGCCATGCGGTCCGAGTCGCCGGCCTCGGAGATCATCCGGGACGGATCGACCTCGAGATAGAGCCGCTCGGCGTCAGCGGCCATCGTGGCCTGGACGAGAGCGGTCTTACCCGTACCTGCCTCGGCCAGGAGCAGGGCGTTGCACAGCTCCGGCCTGCTCATCGAGGCCAGCAGCTGGAGCTTCTCGTGCTCGCGGCCGACGATCTCGCGCTCGGCCCTCTTGAGCGGGTCCGACAGCTTCGACAGGAGCGGATAGCCCTCATTCAGGTGCACTTCATGGAACATGCCGTGGAAGACCTCTCGCCAAGACTTGAATTCATCTGATAGATCAGTCGAAAGTCTATCATGGCACTATTCGGCTCGACTGCGATAGGACAGCGAAAGGCCCCCGGACTCATATCCGGGGGCCTCCTGGCCATTCACTCCGTAGGGGTGCTGTCACAGCCCCTGCTGGCGGTCCTCCTGGGACGAAGCCCCATCCTGCTCGAACTGGTAGTCGTACCGCTCGCTCAGCGGCCTGCTGGACTCCCGGTCGCGCCGTGCCCGCTCGTTCGCCTCCCGCTGCTGACGCATCGAGGCACCCACGCGGTCGACCAGTGCGCGCCCGGCCTCCGCCCACATGTCCTTGCCCTCGTCCGGGGCCGTGATCTCGTCCAGGCCCAGCTCCAGCAGGCTCGTGCCGCTCAGTGGGCTGGGATCGTTCGTCGCCATAGCCTTCTCCTCCTCCGCGCCTGTCTCAGGCCCCGCGCTGCTGCTCGGTGCCCTCGGGCCCGCCCTGGCCCTCGAACTGATAGTCGTACCTCTCGCTGACCGGCTTCCGTCCCTGCGGCGAGGTGCCCGGCAGCTGCTCCTGAGCACCACGGCCGACAACCGAGCCCATCCGCCCGACCAGGTCCGCCCCGGCAGCGGAGCCCTGGGGGGCCTTCTGTCCGCCATGTCCGGCCAGCTCCGTGTGCAGCCCGCGGGCTGCACCCAAGGCAGCTCCCCTGGCGGCGCTGGCGGCGACGCCCCTGGTCGATGCACCAGACTGCTGGGCACGTTGGGCGTGGGCCGCGGCATCCTGCATGGCCTCGGTGCCGAGCCGCCTGGCTCCCTCGCGGAGGCCCGCGGACTGCACGGCCTGTCCGACCTTCGACCCGGCGGCCCGCTGGGTGAGCGGGACCTTCACCGGACCCTGAACCGTGCCGCCGGCATGGGCCTGCTTCGCCTGGGGCTGCTCCTGCCGGGACGATTCCGGCTTCGGCACATCCGCTGAAGTGATCATCCCCGGTGCCGGCTCAGCCTGCGGGCGCGGCCGCCGCTCGACCACGTTGGGGTTGAACCTCGAGCCCGGCTGGCCGGGAGCGGGGGAGGAGGGCACGCTGTATCGGGGACCCCGCACCGCGCCGAGGCCCGCCTGCGAGCTCGGGCCCCGCTGCTCTCCGGTATCGGGGGTGGCCCCGCGGATCGCCGCCAGCTGCTCGGGCGTGTACGACGTCGGGCGCTGGCCGTGCTCCGGTCGGCCCTGGGAACTTTTACTGAGATCTGCCATGATGATTCGTTCCTCTCTATGCGAAAGGCCCCCGGAGAGGTCTCTCCGGGGGCCTTTCAATGAGTTCTGCTGAGCCGTGGATCGGTGTCAGCCGACCGCGGGGGCCTCGGCCTCGACGACCTGCTCGGCCTGGGCGGTCTGCTCCGGACCGGCCTGGCTCTGCTTGGCAGCCGCCTGGGCCTCCTTGGCCGCCTTCATGGAGGCGAACTGGTTGTCCAGGGTCTTGGCGTCGACCTTGAAGTCGCTGGCCTCCACGGACTTGGTGTTGACCACCAGACCGGTGCCGCGCGAGGCCGGCATCACGTTGCCCTTGAAGCCGTAGACGGTGCCGACCTTCTCGCCGTCCTTGTTGAGCAGCGGCTCCGTATTCGGGCCCGCGGCCTTGACGATCTCCTCCAGCTGGCCCACCGAGTAGGGGGCGGTGTTGGCGAAGCGCTCCTTGCCGTCCGGGCCCTTCACGCGCTCGGACTTCAGGTGCAGGTTGCTCTGCTCCGGTCCGCGCGAGTCGCGGGCGTCGACCTGGATGTCGGCGTAGTGCGACTTGCCGTCCTTGGTCGCGCCGTTGTCATAGACCTTGGCGATGAGGTTGACCCCGGTCATTGCGCCCTTGCCCTTGAGAAGTGCCATGATCTCGTCCTTTCGTCGTTCCGTCCGCCACTCGGCAGAACGGCCTTGATCATTCACGTCGTCCGAGCAAAGCCCCGAAGTGCAGTGCCGAACTGCTCTATACACTAATACTCCTATAGAGCATTCCGCAACCATTCGAATGATCTTTCGACTCGTGTCCCTACTCGTGCTGGATGCCGTCGGACCGGCCTGCCGGCTCCTGCTCGGGGCCGGGGAGGACCCCGGCACCAGCCACCGCGGCGTCGACCCGCTGCTGGACACGCACCACCAGGCCGGCGTCGAGCGAGGAGGCCTTCGAACGGCGCATCCGGGCCGCCTGTTCCTGCTCTTCGCGCAGCGCCGCGATCCTCGAACGCAGAACCGGCCGCGTGGAGCCGTCCTCCACCGGAACCAGTTCCCGCGAGACCCGGGTCATCGCGGCGATGTCGTCGACAGGGAGGTCGGCGATCGCCTCGGACTGGCCTGACTGGTCGAGGTACTCCATGGCCGCCAGCAGCAGCCGGCGGCGTTCGGCCGCGGCTGCGGTGAACTCCCGCCGGGCCCGCTCGCCGATCTCGACATCGGCCACGAAGTCGTAGCCCAGGTGATGCAGGTCCAGTGCCTTGACCTCGTCGAAGGGGTGCACCGTCCCGGTCTCGATCGACAGCTGGGTGGAGACCTCCGGATCCCCGCCGGCGACGGCGCGGCGCTGGTCAGCAGGACCGGCGACGAGCACCAGCCCCGAGTCGGCCAGGTCGGTGCGCAGCTCCTGGAGCCGTTCGTCGTAGACCTGCTTCATCGTCTCGATGCGCGCGTCCAGGACCGCCCGTCCGGCCTTGCCCGCGGTCAGGTGCCGTCCGCCGGGCTGGCCGTAGATCTCGCGGCCCATCTCCTCGGCCTGGTCGGCGTCCTTCATCCGCTGCAGCGAGGCGTCCTGGCGCAGCGCCATCAGCGAGAGCAGGCGCTGGCCGTACGCGGCGACCTCCTGCTGCTGGGCGTACCACTGGCTGGCGTCGCCGACAAACGGTAGGAAGTGCTGGTACTTGCTCATCACCCGCCGGTGCCAGTCCTCTTCGTAGCGGTAGAAGTCGTAGAGCGGCCGGGAGTCCTCTACGGCCACTTCGGCCTTCTCGGCACGCTCCCATTGCCGGGCCAGGTCGCGGTAGGCGCTGGCCTTGGACTTGTGATGCTGCAGGCGGGAGGCATAGCTGCGCAGCCGGAAGCCGAAGGAGACGACATCGTCCTCCGAGCTGCCGTGCTGCTGCTGGCGCTCTGCGGCCAGGGCGGCCATCTCGGCGTAGTCCATACCCATCACCTCAAGCATCGGCGTACGCACCCGCAGCTCCTCCTCGGGCAGGGCGCGCAGCATCTGGTAGACCCCGTTGACCGCCCGCTCGGTGATCTGGTTGCGGCCCGCGTCGACCAGGCGCTGCCACGCGTCGGTGGGCAGGCCCTCGGCCTCGCGGCGCTGATTGGCGTACTCCACGACCCTCTCCATTGCCGCCGGCAGCGGAGAGCCCGGCCGCTCCAGCTGCTCGGCCACCAGCTCGGAGACCAGACGGTTGGCTTTGCGCATCCGCAGATCGTTGGTTCCGGCGCGCCACAGCGAGCGGTCTGCGGGCAGGCAGGCCAGCAGGAACTGGGGGAGGGCCTCTGAGCGCATGCGCTCGTGTGCCCAGCGCTTGATGAAGGTCGTCACGTTCCTGCGCTCGTATCCGACGGCGCTGGACAGGTGCGCGACGACCTGCTTCTCGTCCAGCCAGGCGTCCACGCCGCGCCGCAACCGGGACTTGTGCCGATCCAGAAGCTTGCCCCGCTGGGTGCCGTCCTTGGCCAGGCGGCCGTGTCCGGCGTCGACCATCGCCAGGTGGCAGTGGACGTGCTCGGTGTCGACCTGGATCACGCCGACGTAGCGCAGGTCGTCGAAACCGCTCGTGCCCGAGCTCATCCGCTCCAGCCCGTGCATGATCGCCATCCGCAGCTTCATCTGGTCGATGTGGCCGCGGTAGTCCCCGCGGCCTTCGCAGTGAAAGTCCTCGCCGACGATGCGGTGCCGTTTCAGGTATTCCTCATCGAAGGAGAGCACGGTCTTCAGCACCGTCTTGCCGCTCTCGAAGTGTTTCTGGATGTCCCGGGACGCAGCCCGCAGCTGCTCGTCGGAGAGCGACACTGAGCCGTAGCCGAAGGCCACGCCGCCATCGCCCTGGGCCTGGCGCATTGTCGTCTTGGCCTCGACCCTGCTCGTCCCTGCGCGCTCGACCGCGCTCTCGCGGGCCATATAGCGCAGGATGAAGTCGTCCGTGCGCAGCCGCTGGATCGGCGCGAGCGACTCAGTCGCCTGCTCGCGCGCCATGTACCGGGTGACGTAGTCGCCGGGGGTGCCGCCCCGGGACCCCTTGCCGCCGGGCAGCGGCACACTGAACTCGTTGACGATGACCACTGACTGCTTCAGGCCCATCCCGCCTCATACCTCCGTCGTGTGAATGCACAGAACCCCGGCCGCTGTCCTCCAGCGACCGGGGCCCGTCCTGACTGCTCTGCCCGCCTCGGCCTCAGTGGCCCAGACCGTGCCCGTCTTCCTCGCCGAAGTCGAGGTCGGCGGCGCGGCGGGAGGCCTCGCGCTTGCGCTCCTCGAGCGTCGGCGCGGGCACCTCCTGCCCGGTGGCCTCCTCATCCAGACCAAAGTCCAGATCGTGGGTCGCGCCGGCATCCGGCTCCGCGTCCGCAGGGGCGGCAGTATCCTCCGGTCCGTCCAGGTGCAGGGCCGGGGCCACACGCTGGTGGTACAGGTGCTCGGGCGTGCCCTCAGTGCGCTCCAGCTCAGCCTGATACTGCTCGCGCTCCGCGGTGATCTCGGCCTCGACCGCCAGCAACTGCGCGGTGACGCCCTCGGCAGCCGGCTGCTGCGCCTCCGGCCGCTGGAGGTTCTCCGCCTGCGCGACCAAGTCGAGCTCGTCCTCGCTGAACAGCGAGTTGATCGCGTCGGAGCGGGCCCGCAGGCCCCGCTGGTCGACGACGGACTCAACCGGACCATGACCATCCTTGGAGCGATCAGCGAAGTAGGCCGCCAGGTCGTACTCGGTGGAGGCCAGGTCGATCTCGAGATCGGCGATGCGGTGCACGTTCATGAAGACCACGGGGGCATCGGCCTGGTCCCCAGACGGGGTGAGCACGAGGGCATCCACCCTGGCGGGCAGCTCCCACTCGATCCCCGTGAGCTGGTCGGGCACGGTGAACGAAGGGCTGAAGTAGCCCTTGGCCGCCAGTGCGACCAGCTGCTCGTCGTCGAACTCGTAGAAGGCGTCGACCTTCTCGCCCTGGCCGTGCGAGTAGGTCACCTGGGTGATCCCGTACGGCAGCGGCTCGGCGGGAGTGATCGAGCGCAGCTCGCCCACGACGTGCAGGTAGGGCCGGTAGTTCTCCTCCTTGCCGCGGTGCTTGAGCTCGACAGAGTCGACCAGCACCCCGATCTGGGCATCGAGGCCGTCGTAGCGGTGCGCCTGCACGCCACGCTCCCGCAGGGCCCGGTCGGCCCACACGTCGTTCATCATCAGTCCAGCAGTGCGCATCAGTTGCTCCTCTTCCGGTTGGTCTTCTTGCTCGGGCGGGTGGTCCTGGGGGCGGCGGTGGCCGGGGCCAGCGCCGGGGTGCGGGCGTCGCGCACAGCCTGGATCCGGCAGGTGGACCAGCGCCACATCCCGCGCATCGCAGCGATCTCCGCGGCGGCCAGCAACAGGACCACAAACAGCAGCGGGGCGATCCACATCGCGACGGTCCCGGCCATGGTCAGGTCGCCGCTTGCTGCGCCCGACTGCCGGTGCAGCCACGCGCCGAGCATCGGGATCACGACCATCGCAGTCATCGAGGCCAGCACGTAGTCGGCGATGAGCACGACCGAGCGGAAGAACACCGCCCAGATCAGCACCGGCGATCCGCCGGAGCCCTTCCCGGGGGCCAGGCGGCGCAGCGCGCCGGCCAGCTTCGAAGGGCCACGCCCGGCCTTCGGCTTGACCGGGGCCTTCTCGACGGGGACTGCAGTGGCAGCCTCCACGCGGGCTTCGTGCTCGGTCGCGCTGCCGGTCTTGTCCAGAGTCTGGATCGTCATTCGTCTCGTCCTTCGTGGTTGTCGTGTCGTGTCTGTGCGGGTGTCCCGCCGGTCAGCCGCTGTGGCTGGGTCCGGGGCTGGCGGTATCGGCCGGTGAAGCAGAGGCAGGTGGCCTCTGCGCGGCAAGCTGGTCCCGCGTCCGGCCCGAGGCCCGGTACGCTTCGAACGAGGCGACCGTGCCGTCCTGTCCGGTGGCGAAGGTGAAGAGCACGTACTCACTTTTGGCCGTGGACTTGCCGTCGGCGGACACCGGGTCCAGGCGCGCCACTCCGATGTAGGAGTAGTCCAGGCCCTTCACCGCGGCAACGTCGACGTCGAAGTCGGCCAGCTGGTACGCCGTCCCCGCGCCCTTTCCGGCACCGGTCGCTGCCATCCACTCCGGGATGAACTCGGTGAGGGTCCGGGACGAGGTCCCGAGAAACCCGTACCGGGCGTCGAGGGCGGCCTGCGTCTCCTTGACGGTCCGCGAGGCGGCCGAAGAATCCGTCAGGCTCAGCAGCACCGAGCGCGCTGCGGCCCGGTCCCGGTCGGCCCGCTCGGCATCCATCCCCGGCAGGGCAGCCAGCAACCGGGCATGCTTGGTCTCAAGTGCCGCCTGCGCGTCCTCCTGCTTGCCCTGGAGCTGGACGATGAGCTGGTCGGCCTTGGCGTCGGCGTCCGCCGAACCGTCGGCCAGCAGCGCCGGGGCCAGAGAGAGCAGCGACAGCGCCAGCAGCGTTCCGGTGCTGCAGACCAGGACCTTCCCGGCCCTCGCGCGCACCCAGTCCTTCACGTCCTCGATCACGGTGCCTTCACCTCCTGCCGCAGGGCCTCGCCCGTGGTCGTCGTTCCGGTCTGGACCCCGGAGAAGCTCTTGCGGGTCATGTCGTAGTCAGCCCGGGCCCAGGCCAGTACCGCCGGGGCCTGCCCGGCCGCCGGGCGGGTCTGCACCGCCAACCAGGTGACCCGGATCGTGCCGTCCACCTCGACCGAGTAAGGGCGCTGGGCGACCCACTTGAAGCCGGAGTCGAAGCTCATCGGAATCTCGTTGCCCGCGGCGACGTCCTTGTCGGAGGCCAGCAGGTACCAGGGTTGGAGAGTGGCCTGCCCGACGTCGGGGGCGAAGTACGGGGTGAGGTTCCGGCGCGTCGGCTCGGCGGCAGCCTGGTCCAGCGTCCCGCCCGAGTCCGCCACCGAGGGTGTCAGGTAGCGGTACTCGTTCTGCAACCGGGCGATCTGTTCCGCAGCTCCCTGTGCCGTGACCAGGGCGCGGTCAGCGTCCTTGGCCTCCGGGAGGGCGTCGGTGCGCACCGCGGCGGTGCGGATCTGCTCGCGCAGGGAGACGATTTGCTGAGCCTTGTCTTGGCTGACGGTGGCCTCGCCACCAGAGAGACCTGCGCCGACCAGGAAGCAGAGCAGCGCAGCTGCCCCCGTGCACACCCCGCCGATGGCCGCCCGGCGGCTCATCAGCGCACCCGGGACATTTCCGTCCCCAGTGGGGTCGGCGTCGCCCGGTGCCGCACCGGCGTCCGGCGCGGCCACGAAGCGGGTCTTGCGGACAGGCTTGTCAGCCTGCACACCCGACTCGCCGATCTTTGTCGATGCCATTGCCCCTCAACTCGCTCTTCGTCTCGAGTACCAGTACAACTCTATCAAGAAGATGAGTCGAAAGGGAGTCGGATCATCTGGAATGACGAGTCGAACCGCCAGCGGGAATGGCGGACAGGCCAGAGACCTTCCCTTGCGCGTCGACGGTGAGGTACACCAGCACGGTCCGGTACGACTTGACCCGGTCCGGTGCCACCTTGTTCTGGGACACCGCATCGGAGGTAGCCGCCACCTCGATCTGCACGGCATACGTGTACTCGTCCGCGGTGACCTTCACGACCTCGAGGTCCGCGTCGGCATTGACCGCCGAGTTCAGCCCTTGGGTGTCGATGTAGTAGTAGCGCTTGCCCGCGGCGTCTTCGTTGAAGCGCGCCGGCGGCATGAACTGCTTCAGGAACTGCTCGTCCTCGGACAGGTGGTAGCGCTCTTTCAGGTCCCGGCGAGCGGCCTCGTAGGCCTGGCCGGAGTCCCAGGTGAATGCCGTCTTCACCAGGCGGTCCACGATCTGCGTGTCGTCGTGGATCCGGCTCTGGCTCACGCCGAGCGACTGCATGACATCCTGCTCGACCTGCTCGGACTTCGCGGTCCCGACCGAGGCAAGCTGGCCCTGAAGGCCCGTGATCGTCTGCTGCTGCTGATCCAGTGCACTGCGCTGGGACCCCCATGTCAGGCCGGTCACCGTCACGGCGGTAACCAGCAGTACCGCGACCCCGACCACCAGGGCGTTGCGCCGCATGAAGCCCGGTTCCGGCGCTGCCGTTTCGTCCGTGCCGTCAATCTGCTGCTCCTGCATCATCAGCCCTCTCCGCTTCCGTTACCCGTCGTCGATGCGCCCTGCTGGTGCTCCGCGCCGGCGGCGGTCACCACGACCTTGAGATCCGCGAAAGTCCCGGCCTTCCCGTCGTAGGAGTAGGCCGCGTTCGCCCACGCCAGCACCTGTCCACCCGCGGTGTCCCGGCACAGCCAGATCACCCGCGCCGTGCGCGTGGTGCCCGTGGCGTCCTGGGTGGCGAGGTCCGGCATTACCGACTCGACCGACCAGGCGTACGCTCCAGGCGAGGAAGCCTTCAAACCCTCGTAGCGCACGTACCAGGGGAACCGCGGGTCGATCTGCGTGCTCGGGTCGAACGGCGTCACAGAGGTCCGGGAGTAGGCCCCCTTCTCGTCGGCCAGGAACGAGCGCGGGCTGAACAGGGGTGCCAGCGTCCGGCGGTGCTCGGCGATCTGCAGTGTCGCCGCGTTCGGCGTACCGTTGCCCGCATTGGGCTGTGTCGCCGCCTCGTGGTGCAGCTGAGCGAAGCGCTGCTGGGCCTCCGCGACCTTCTGGGCGTCCTTTGCGGCTGCCTCCATCAGCCGCGTCATCTTTCCGGGCAGATCCGGGGCGACCGGAGTGCTCCTGGCATCCTCGATCTGGACCTGGAGCGCGGAGATCCGGTCGGCGTTTGCCGCGTGCTCCACCTCGAATCCCTTGCCGCTCACTCCCGCGGCCGCCGCGAGCCCGAGGATCGCCACGCCCATTGCGGCGCTCAAAACCAGGCGCGTCCGCCGCGCCGACTCCTCCGGAGTGCGTGCCTGCCGCTCTCCGCGCCGCTCGGAGCGCCAGCCCTCGAAGCGGGCCTCGAGTTCGACCCCGCTGACCCGCCTGCGGGTGGCGGGGGCCTTCAGCTTCTTCGGCGCGCCGTCCTCGTCCTTGACCGTGTCCCCGGCCCTGCCACGCGCATCATCGTCCGCACTCGTCACGATGCCCGCCCTTTCTCGCGTTGTCCTCATATATGACTCCAAGTCTATCTGTAATGGTCATTCAATAACGAGTCTGCCCCATTCGACAGGTCACTGCGCACGGATCGGGACGCAGAAAGGGCCGGTGCCCGGATCGTCCGGACACCGGCCCTGCTTCCGCCGGCTACGCCGGCAGGTTGCCGCCCGTGGTGATGAGGTCCGTGACGTCGACGAACACCCACCCCTCGGACTTCATCCGCTCCGCACTGTCAACGCGAACGCGGCCCATGAACGCGCAGTAGCCGGCCTCACCGAGGATGACCTTGTCGCCCTGCACGCCCAGCACCACGAGGGTGTGGCCCGCGGACCCCGTACCCGGCCCGGAACCGACCGAGTACGCCGTCGGCGTACTCGAGACCTGCTTGCCCGTCATGGACGCGATCGCGTGGGCTGTCTGGATGCCGTCGCCCGGCGGGTACTGCTGGAACGAGGTGTACTTGTTCATGAAGTAGACCGAGAACGACACGCAGTTCATGGCGTGGTTGTCGCCGCAGGAGCCCGGTCCGCTAGCGCCGTACTTGTCGTCCAGGAACTTGTCGCCCTCCTGGTTGTACAGGTCGATCAGCTGCCGGGCCTGCTCCTCGTTCATGCCGCCGTCGACGAGGCTGCCCGGGCGCACCTTGGTGTCGCTGTCGCAGTTGCCGAAGACGGAGCGGATCCCGCTGCCGACCGTGTCGACAATGCCGCCCACGATGTCCTGAACCCCGCCCACGACCGAGGTGTCGACGGTCCAGCCGCTCATCTTGCCGAACCACATCTCGGCGTCGGCCTTACGCTGCTGCAGCTGTGAAGCGTTGTCGGCCGAGCGCTCCCACTTGTCGTGGAAGTGCAGTGCAGCAGCAGAGGGAGAGCCCTGCGAGGTCTTGATCATGTCCTTGAACACGGCCACGTCCCCCGGGCTGTCGCCCTCCGCCATGAATGCCAGCTGGGCCTTGATGGTGTACCAGTCCAGGTTCTTGGACTTGGCATAATCCAGGAGCATCGTGGTGCGCCCGTTCGACCACTGGCCCAGACCGATGCCGCCGTGCGACTGGCCGGGGATGTGGGTGAAGTTCCCGTCCCAGGCGGTCTGCTTGCGCGGGCCGATCTGGTAGGGCTCGTTGTAGATGCCCTCCACGCTGGTGGGGTCCACGCCCGACTCCTGCGACCAGTTGCCCAGGATGCCCGCGATGTTCTCCTCGGGCATACCCCAGGTCTTCAGCACGGAGTAGACCGCCCGGGCGTTCGCCTCGGTGTTCGCCGGGACGTCAGCGCCGGGGCCGTTGCGGCTGACATTGACGATGCAGTTGGTCATGGTCGAGCCGCGGCCGCCATCGAGGCCGGCCTGGTCGAGCACACCCGTGAGGACCGTGCTGAGCACAGCCACCGCGGCAACGGTCGCAGCCACCCCGGATGCGGCCGTGGCCACCGGGGCGACGGTGGCCGTCACGGTGACCCCGAACACGGCTCCTGCCGCCTTGCCGACCAGCCCGCCCAGTGCGATGAACGGTGCGGCGATCGTGTGCCCGACCGCCTTGGCGATCCCAAGGATGAAACCCCAGATCATGCTGGCCGCGTTGGCGGCCATCGCGAGCATCGCGAAGAACATGGTCTTGAGCCACTTCAGGAAGGCCATGACCATGAGAAGCCCCGCAGCCGGGGGAGCGGCCGCCGCGGTGCCGCCGACGGCGACACCCCTGGCGGTCTTGGACAGCAGCTGGCCGTCCTTCTCCTTCTGCGAGGTCCGCTCGTAGCCGGTGCCCCCGGCACCGAGCCGCTTGTCGGCAGGCTCGGCGTCCGGACCTCCGCCGGTGACCTTGGACGCACCGTCGACAACATCCTTGCCGGTCTCCAGGCCCACATTCTTGGCAGCGCCGACCGCTGCCCCGGGCAGCGCGCCGACACCACCGGCGGCGGCTCCGGCCTGCGCCCCGGCGACAGCTCCCGAGGCAGCCGCTCCCGCGTACCGGCCGGCACCGCGGCGGACCGCGCTGCTGCCGTCACCCTCGACCGCCTTGCGGGCAGCTCCCCCGGCCGCCCCGGCGGCGACACCGTCGAGGCTCTTGGCAGCCTTGGCGGCCTTGCTGGTCTTGCTGGCTGTGTCGGCCGCACCTGTGGCCTTGCCAGCGGCAGCCGCTGCGTCCGGGGCCGGTGCGGCTCCCAGGTGCTTCGACCCGCGGCCCGCAGGCGTCGGGTCCACGGGCTGCGGCGCGGGGGAGGCCCCCGGGGTTTTCGGCAGACCCTTGGCTGCATCCCCGGACGGGGAAGGAGCGGAGGCCGCTCCGGTACGGGGCCCGGCGCGGCGTACGCCGGACCCCTCACGACGAGGTGGCTGCGACTCCTCCTTCGCACCCCCGTCGGCGGACCTGCGGTCCCCGCGGGGCGATGCAGCGCGCCGGGCCGGGTCATCCCGCCGCGTCGGCTGGTCGATGGCCATAAGCTTGTCCTTTCCGGCTCGATGCCTGGGTGGTGACTGCCCGCTCCGTGGAGCGCGCTCAGTGATAGACGGTCAGGAAGTCCCCGGCCGAGTTCGCAGTGCTGTTGGACTGCACATCGCGCAGCTTCACGTCCAGGCCGAGCAGCTCGAGCAGAAGCCCGGACTGGTACTCCGACTTGGCCTTGCCGTAGTCCTGGTAGGCCTGAGAGAGGTTGTTCATCACGTTCGTGAGCGGGCGCATCGTCACATCGGAGGACCGGTAGTCCTTCTTCAGGTCGGTGCCGTCGGAGAGGACCCACTTCATGTCCGAGACCTGCTGGCTCGTGCTGTCGCTGCCCTCGGCGCGCTTGTCGGCGAGGAACTGCACATAGCCCTTACCGGCGGGCACGAGCGTGTCGAGGTAGCCGGCATAGACGTTGCCCGCGCGCCAGTTGAAGTCGAATCCGCCGGGCACGACATGGCCCGTCTTCAGCTCCAGCGTCGCTTTCCCGTCCTTGGCCTCGGCCGCCGAGACACCAGCCACCTGATCACCTGCGATGGAGGTCGGAACGGCCGGCGGACGGAGGAAGAGCCCATCGACCTTGGTGGTCGCCAGGTCGGAGGTGTACGACTCGACCTGCTTCAGGCTCGTGCGCATCGCGAGCAGCTTCTGGTCGAGCTTGTCCCGCGTCTGCTGCTCCTGGGTCTTCAGCACGACGTCGTAATAGGCCCGGGCCGGGTCGAAGCTGGCCGCGTCCAGGGCCGGGATGTCGGTGGTGCCCGACGCACCCGGGTTGATGATCACGCGCCACTGGTCGTACTTCTTGAAGCTCGAGTCGCCCACGACCTGGTCATCCCTGCTCTGCTGCCGCTCGTCGTAGGTCAGCTCGGCGTTCGCGCGGACGGTCAGGTTGAGCACCTGCCGGTCGAAGGGCCGGTCCGCGTCCAGGAGGACCCCGACGTAACCGGTCGAGCCGAAAACGTGGAAGGTGCCCCTGATTCCGCTGGTACTGACCTTCTCGGTCTGCAGCTTGTCGTTGGTGCCCAGCAGGAAGGCCTGGTAGTCCGCCGCGTTGTACGAGATCGCCGCGCTGGCGGGGAAGTGCATCATGACCAGTGCCCTGTTGCCGGTGTGATTGGTGTAGACCCCGTCGACCGTGCCCTTGAGCTGGGTCTTCGAGGAGGTGAACTCGGTGTTGTAGAGCGCGGTGTGCGACACCGCGTCGCTGCCCGCCTTGAAGGCGGCGGCACCCGAGCCGGCCACCACGACCAGCCCCATCACAGCGAAGATGCCGAAGAACACCCCGAAGCGCTCGATTGCGTGGTGCGAGTCGAGCTTGAACCGCTTGCCGAAGGCCAGCGCCTTGTCCTTGATCCCCATGTCCGTTCCCGTTCGTCCTGTTCCTTGCTCTGCCTGTCCTGCTCGTCGTCAGCGCCCGTCGTCCGACCCCGGAAACGACGCACCGGGCCGGTTGAGGCCTGGTGACCTCAACCGACCCGGTGCGGTCCGTCGACGCTTTGTGTGCCCGGCCGTTGATTCCTGCCGCGCCGGGCTTAGCCCAGGACGCCGCTGGTCAGTACGTGGCTGACCGTCTGCACGAGGACAGAGCCGCCGCCGAGGTCCTCGAGGGTCTTCTGGCCGCCGGAGCCGATGGTGTTGATCAGCGACCACCCACCGGTGCCGAGCGCGCCGCCGACCAGGATGAGCAGGGCGATGGTGCCCCAGCCCTGCTGCTGGCCCGCGGACTGCGGGGTGGCCATCAGCTTCTTGATCAGGAGCACGCCGCCCCAGACCAGTCCGACCGCACCCAGGAGCATGAGCAGCAGCCCGCCCCAGAGCTGGATCTGGGACTTCGCGTTCTCCAGGAAGCTCGTCAGGTCCCAGGCCGCGGTGGGCAGGGCGACCCGCTCGAGTGCCGCCTCGTAAATCTTCGTCATGGTTCTTTCCTCTCGCCTATCGAATGGTCGCTTGCATGACATGTGTCACGAGGCGACTGGCACAACCGATTCGCCTAGATAGAGCACAGCGCCCTATCAATGGTCTCTCCCGATGCGACGTGACTCCCCGTTGAGCGGGACGACATGCCTGCAATCATGCGGCCGACCCCTCTCTAGGGACTCGTATACGTGCACATCTTCAGTGACCAATCTACATCATTCGAGTCATCAGTCATAGTCGTATCAGTGACGAGTCGGATACGAGTCCAGAATGTGCTCGAAGACCAGCGCAAACGAGGTGTCGGCGGGAGGACTGACGTTCTGCTCAAAAACGTGTAGATTTCACATGACGGGGCGCGCGGTGTGCGGCTCCGGCACGGCTCGGCATACGCTTCTTGCTGAGCCCTTCGCGCCCATGTACCCGACCAGGAGCCCAAACCAGATGAACGCCTTGCCCGGAGACCTCTTCGCCCGCCGACTGCGACAGGAGAGGGAACGCCTGGGCATCAGCCAGGCTGAGCTGGCCCGCAGGATTGCCGAGATCCTTGGAACGAACGTCGACCCTTCGGCGGTGACCCGGATAGAGCAGCAAATCCGCGCCGTCCGCCTGGACGAGGCGGTCGCCGCCTCCAAGGCCCTGGACGTCCCCCTGGCGATCCTGGTCGCCGAGGATCCGGAGGCAGAGAGCGAGGCCCAGCTGCAGCAGTACCTCGCCGACCTGGCAGCGGCCCAGCGCGAGTGGGAGAAGAACAGGCTGGAGGTGCTGCGGCTCTCCAAGGCCATTCAAGTGCTCGGCGGCGGCGCTCAACTCAAAGGTGTCGTCGACTTCCGCCTCATGGAAAGCATCGACGCCCGCGTCCCGGTCGAGGAGGACGACCAGCACGGGCACCGGGTTGCCCCCGGCATCGAGGGGTCTACAACCCCAGACGCATGACGCTGTTGCGTGCCGCAGGATTGAACTCGCGGTCGTAAACGTCTACCGTCGCTGCCCGGCTCCACCGGCCGGCGCGCATGATCTCCTCCGTGCTCGCACCGTTGCGCCGCGCCTGGGTGACGTGCCCGGCCCGCAGCGAGTGGAAGCCGTAGGCAGCAGGGTTCATCCCCGCCTCGACCATGCGCGAGAGCAGCATCGTGTGCAGCGCGTCGCCGCTCACCGCCCGTGCATGGATCCGGGCGTCCTTCCTGTTGCGGTACGTTGCCCGGAGCAGGGGCGCGCCCGAGGCCAGGTCGGCGCTGCTGATGAGCGCCGTCGAGCCGGCGGCTCCGCAGACGTGCTCCTCGAGACCGTACGAGAACAGCTGCTGCATGATCCCGCGACGCCGTGTGCGCGCGTCGTCCTGCCGGGCGAGCCCGAGCAGCACGACCCAACGGTGCACCGCACACGGGGGACAGGATGCCGGCGAGCTCCCGAACGGCAGCACGACCACGTCCGGCAGCGCGTTCTCCGGGTCGGCCTTCGAGGCCCCCACATGAACGTGGACACCATCGACCGGGTGCAGCTCGAGCCGGTTCAGCGTCAGGGCCGCCGCCTCGCTCCTGCGCAGGGCCCCTGCGAACCCGAGCCACACCGCCAGGGCGTCCCTGGTGGCTGACACGCCTGCCGGATATGTGTCGTGCTCCATCACCGCGATGATCCGGACCACGTCGTCCAGAAGCAGAGGGCGCTTGCGCCGGGGCCTGGTGGCCCGCAGCTTGGCCAGCCCGCGCACGAGATCCACCACGCCGCGGTGGGCCGTGGGATCCAGAAGCCCGCCGCGGAGGTGCCTCTCGCCGATACCGGCCAGGCGCTGGCGGATCGTCGCGACGGAGAACCGGGGGAGCCCGTCGTCATCGAGCTGCGTGGACATCCAGGCGACGTACCAGCGCACGGTCTCCGGATGCGCAGGCAGCGCCTCCAGCCCGTGGCCGGTACAGAAGTCATCAAAGGCACGCCACGCCGTGGCATAGGCGCGCCGGGTGGCAGCAGACAGCGTGTGTCCTTCCAAAGACCGCGAAATTTCTTCGAGCTCGCGCAGCTCGTCGTCCACCTCCGGTTCAGGTGGGACGGTGGGAGCGCTGAGCGCTGCGAGCCTCACCTGTACTGCCATGACTCCAGTCTCGACTCACTGGCCGGAGAATCCAAGTCGCAATGGTCTGTCAGTGGCGATTCCCCATACCCGCGATCGACGGGGCGGCTTCGAACCGGGTCTCTGGTAAGTGCGCTTATCGGGGCATGGAGAAGGACTGCCTTCGCGTGACGCGGTGAGGGGAAATCAGCAGCGGCCAGGTCCCGGATAAGATCACGAGGGGCAGTGTGTCCCGCCCTGCCATGTAAGGAGTAGCAACGTGCGTGAACCATGGTCTTACGCAGACGGTAATTCAGTCGGAGTCGAGGACAGGCGCATGAGTACCAAGCGCCCAGCGACCATTGACGGTATTGCATGCGCACAAGGAATTCGTACGTGGCGAAGCTAAATCTGAAAGCCATCGAAGAGCGCGTCGCACCACTCGCCGGCCGTGAGACGTACGACCGCGAGTTCATCTTCGATCTCCTGCTCGCCTACGGAAAGCCTCAGAGCAGCGTCACTCGCCTGCGCAACGGCGATCTGAACGTCGCAGCTGACCAAGGGGGTGAGGTCGCGCAGAAGAAGGTTGTCTACTTCAAGGAGACATCTGGCGACACGCTGGAAGTGCTGGAAGAACTGAAGACGTCCCCGGACGTCGTGCGCTACAGCACGCGCTTCGTGATCGTCACCGACTACGTCGAGCTCGTCGCCACGGACACCCAGACCGGCGAGACGATCGGATTCCCGATCAGGGACATCGATCAGCACTTCACCTTCTTCCTGCCCTGGGCCGGAATGGAGAAGGCGCAGTACGTCGCCGAAACGCATGCAGACGTCAAGGCTGCCGAGCGCATGGGCAAGCTGTTTGATGAACTGCTCCGCGCGAACCCTGATCTTCTTAAGCAACCACGTGGACGCCACGCGCTTAACCTGTTCTTCACTCGTCTGCTGTTCTGCTACTTCGCCGAGGACACCGGGATCTTTGCCGAGAACCAGTTCACCAACGCCGTAGGGTCTCACACGCTGGACGACGGCTCGGACACCGCGGACTTCCTCACAGACCTGTTCACGGCGCTCGACACCGCAGAGGCGTCCGGCAGGCCCAAACACCTCGCGGCGTTCCCCTACGTCAACGGCCGGCTGTTCACGATGTCTGAGCACCACGTGGTGCCCATGTTCACCAAACAGGCGCGAGAAGAGCTCATCAATGCCGGCAAGCTCATCTGGCGCGAGATCAACCCGGACATCTTCGGCTCGATGTTCCAGGCGATCGTCACACCGGGCAAACGCAGCGACCTCGGTCAGCACTACACCTCGGTTCCGAACATCCTCAAGACGATCGAGCCGCTCTTTCTGAACGCGTTGAAAGACGATCTCGACGAGAGCTTCGACTCCGTCAAGAAGCTTGAAGCGCTGCTCGACCGGATCAGCGCCATCAAAGTCTTCGATCCCGCGTGTGGCTCCGGCAACTTCCTGATCATCGCCTATAAAGAGCTGCGAAAGCTCGAGCACGCTGTCCTCGAACGCCTTGCCGAGCTGGACGACAAGCACCAAGTGCTATTCGCCGAGTCCAGAATCAACATCGAGAACTTCTACGGGATCGAGATCGACGACTTCGCGGTTGAGGTCGCCATTCTTTCCCTGTGGATCGCCAAGCACCAGATGAACACGGAGTTCAAGGAGAAGTTCAACGTCTCGATCCCGCTGATCCCACTCAAGGAAACCGGCCAGATCAAGCAGGGCAATGCGACGCGCGTCGACTGGAACGCGATCTGCCCGAACGACGACGGTGAGATCTACCTGATCGGCAACCCACCATATGTTGGCTCAAGTATGCAATCGCCTGAACAAAAGGCAGATTTTTCATACGTTTTTGGAAGTCGACCATTCTCGAAAAACCTTGACTACATATCTCTCTGGTTCATGAAAGGCTCCGACTACATCAACAAAACTCGTGCTCAACTTGCATTCGTCACAACGAACTCAGTCGCGCAGGGCGAACACGTCAGCCTTTTATTTCCTACGATCTTCAATATGGGGATTGAGATAGGCTTCGCATACACCTCGTTCAAATGGGAGAACAATGCCAAACGGAACGCCGGTGTGACCGTCGCAGTGATCAGCTTGCGAAACGAGACATCAGCTCAGAAGTACATATTTGCAGACGATCTCCAGATCTCAGCCAAAAACATCAACGGCTACCTAGCTGACGCGCCAAGCGTCATCGTCGGACGTCGAACGAAGCCGATTTCAGGATCTCTTCCGCCGATGGTGTTTGGGTCGAAACCAACCGACGGCGGCCACCTCATCTTGAACCAGGCAGACCGTGGCAGGTTGCTCTCGATGGCCCCCGAAGCTGCAACTTTTGTTAAGAAGTACATAGGCGCTTCGGAATTCATCAACGGTGACGAGCGTTACTGCCTCTGGATCCGCGACGATGAAGTCCAAGAAGCGCATAACATTCAATATATTCACGAACGTATGGCACTCGTGCAAAAGGCACGGGAGGCAGAGAAGGCTAGCAGTATCTCCAAGAAGTTTGCAGCACAGCCGCACCGTTTTCTTCAACGCGCATACAAGCTCACCGATTCTATTGTCGTGCCGAGTGTTTCATCCGTGCGTCGAGCGTATGTTCCCATAGGCTACCTAGACAAAGACACAGTCGTTTCAAATCTTGCGTTCGCAGTTTACGACGCTGAACCATGGCTGTTTTCACTCTTGACATCGGCAATGCACATGTCGTGGACCCGGGCTGTCGGGGGCCGCATGAAGACTGACTATCGGTATTCAAACACCATCGTCTATAACAACTTCCCCATACCGCCACTGTCAGATGCGACAACGGAGAAACTCACCGCCGCTGCACTCCGGGTGCTCGACGTGAGGGAGTACCACTGTGAGCAGACTCTCGCGGAGCTCTACGACCCTGACAAAATGCCGGGTGACCTGCGACAAGCTCACGCCGAGGTGGACTCGCTGGTCGATTCGATCTACTCCAAGCGCGGATACGAGACCGATGAGCAAAGACTGTCTGACCTCTTTGCTATGTATGAGGAGATGACAAACGCCGAGGCCGCAAGGGCCCCAGTGAAGAAGACCCGGAGGACCGCGAAGTGAACGCGATCAAGAAGCCCATAAACATCGTTGACGTCACCTATGCACAAACGAAAGCTTCGGTGAACACGGACGTGCTGGGTATGCGCGACATGCAGCAGCGGGTCTTCGCGAAGCGTGACGCACAACACCTCCTCGTCAAGGCCCCGCCAGCGTCCGGGAAATCCCGTGCGCTGATGTTCGTTGCCCTCGACAAGCTGTACAACCAGGGACGTAAGAAGGTCATCGTGGCCGTCCCGGAGCGCTCAATTGGCGCGTCCTTCGCCTCGACGGAACTGTCCAAATTCGGCTTCTTCGCAGACTGGGAGATCAAGCCGGAGCACAACCTCTGTGATGCCGGCTCTTCAGCGGGCAAGGTCGACGCGTTCATCAGCTTCCTCGAAGGGCCCGATGCAACGCTCGTGTGCACCCACGCGACACTCCGCTTCGCGTTCGAGAGGCTGGCACCGGAGTCGTTCAACGGCACGGTTCTCGCGATCGACGAGTTCCACCACGTCTCTGCGGACATCGAGTCGAGCCGCCTCGGCGCGCTCCTGCGCGACGTGATGAACGGGAGTGACGTCCACATCGTCGCGATGACGGGCTCCTACTTCCGCGGGGACTCCGTCCCGGTGCTCTCGCCGGAGGACGAGGCCAAGTTCACGCCGGTCACCTTCAACTACTACGACCAGCTCAACGGATACGAGCACCTGCACTCGCTCGGCATCGGCCACCACTTCTACCAGGGCCGCTACACCGACGCGATCGGCGAAGTGCTCGACCTCGACAAGAAAACCATCGTGCACATCCCGAATGTCAACTCGGGTGAATCTACGAAGGACAAGCTCGAAGAGATCGGTCGCATTATCGATGTCATCGGGCACGTCGAGGAGACCGACCCTGACACCGGCATCATCAGCGTGCGCCGGCAGGACACTGGAATCATTGTCCGCGTCGCGGACCTCGTCGACGACACTGACCAAAAGAAACGCGGCGACACCCTCCACTACCTGGCTCATACAGCCTCCAAAAACCGCGACGCGGTCGACATCATCATTGCGCTGGGCATGGCCAAAGAAGGCTTTGACTGGCCGTTTGCCGAGCACGCCCTCACCGTCGGGTACCGGGCCTCTCTGACCGAGGTCATCCAGATCATCGGCCGGGTCACCCGCGACAGCCCAGGCAAATCCCACGCCCAGTTCACGAACCTCATCGCCGAGCCCGACGCCTCACAGGGCGAAGTGAAGGTCTCGGTCAACAACATGCTCAAGGCCATCACAGCATCGCTCCTCATGGAGCAGGTCCTCGCGCAGAACTTCACCTTCAAGACGAAGAAGTTCGACGGCGACGATTCCGCGGTGCCGGGGCAGCTGAAGATCAAGGGCTTCAAGGAGCCATCGAGCGCGCGCGTGAAGCAGATCGTGGAGACTGATCTGAACGACCTGAAGGCGACGATCCTCCAGGACGACACCTTCGCGCGGGCCGCCGCCGGCTCAGTGGACGCGGAGACGACCAACAAGGTGCTGATTCCGAAAATCATCCGCGAGAAGTACCCGGACCTCACAGAGGCGCAGGTGGAAGAGGTGCGGCAACAGGTCGTCGTGGACTCGGTGATCAAGAACGGCGAAGTGCGCACTGTAGGGGACAAGCGGTTCATCAAGATGGCGGAGAAGTTCGTCAACATCGACGAGCTAAACATCAACCTCATCGATTCGGTTAACCCGTTCCAGCGAGCGTTCGAGGTCATCTCGAGGTCGGTGACGACTTCGGTGCTGCGGATCATCCAGGACCAGATCACTGCCACCCGAGTCGAGTTCACCGAGGAAGAGGCGCTGGCCCTCGTTCCCCGGATCAAGAACTGGATTAAGGTCAACGATCGGAAACCGGACCCGAGGGCCGAGGACCCGACTGAGAAGCGGTATGCAGACGCACTGCTGTGGCTCCAGCGGGCCAAGCAGAAGCTTGAAGCACAGAAGCGCGCGACTGAGATGGTGGAGAGCGAATGAGCGATTACGACGACGTCCTCGAAGCAGCACCGTCCTCCCTGCAGGACCTCATCGACAACGACCTCGACGGGCTCCTCGACGCGCCCGAGAAACCCAAGAAGATCACCTCGTCCGACCGGCTCGAGCGGGCGTTTCTGGAAATTGTGGAGTTCCGCCGGACGCACGGGCGTCTGCCTAGCTCGGCGACCCGAGAGGTCGCCGAGCGGAAGCTTGGGGCCCGGCTCGAAGGTATCCTCGCCAACGACGAGAAGATCGCAGCGCTCAAACACCTCGACACGGAGTTCGAGCTGCTGGCAATAGAGGCAGCTCCTGAGTCGCTGGACGATCTTTTTGAGAGTGATGACCTGGACGATCTGCTCGGCGACGACTCCGGCATCCTCGACGTGTCGGATCTGCCCGTGATCAAGCGTCCCGAGGCTCCGGACTCGGTTGCCCAGCGGGTGAAGTCCGAGGACTTCGACCTGTTCGAGCCGCTGTTCAAAACGAAGCACGCCGAGCTGGCCCAGGGCACGTACAAGCTGATGCCCTTCACTGGCATGGATCTCATCCGCGAGGGTGTGTTCTTCGTGCTGAGCGGCGTCATGTGTTTTGTTGCAGAGGTCGGCGAGGACGTCGACCTGATCGTTGGTGGTAGGCCGAGGCAGAAGCAGCGCCTGCGCGTCGTCTTCGAGAACGGCACGGAGTCGGCGATGTACAGGCAGAGCCTCATGACCCGTATGTACGAGGCGCAGGGCCAGGTCCTGGCGCGGACCGGCCACGATGCGGACGAGGTCCTCGACGCGGACGTGGAGAGTGGTCATATCTACGTGCTGCAGTCGCTCAGCGACGACCCCCAGATCGCGGGAATGAAGGACCTTCACAAGATCGGTTTCTCCACCACCAAGGTCGAAACCCGCATCAAGAACGCGGCGCATTCGCCAACCTACCTGATGGCACCCGTGAAGGTGCTGGCGGACTACCAGCTCTTCAACGTGCGTGCATCGTGGCTGGAGCATCTCTTGCACCGAGTGTTTGCCGAGGTGCGTCTGGATCTGACGCAGGTCGACCGGAAGGGACGCGATTACGACCCCTCGGAGTGGTTCGTGGTGCCGCTGGAGATCATTAACAAGGCCGTTGCGATGATTATGTCCGGCGAGATCACCGACTATGTCTACGACGCCCAGCTCAAGGAACTCGTCGAACGACAAAAGGGAATGACCAATGGCGGTTGAGATGGGCTTGTGGCGGGCAGAGGGCGGCCAACTCAGCCGGATCGTGCCGGTATCAATCGGCTTGGAATCCCAGTTGGAGGGCTACATCGAGTCTGACCCGTCAGTGCTTGGCGAGCCGCTTCTCGTCATTGGCCGGCAGGTTCCGACGGCACATGGGGGATTCGTAGATCTGCTCGCGCTGGACGAAACGGCGTCGCTGCACGTAATCGAACTCAAACGCGACAAAACTCCACGCGATGTTGCCGCTCAAACCCTCGATTATGGCTCGTGGGCAGCAACCCTTGGCCGAAGCGATATCGACAATATCTTCGCCACCTACCGTCCAGGCCTTGCTCTTGAAGAAGCGTTTGCCGATCGTTTCGGCGACACTCTTCCGGAAGAGGTCAACACTGCACAAGAATTTACAATCGTTGCCGCCAGCGTTGACAACGCTACCGAGCGCATCGTGCGGTTCCTCAATGAAGACTTCGATGTTCCGATCAACGTCGTCTTCTTCAGACATTTTCAGGACAACGGATCTTCGTACCTTGCCCGCAGCTGGCTGGTCGATCAGAGCGAACAAGCCAAGTCGTCCATTTCCGCGATCTCGCGGAAGAATAAGACACGTGAGCCTTGGAACGGGTCTGACTGGTACGTCTCATTTGGTGAAGAGCCAACAGGCCGGCAATGGGTCGACGGCATGAAGTACGGTTTCGTCTCGGGCGGCGGCGGCAAGAGATACTCTCAGACGCTCAAGAATCTGCCGATTGGTGCCAGAGTCTTCGCCTACATTCCCAAGATTGGGTATGTAGGAGTTGGTACCGTCGCCGGCGAAGCCCAGCGATACGACCAAAGCACGCTTCTCGTGAACGGGGCCGATCGACAGCTGCATGAACTCGACCTCTCCGGGAATTATCGCCACGAGGGCGATGAGAACGACGACAATGCTGAATGGGTTGTTCCGGTCGAATGGATACGGGCCGTTCCACAAGCGCAGGCCGTGCGGAAAACGGGTCTTTTCGCCAACCAGAATACGGCTACAAGGCTGCGAAACCAGTTCACGATCGAGCACGTGACCGCTGCTTTCGGGCTTGATGGCTGAGCATCGGCGGATGGCCCATTGAGAGTTATGCGGACAAGAGCGGTCGCGAGTAGCAGGCCTAACCCTCGCCTGAGGCGACGCTCGTGTCGAACCAAGCCACGATGGGAGAATCGTGAGGATGACGACGGCGCTTCCCGATCTCTGGACCGACTGGTGCTCCGTCACGGGCGTGCCCACCCATAAGATCGACGAGGTATCGCTCTCGTGTTTCTCGCAGCAGGCGCAGCCGTCCCAGGCTGTGCTCGCGGCTCTGCGCCGGCGGCTGGCTCCCATAGATCCCGTCGCCCCGGCCTGGCCGCGCGGGCACCGGGACGACCCTGATTCCCTGCAGCGGTTGATCCGGCGCGCAACGGCGATCATCCAGCACCCGGACACCCACTGGGTTTTCCGGCTGCGGCTGCGGCGGATGCTGTTCGCGGCGGTGCTGCTGGCACGTCGCACCCACGGAGGCCTCGGACTGGACAGGTCAGCTGCGCTGGGACTGCGGCCGGACGGAATGCACCGGGTGCGCGGGCAGATCGGTGTCGCCCCGGAACCGGATGCCTGTCCGGCATGCGCCACCTGGTCGTGGCTCGATGTGATCGGCACCAACAGCGGGTGGTCGCACGGCTCCGTCCGCGCCCTGGGGAACCGCCGCGACGAAGACGGCCCCGCGCACCGGCACCTGCGGCCGGACCCCAATCCGGACTGGCACCTCTGCGTCGGCATGCTGCCAGCCGTGGACCGCTGGGGATGGATCGATGCCTACCGCTCCATGCACCCATCCTCGCTGTCGGCGGTCATCAGTGCCGCAGCCCTGCTGCTCGACAGTCCGGAGCCCGCACCTGCGCCGGTGCCTGCTGCAGCTGCGATGCCGGCCAGCCCCAGGCGGCAGATGTCGCGCGAGGAGGAAGAGCAGATCCTCAAGCGCGCCGATGAACTGACCGCGCGCGTCGAGGCGATCCTTCGCGAGTTCGACACCGGCCGATAAAGTCGTGTGTATGGGATTCAACTGGGAGCAGGTCCTCGGGACCAATGGTGCAGGCCTCTCCGATACCTACGACCAGAGCGCCTCGGACGAGTTGTACCAGGACCACCCGAGCGCGGCTCCGCCAGCAGGTCCGGAAGACCCGGGCGATGAGGTCGTCCGCCTGCCGTTCGACGAGAGCTGAGCGCAGACCGACGTGAGGCATGACTGGCTCCCGGACCGCCACCTCGGCGTTGCCGCCACACTGGCACATGCAGAGGAGCTGATCGGACAGGTTTCCGCACTGCTGTTCGCCTACCAGACGCAGCCCGAGGGCATCTTCGGGCTGGTCGAAGTGCCCACGACCGCCGCGTTCAGCTGCACAGTCGTTGGGCGCGTGGCTCCGATCCCACGGAAAGTGCCGCTCCTCGTAGCCGACGCGCTCGTGACGCTTCGGGCTGCGCTCGAACACACCCTTTTCGCAGAGGCCGAGTTCCTGGACGGTGCGCCCCTCGACGCGAAGGCGGCCAAACTGGTCGAAGTGCCTGCCTCGGACACCTGGGAGAAATTTGAGGACTGGAAGAAAAAGCGGGCCCGCAATGGGCCTCCGTCGCTGCGAGGGCGGGGAGAGCTCGCCCGACGGCTGGAGGCCCTGCAGCCGTTCCACCGTCGGATGGAGCCGCAGTCCCATCCTCTTGCCCGGCTTGTGCTGCACACCAATCATGCGAAGCACAGGATGCCGGCGATCACCGCGGTCCGCCTGGCTGCCATGTACGAGGACGACCGGATGCCCCGTTCAATCCGTGATCTTGCGCCTCGGCCCGAGGAACCGCTGCGTGTCGGCGAGGTCATCGCCCAGACACCCATCGGCACGAAGGTCCCCGTCACCCTGTTCCCGACAGTCGGGATCAATCGGCCGGGTACTGACCGGTGGCCGGTGCTAATCGAGGAGCTGGAGGAGATCGCCCACTGGGTACGCACGCAAGCCGTTCCGCGCCTGATCACAGGGACCGAGCCACCCGAGCCTGGGCTTCCGACGCGCTACGAGATCTCCGTCGGACATGAGGACGAGCGCCAGGCGATGTCGGCGGGGTCGACGACATCGGCCGGGGAACGCCACAAAAAGGCCTTGGTTGCAGCATCGGCGCGTGGCGATCTAGCCGAGATGATCAGCATGATAGATGGCTCCCCGAGCGAACCGCAGATCGCCAGGTGGCTGGCTCAGCTGAACGATGAGGAGGTGCTCGAACAGATGTCGCGGCTGCGGGTGGCATTCGACTACGACCCCGAGGTCGAGCGGCACAATCTCGAAGTCCTGAAGGGCTGTCGAGATGCGGCGCTCAGGTTCGGGGACAGCGACGGGCCCCACAAGAAGTAAGCTGGGTCCCCTCGACGGGATGCCCGTTTTGGGACATAACCGCAGGTCAGGGCGCATGCACGCTTAAGTGTGCACTCCTCCAGGGGCTGGGAAGACCATGCTCGCCGAGCGGTTGCCGGGATTGCTTCCAGACCTTGGCGACAAGGCGGCGATGGAAGTCACGGCGATCCATTCCTTGGCGGCGGTGCGGTCATCCTTGACCACCCTGATACGCAGGCCGCCGTTCGAGAATCCGCACCATAGTGCCACCGCGGCGGCAATTATCGGGGGTGGTTCCGGCTTGCCGAGGCCTGGTGCCGCCTCACGCGCGCACCGCGGCGTACTGTTCCTTGACGAGGCGCCCGAATATGAGCGACGAGTCCTGGACGCGCTTCGCCAGCCGCTGGAGAGTGGGGAACTGGTCATACACCGGTCCGCCGGAACAGCAGCATACCCGGCCCGATTCCAGCTCGTTCTCGCTGCCAACCCCTGTCCGTGCGGAAAGGCGTCAGGCAAGGGCGTGGAGTGCACCTGTACGCCCCTGATGCGCCGGCGCTATTTTGCCCGCATGTCAGGCCCTTTGCTGGACCGGGTGGATATCCAACTCCAAGTCCAACGCGTGTCACTTGCCGACTTCGGTCAGGCACAGATGGAAGAAGACACCGGTGCAGTCGCCGCGCGGGTGCAGGCCGCTCGGCGTCGGCAATCTGACAGGTTGGGGTACTTGGGACTGGACGCAAACTCCCAAGTGCCAGGCCGTATTCTCCGAGGCGAGTTGAAGCTGCATCCCCGCACGACGCACATTCTCGATACGGCACTGGAACGAGGCATCCTCACCGCAAGGGGCTACGACCGCGTGCTGCGGTTGGCTTGGACGTTGGCGGACCTGGAACACAGCGAGGCTCCGGACGCAGACCACATTGGCCAAGCACTGGGCCTGCGCCAGGCAGCGGCCGCATGAACGCGCTGGAGAAGGAACGGATTGCCCGGGCCGCATTATCCCGGCTCATGGAGCCCCAAGACACCGTGGGGCTCGCCCTTGTCCGCGCAGCCGGTGCCGTGGAGGCAGTGGGGATCGCCACAGGAGAGGTGGCCACCGGGGCGGCGCTGGAGCAGGAAATCTCCTCCTTGCTCGCCGAAGAGGCAGGAACATCAACCTGGGCGGGCTTACCGGAGAGCTTGCGGCGCTGGGCGCCCCGTATCGCCGATCTCGCGCCGGACCGAGACCTTGAGACGATGCGCCGGCTTGGTGGGCGGTTGATTGTCCCGGGAGATGACTTATGGCCCGAGCAATTGGAGGACCTGGGCCTTCAGGAACCACTGTGCCTTTGGTGGCGCGGACATGAGGAACCCCTTCCTCCCGCCCGGCAGACTGTGGCCCTTGTGGGATCCAGGGACAGCACGAGCTACGGTGCCTCAGTTACGGGCGACTTCGCTTATGGTCTTGCCCAAAGAGGCTACACAGTGGTCTCAGGTGGTGCATACGGAATCGACGCACACGCCCATCGAGGGGCTCTCAGCGGCGGGGTGGCCCGCATACCAACCGTCGCCGTCATGGCAGGGGGAGTGGACCGCTTCTACCCCTCCGGCAACGAGGACCTGCTCCGCGCGGTGTCGCATCAAGGGGCAGTCATTTCAGAAGTTCCGCCCGGTTCTGCCCCCACTCGATATCGGTTCCTGCAAAGGAACCGATTGATAGCGGCCTTGGCGGCGGTGACTGTGGTGGTTGAGGCCCGGTGGCGTTCAGGTGCCCTCAATACCGCCCACCATGCCGAGACCCTCGGTCGCGTGGTGGCCACTGTTCCCGGGTCCATCCACAGTGCCAACTCGGCAGGCTGCCATCGGCTACTCAGGGACGGCGGTGCTATATGCGTAACAGACGTAGGGGAGGTCGCGGAACTAGCCGGAAGGATCGGGGAAGGAGCTCCTGATGAGAAGGACACGCCTCCCGCGATCCACGACGGTTTGTCGCTGGAGGATTTGATCCTGCTGGATGCCCTTCCCCTCCTGTCGGCAAGTTCTGTCGAGAAGTTGACGGTCGTGGCGGGCCTCAGCCCCGAGTCGGTGCGTGCGGGACTTGGGCGTCTTGGCCTCTTGGGCCTCGCTGTTTCGGAGAGGGGAGCGTGGAGGCGGACCAAGAAGAATTAGGCGACGCCGGCAAAAGGCATGTCAGACGTGATCTCGGGGACCGCTACTGGCACAGTTGGGAGGGTGAACGACGAATCATTGCCCGGCAGTTTCAAGGGTGCTGTCAAGGCTTTTGGACGGTACTTGGAAGGCGAACGCGCGAGATCGCCGCATACTGTCCGTGCCTACCTGGCAGACGTTGAAAGCCTCCTCGGCTTCGCGGCGCACGAGGGCATCCAAGAACTCGAAGACCTCGAACTTGGTTGCCTGCGCCGGTGGCTGGGTGCGCAGAGTGAGTCCGGAATGTCCAGAGCGACCCTTGCCCGCCGTGCTGCCACTGCTCGATCTTTCATGGGTTGGGCCCTCCGTGAAGAACTCATTGCAACAGATCCATCCGTGCGGCTGCGCGCACCCAAGCGGGAAAAGACATTGCCGGGTGTTCTCCAACAGCAACAGGTTACTCGGATCGCAAATGACTTGAAGTCCGCAGCTCAAGAGGGGGCGGCGATGCCCGTCCGAAACCGGGCCATGGTCGAGCTGCTGTACGCGACCGGCATCCGTGTAGGTGAGCTTGTTGGCTTGGATGTTGACGACCTCGACTTTGACCGGCGCACATTGCGCGTAGTGGGCAAGGGAAACAAAGAACGGACCGTTCCATTCGGGATTCCGGCCTCCTTGGCCTTGGACGACTGGCTCCGGCGTGGCCGTCCCGCGCTGGTTAAACCGAGCAGCGGCGCGGCGCTGTTTCTGGGAGTGAGGGGTCACCGGGTGGATGCGCGGCAGGTCCGAGCTGTGGTGAACGGGCTGCTCCAGGCATTGGGAGATACCTCAGCCACGGGGCCACACGCATTCAGGCACAGCGCGGCGACCCATCTGCTGGATGGGGGAGCCGATTTGCGGGCCGTGCAAGAGATTCTTGGGCACAGCAGCCTTGCGACTACCCAGATCTACACGCACGTCTCCGTCGACAGGCTTCGGAAAAGCTACCTGCAAGCCCACCCACGGGCCTGAAAGATGACGCTGGCGCCGTCGCACTGGCGGAATCCAGCACCGTACGGCAAAATGAAAGCAACAAGGGGGAACCTTCAATTTATGGATGAAGGTTAGCTCTGCGTCGATTGCGGTCCGACGTGGGATACGATCGGTCTGGTTACAAGAAAAAGTGAATAGCTGCAGGCAAGCGTTCCATGGCACCTCGCAGCAGCTGCAATCCATCCAGGCAGAGGACGTTGGGGAAGACGTACCTACAGCTATGGAGGATGGAATGTCTGTTGCAACAACCCGCGGTGTCCTGTTCGTGCACTCGGCGCCTACTGCCTTGTGTCCGCATGTCGAGTGGGCCATCGGATCGGTCGTGGATAAGCGGACCGATCTTGAGTGGACCCCACAGCCAGCTGCGCCTGGAATGTTCCGGGCAGAGTTGTCTTGGACTGGCTCGCCCGGTACCGGGGCGCTATTGGCGTCGGCTCTTCGCGGCTGGGCGCATTTGCGCTATGAAGTCACCGAGGAACCGAGCCAAGGCGTGGACGGGGCCAGATGGTCACACACCCCTGAACTGGGAATCTTCCACGCCGTCACGGACGTTCACGGCAACATCATGGTCAGCGAAGACCGCATCCGGTACGCCTACGAGTCGGGCGCAGGTGACCCCTCCGCGGTCTACCACGAGCTGTCATTGGCCTTGGGCGAAGCTTGGGACGAAGAGCTGGAGCCGTTCCGGCACGCCGCCGAAGGAGCCCCGGTACGCTGGCTGCACCAAGTTGGCTAACTGGCATTACAACAGAACACATCACCAACGAAACATCCCATAGCAATGACAATGGCCCCACCGAGAGGTAGGGCCATTGTCATATCCAGCTATGGGAACCAGCTATGAAAGCTGCTCGTTCAGACGTTGCGTACGGCGATGACGGCGTTGTGTCCGCCAAAGCCGAAGGAGTTGCTGAGTGCGACGATGTCTCCGGACGGCAGGTCCCGAACGGACGTCACAACATCCAGGGGGATCTCCGGATCCTGGTTCTCGAGGTTGATGGTGACCGGTGCCTTGCGTTCGTAAACCGCCAGCACCGTCAATACCGCCTCAACGGCTCCGGAAGCGCCCAGAAGGTGACCCATCTGGGACTTGGTAGCAGAGACGGCCACGTTGTCCACGTGGCTCCCCAGGGCCGCTCGTAGGGCCGTGTACTCAGGCTTGTCACCGACGGGCGTCGATGTAGCGTGGGCGTTGACGTGGACAACGTCCTCTGCCTGGATGCGACCGTCGAACATCGCAGCCTTGAGGGCACGCGTGGCGCCCAAGCCTTGGGGATCCGGCGCCGTGATGTGGTACGCGTCTGCTGTCACCGATGTTCCGGCAAGCTCGGCGTAGATACGGGCGCCGCGGGCGAGTGCGTGTTCCTCGGCCTCCAGCACCAAGGCGCCAGCGCCTTCACCCATAACGAAGCCGTCGCGGTCGACGTCGTACGGCCGGGACGCACGTTCGGGATCGTCGTTGCGACGGGACAGCGCTTGCATGGACGAGAACGCAGCCATGGGCATGGGGTGGATGGCAGCTTCGGCGCCGCCGCACACCACCACGTCAGCCTTGCCGGATCGGATGAGCTCCAGGCCAAGGTGCATGGCTTCGGTACCGGATGCGCAGGCGGAAACCGGAGTGTGTGCACCGGCGCGGGCGCCCAGATCCAGGCTTACAGCGGCAGCTACGCCGTTAGGCATCAGCATCGGGACCGTCATCGGCAGGACCCGGCGGGGGCCCTTCTCCCGGAGCGTGTCCCAGGCATCCAAAAGTGTCCAGACGCCACCGATGCCGGTAGCGAAGGCAACAGCCAGCCGGTCATGGTCTATTTCGTCGATACCTGAGTCGGCCCATGCTTCCCGGGCAGCGATAACGCCGAACTGGGTTGAAGGGTCCATGCGCTTGGCCTCCACACGGCTCAACACGTCAAGCGCTGGTACGGAGCATCGGGCCGCAAAGTGGACGGGGAGGTCGTACTTGGCCACCCACTCGTCACCGAGCGTGTGGGCACCGGAGACCCCTTTCAGCGCGTTCTGCCACATTGTGGGTACGTCGCCGCCGATGGGAGTGGTGGCCCCCAGACCGGTTATGACTACTTTGCGTGCCATGCGATCACTCTCTGTCGGATCAGCCGTTCCGCTCGCGGGTTCGCAGCGGGGGCAAAAAATCGTTGGGTGTTACTGCGACTGTGCCGGGCCCAGGGATAGAGCTCCGGGCCCGGCACAGCTGGTGTCAGGACTAGTCCTGTGCGTTGGCGATGAAGCTGACGGCGTCGCCGACCGTCTTGAGGTTCTTGACTTCCTCGTCCGGGATGCGAACGCCGAACTTCTCCTCAGCGTTGACCACGATGGTCATCATGGAGATGGAGTCGATGTCCAGGTCCTCGGTGAAGGACTTGTCCAGCTCCACGGCCTCGGGTGCAAGGCCGGTCTCTTCGTTAACGATTTCAGCCAGGCCGGCCAGGATTTCTTCGTTGCTAGCCATTGTTGGCTCCTTTTCTTGTTTGTACCGGCTGACGCCGGAAAGGGGGCAAACCGCGGTTACGGTTTGGGTTTGTAGGTCGTATTACGGCAGGACCACTACCTGCGCACCAAACACCAGTCCGGCGCCGAAGCCGATCTGCAGGGCCAGGCCGCCGCTAAGCTCCGGGTTTTCCTTGAGCAGGCGGTGGGTGGCCAAAGGGATGGAGGCCGCAGATGTATTGCCCGCCTCGGCGATATCCCTGGCGACGACGACAGTCTCCGGAAGCTTCAGCTTCTTCACCATCTCATCAATGATCCGCATGTTCGCCTGGTGGGGGACGAACGCTGCGAGGTCGCTGGCTTCGATTCCGGCGACGTCGAGGGCTTGCTGCGCCATCTTGGCCATTTCCCAGACTGCCCACCGGAAAACAGTTTGACCGTCCTGGCGCAGTGTGGGCCACACATCCTGTGTGGCGGAGATAAGCGCGAGGTCATCGGTTTCGTCGGAGTGCCGGGCCGACTCACCCAGTGCGCGGACGTCTTCAAGGGAATGCGTCATTCCGATCGCATCCCACTTGCTCCCATCCGAACCCCACACCGAGGGACCGATGCCGGGAGTCTCCGATGGTCCCACTACAACGGCACCCGCGCCGTCGCCAAGGAGGAACGAAATTGTCCGTTCGTGGTTGTCGATGACATCCGAAAGTTTCTCGGCACCGACAACAAGAACGTAAGTCGCGGCACCGGATCGGACAAGGGCGTCCGCCTGGGCCACACCATAGCAATACCCGGCGCAGGCGGCCGAGATGTCATAGGCCGGGGCCGGCGTCGCACCCAAACGCTCTGTCAGCGCAGCGGCAGCCGACGGCGTGGCGTAGGGGTGGGTGACGGTGGAGACGATGACAGCGCCCAACTGCGAAGGGTCAATGCCCGCGTGCTGGATTGCCTCCCGGGCTGCGCCTTCGGCCATGTCGATGACGCTGACGTCGGCAGCGGCGCGGTGACGGGTGATGATGCCGGTGCGCTGGCGAATCCACTCATCGGAGGAATCGATCCACTGGCAGACGTCCTCGTTGGTGACAATAACGTCGGGGCGGTACGCGCCAATCCCCAGAATGCGGGCGTTCTTGTTGACCGGGGCTTGCTTCAGTACGGGAGTGCTCATGCCTGTCCCTCCAGTTCGGCGAAGAGTGCGAGGGCCGCAGACAGGTCCTCCGGTGTTTTGACGGCGACGGTCTTCACCCCGGGCATTCCGCGCTTGGCGAGGCCCGCGAGTGTTCCTGCAGGGGTCAATTCGATAACGCCGGTCACCCCACGCTGCACGAGGGTTTCCATGCACTGGTCCCAGCGAACGGGGCGGGATACCTGGGCAATCAGGCTATCGACGGCGGCAGGACCTGCCGTTACTTCCTGACCGTTGTAGTTGGACAACAGCGGAACCGATGGGCTCTGCGGTGAGAGCGAGGGCTTCAGGGCTTCGAGTGCGCTGACGGCGGGGGCCATGTGCGATGTGTGGAAGGCACCCGCGACCTTCAGCGGAATGACGCGCGCTTTCGCCGGCGGGTTCTCAGACAAGGCTTTCAACTGGTCAAAGGTGCCCGCGGCCACTGTCTGTCCTGCGCCGTTGACGTTGGCGGGCGTTGCGCCGGAAGCCTCGATGGCTGCCAGGACCTCGGCAGGGTCTCCGCCCAAAACCGCGCTCATGCCGGTGGGAGTGACTGCTGCTGCCGCTGCCATGCTGTTGGCCCGTTCCCGGACGAAGGTCATGGCCTCGGATTCGGTGAGGACACCTGCGAGGGCCGAGGCGGTGATCTCGCCCACCGAGTGCCCGGCCAGGATGACGGGAAGGGTGCTGAGTTCGACGTCGAACAATGACTTGGCCGCAATCAAGCCAGCCGCGACAATCAGCGGCTGCGCTACTGCGGTGTCCTTGATGGTCTCTTCATCGGACGTGGTCCCATGGGCCTTGAGGTCAATGCCTGCGATCTCGCTTAATGCGGCCAAATGGCCCTCAACGGAAGGGAGCTCCAGCCAAGGGGCCAGAAATCCGGGGGTCTGGGAGCCCTGTCCAGGGCAGACGATTGCAAGCACGTATCCAGCTTTCCAAATTGCCACGTGATCCACTGGTGTTTGCGTACACCAAGCTCACTGGGTCAGTTTGTAGGAAGTCTACAACGGTTCAGTGCTGGGAACGTGACGCGTGACGGTCAGGAGCGGCCTTCGGTTGGGCCGAAAGCCGTCCCACGACCAGGGCTGTTTGCAGCACAAACGCTTCGCGCGGAAGCAGGGGATCCCAGCCTGTCACGTCGCAGACACGCTTCAAACGGTAGCGCACGGTGTTGGCATGGACGAACAGTTCGCGGGCCGTTGCCTCCAGCGAATGACCCAATTCGAGATAGGTGCCCAGCGTCTCCACCAAGCCGTTTGAGGCGGCGAGAAGGGGGCGGTAGATGTTTTTGATCAGTGAGCGGCGTGCTGCGTCATCGCCGGACACCACCCTTTCAGGCAGGAGGTCGTCTGCGGCAACGGGGCGGGGAGCGGAAGGCCACGCCCGGGCCGCCGTGAGTCCGGCGAATGCTGCTTGAGCGGAACTGCTCGCTTCCAAAAGTGAGCCGGCTTCCGGCCCGTAGACCACTGCGCCGGGGGCAAATAATTCGCTGAGTTTGACGTATGCCGTGTCCCGATCGTGAACCCCGCCCAGAATCAGGATGAGCCGGTCTCCCTGGATCCCCACTAAGGCATCCTCGGCGAATCGTCCGGCCATGCGTCGCAGTTCGCTCACGTAACTTGCGCTCGGTTCCGACGGCGAATTGCCCACCATTACCGTGAAGCGCTCTTGGGCTTTCCACCCCAGCGCGGCGATCCTTGACCGCAAGGCGTCCGTATTCTCGCCGCGCAGGATGGCGTCCACGATGAGGGCTTCGAGCCGTGTATCCCACGAGCCGCGGGACTCGGCGGCGCGTGCATAGACGTCTGCGGCGGCAAACGCGACTTCCCGGGAGTAGCGCAGGACCGCTTCGCGAAGGGACGGCTGGTCCGATTCCGGCGCGATCACCGGAACTTGGTCCTCGACGACTTCAACCACAATGCGAATCAACTGCAGTGCTTTCTGCAAGCTGATGGAACGGGTCAGTTCAGTGGGGGCGTTGCCGAACACGTCCGTGAGGATCCACGACGGCGAACTCGGCCTCTCGTACCACGTGACAAATGCGGCGATTCCATTCTGGGCCACGAGGCCCAAGGCCGAGCGTTCGTCCGAGCTGAGCCGGCTGTACCACGGCAGGGACTTTTCGAGTTGCCGCATGGTGCTGGTGGACAACTGCCCCACGTTGGCGCGAAGCTGACGCAGGGTCTCAGCCTTTTCCGGCGTTAAGGCCTGCGCTGCTGCTTTGCGCTTGGACGTGGTTTTGCTGGGCTCTGCCATGGAAAGAGCATACGGCCCAGCTCTCTGAAGCTCCATTTGTGAGAAGGCTACAACAGACGTTGTTGCTGGTCACCTCGCGGAGGCCTCCGGATACCGCGTTAAAGCCCGACGGCGGCCGTCACCTTTCGGTGCCGGCCGCCGTCGCGGTAGTGCTTGTCCAGCTGTGGTCGGTGCAGCCGGCTTTGTTAGGCGTCTCCGCCTGCTCCGCCGGTGGTGCCAGCAGTGACATCCAGCAAGCGGTACTTCTCGATGGCCTGCTCCGGTGCACTTGCGTCAACTTCTCCCTTGGCGGCGAGGAGTTGGAGTGTTTTGGTGACGATGGAGTGGGTGTCGTTTTTGAAGTAGCGGCGTGCGG